>JAMQPI010000536.1 GCA_023717565.1 Pyrinomonadaceae bacterium | reverse complement strand
CAATCGCATTTGAAGGATCGTAAGTATTACTCTGCACCGAGTAGCGCACTGAGGAAGCTGTGGCCTTGATCTTCAGCGGCGCCGTCTTAGAGTTCTGGTCGCTCTCAATTCCGGGGCCACTCGATAAGCCCTTCGTTGTGGAAGTGCCTTCCGGGCTCGAGGTCGCGGAAGCCGGGTTTGGGTTTGGGGCATTCGGCCCTGATGCGGGAATTTGAGTCTGCCGGCTCTGCCGGAACAACAGTGCTGCGCCGATTCCGACACTCACTAACAACAGCACCGCGATTGCGAGCACGCCACCCACCAGTAAGCGACTGGTTGGGTGAGAACTACTAATTCCAGGATTCGCAGGGGCGACCCTGGCGTCATGAACTAAGGTTGGTTGAGCTATGAACTTCGGAGGCTGCTTTTGAGCTGGTTCAACAACCATTGATCCGCGACCCGGATCAAGAGAGCCATAGATTAAGGTCGCATCCGAATTGCGCGAGGATGGAGTATCACTTGCGAATGTCAGCGTTGCCCCGTCCTGCAGGCAAAAGTTGAGCGAGTCGTCTGCATACCTACCATCACACTGAGGACATTGCTTCAATGGTCCAAGCCTTCGCTGTTTTACCTGGGGCGATCCACGACGTTGGGAATCCAGAAGATCTGGCCATCGGCTTCCAGGTTCTTCAATCCGTGCTTCGGCAGATCCTTTTCTTTAAGACCAAGGAAAGTGAAGTGCGGCAGGTCACTGAGCACGGTCTGGAACCAGCCATGCTTTGCCAGAATCTCACGCACGCGTGGGTTATCAAACTCGGTAACATCCAGCGCGAGCATGGCGATATGTTGCGAAGTGCCCGGGGCAGCGATTGAATAGAGAATAGATTTGGAAAGATCTTTGCTAAAGAAGATGCCGGTCTTCTCCAGTTCCAGAACCTCCGCAACCTGATCGTGGAGCGGCAAACTGCGCAGACGCGAAACCTGCTCGATGGTTAATCTCTCCTGACCGAGCCAGTAATCCAGAGCCGGCAGAAAGCGTGTGTCCCATAGACGCATGCTGTCTTCGTAATTGCGGCGGGCTGCTTCCGCACCACCTCGCGGCGTGATATCCAGATTCTCTTCCTGGGCTTCCGAGCGCGCTTTCATCAGCGCTTTCATTGCCTCTGGCTGGAGGTCGATCTCCGCATCGGCGATGGTCTCTGTCGCAAATCCAACGTCGTCCTGAAACCGGGTCACCTGATCCTCCGCGGTAAACACGCAAACCGGCGGTGGAGTCACCTTCTTAACTGCCAGAAACATCGCGCCGTATTCTTCAAGGATTCTGCGCGCTACCACGTCGCTGGTGGGACAGATACTCTCAATTGTCAGCTTGCGTTTCTTGAGCGCCTTGCGCAGCGCTTCGTAGAATGACGCGGAGACCTTGGTTTTGTTTTCTTTGTCTGGGGCAGTGCTGACCATCGTGTTGAGACCTATTTGGACTCTTGAAGCGTTCTGAGATTTGGCCGGAGCCGGCGATGGCAAACTACCAAGTGATGCCACCAACAAGAGAGCCGACAATCGAAAAGTGATGCTGAATCCGCTACCAGAAACCTTCCCCGTTGAAGCTCTCCCCGCGCAATTCTGACAATCACGCTCTCGCGAAAACAACAGTACACCTCTGTTCCCTAATGTCTTCTCGGGTCGCATCATAGTTGTGCTCAATTGAGCTGGTCAACACCGGTCAACGATGGGACCCGCGGCATTACGGAACCTCGGCGAAGGGAGCCGACTTTGGAATGACTCAGGTCAGTACCTGCTCAGTACTGGAAAATTCCGTCTGAGCTATACTGGCTGAGACTTTCAATTAGTCAAAGAGGCGTAATGAATCAGAGAGATCTTATCGGAGATATCGTAGCCACCTATCAGAAGCACGGGTGGCAACTGCGGCGCTTGCTGGTGCTCCCTGAAACACGAGCCGAAGTTGTTAACAAGGACGAGCTCACTTTTGCAGGGGCCAGAATTGATGATGCGAGTCTGGACGCGCTCTGGTTTTCCCGTGCTTCATTTGATCAACGGGAAGCCTGGGAACTGCGTTTGGTTGCTGAAACCCCGTACGCGTTGTTTGAGACTTTTGAAGGTGACGGGGCGGAAGAAGCCCACGAAAAAGTGCGCCAGGAAATGGAAGCGAGGATGTGCGAGTTTACAGCGAGGAAAGACCCGTCACCGGTTGGTGGAGTGTCCGATTAATTACTTCTTGCCCATCTTGACTAGTATCTCGAGTCGCTCTGCTCCGCGCATCAAAGCAACTGTAACGGTGCTATAAGGTATCGCGCGGTTTACGCGAGCCTTAAACTCTTCGGTAGTGCGGATGGGCGCTTTGTCAAACTCGAGAATGATGTCGCCGTCTTTTACTCCGGCAAGATCAGCAGGGCGGTTCGGGGTGACATCATCTACCCTCACACCGAAAGTCTTCGTGCCGGGAATTGGGACTCGTTCAATGTCGTCATCGTCGAAACCAAATAGACCCTGGCCTTCAGGTCGATTTCGAAAATCCTGGACTAGACGATCAAAGTCTTCTTTGGAGATCGTGGTCATCGTCGTGGTTTTCGACTCGCCATCTCTGAGGTAGATCACCTCGACGGCTTTTCCAATGGGAGTGCGCTGCACTAAGTCTGTCATCTCATCCTCATCATGGACGATCTGACCGTCAAAGCTGGTTATTATGTCTCCACCGACGAGTCCAGCTTTGTCTGCCGGACCTCCTGGAGGCGTAACGTTGTCGAAGGTGACGCCGCCCTCACCATCCTCAAAAGAACTAACACCCACCCAGGGCTTCGGAACCGCAGGCGCTGAAGCTACGGGAGGGATTCTACGCAACGGTGTAACGATCGCTGTGAAGGCAGCGGCCGCAATGAAAAAGACTAGCAGGCCCAAGAACATCCATGTCATCCCGCTCATTTTTTTGGCCCGCTTGGCCATTTGATGTCCAGTTGCCGGGGACATCGCGCCACCTGTTACACCGTACGCTGTGGCGAAGGGTTGTTGCGAAGCGTCGCCATGGTCTGCCAGATTCACCGGACGGCCATTCTCAAACCGCCTGGTCTCCGTATATTCGGCCGGCCCCTCACCCAAACGAAAACCGCAGTTGCGACAAAAACGCAGGCCTTGCGGCATTGGTGTCCGGCAGTTTGAGCAGATAGTTATGCTCGCATCCGTCTCGGCTTGTATTGGCACTCCGTGATTCTGCGACATAAGAACGACTACCAATCTTAGAGCTAGGGGTTAACGAGAAGGCCTCCAGAGCCTATACGCCAAATGAAGCTGTCCGGTTGCATCGATGCCTGGGCATATAGTCCGAGGTATAGTAAGCCAGACTTAGGATGAATGGAACTTCGCAGTCCTGATCCGTTAGGACCTGGGCAATTCGCGAGCGACAAGAAGAATGCTTGTATCTGAACTGGAAACTCCAGCTGTGGTCGTCGATCTAGACGTGATGGAGCGAAATCTATCGCGAATGACAGAGTATTGTCGGCGCCAGGGCATCGCACTGCGACCTCACACGAAATCACATAAAATTCCCGACCTGGCAAGACGACAAATCGAAAGCGGGGCAATAGGAATTACCGTTGCGAAGATTGGTGAAGCCGAAGTGATGCTCGATTCAGGCATCACAGATATCCTTATCGCGTATCCGCTGGTCGGACGTGGCAAAGCAACGCGGGTGGCTGAACTCGCCGAACGTGCCGACATTACAGTCTCACTCGATTCACTGGAAGCGGCGCGGACTATCTCCGAGCAAGTCACAGCGCGCAACGTGAAGGTTGGTATTTTGGCGGAGTTGGATGTTGGCTTCGGGCGATGCGGGGTGGCGAACGAAAAAGAACTACTGATGCTGGCCGAGCAGATTTCTGTTCTCCCTGGTCTGGAGTTCAGGGGCCTGATGTTTTTCCCAGGGCAGTTTGTGGTTGGACCAACAGAACGATCTGCCTTGCTGGGTGACGTAAATGACTTACTTGGTCGCACACAGGAAGCATTCGAGCGCGCTGGATGGCCGCTGGCGACGGTGAGTGGTGGATCGACTCCGACGGCTTACGATGCCCATAAGTTTCTCGGGGTCAATGAAGTCCGCCCGGGAATGTATATTTTTAATGATCGCAACATGGCAGGCATTGGCGTGGCGGGGGTTGAAGACTGCGCACTTTCCGTGATCGTGACGGTGGTTAGTAATAGCGTCGCCGGCCGGGTCATAGTTGATGGAGGATCAAAGACCTTCTCTTCGGATCGTTACCTTGCGGGCGACCGCTGCGGGTTTGGCCTTGTAAAAGAAGACCCGGATGCGGAGCTGGAGACTCTTTCAGAGGAGCATGGCCATCTAAACATCAGAGACTCTATGCATCGGTACCGGATTGGTGAACGACTCTCAGTGATTCCCAATCACGTCTGCAGCACGGTCAATATGCACGATGAAATCTATGGCGTGAGGGGCGAACGGGTCGAGACTGTGTGGTCAGTTGCGGGACGAGGAAAAGTCCGATAGCAGCGGGGCGCAGATTGAAAAATAATAGGCTGCATGACGATTCGTTTCATTTTCCATTTGTTATTTTAGTAGCAATTCATTCAAGCCGCGGGTCATGAGGTCAGTACCACAATGCGGTAACGGTGGGTCATGTGCTCCTGATCACTAACGCCGAGTGGAATCGCAACATGACCCACCGCTACCGCATTGTGGTACTGACCTCATGACCCGCGGCTTGAGTGAGTCGCTATTCAGATGACGAATGAGAAATGAGAAATTAATGAGAAATGAGAAATGGAAAATGAAATCGGCAGTCAATCAGCGCCAGTATTGCGCCTCGCAAGATCATTCAGAACTCTTACTGCGAGATTGGTAGTAGTAGACCGGAACGCCCAGAGCGACGAGCCCAAGACCTATTAGTGAACGCAACGGCGCGGTGATCAGCGTGGTAATGAGCAGCCATGCCGTCGTCAGCAGGAAGAGCATCGGAATCCAGGGATAACCCCAGGCTCGGTAAACTCGCTCAACTTCGGGCATTCGCCGCCGAATAATGAAAACCGAAGCAATCACTAGCCCAAAGAAAATCCAGTTTGCAAAGATCACATAATCCGTCAACGTATCATACGAGCCGGAAAGCGCGAGGACGCTGGCCCAAAGGCCCTGTGCGATAAGAGCGCGAATCGGGACCCGGGAGCGCTCTGAGACGCGCGCCAGGTGCGTGGAGCAAAGACCATCCCGCGCCATGGCATAAGGCACGCGCGCGCTCGCCATATTTGAAATGTGAAGTGCGCCAAATGTAGAACTAAGCATCGCGGCCGCGATCAAGCTCACCGCAACGGGCCCAAGAAAACTTTGCGCCACCACGGCTGCCACCGAGGAAGTCGCCGGCACGCTGGCAATCTCAGTCGGCGTCAAGACGTAGAAGTAGGTGCTGTTGACAAAGATGTAAAGCGCACCGACGATGGCCATGCCACCGACCAGCGCAATCGGCATATTGCGTTGCGGGTTTTTTACCTCGCCGGCCACAAACGTCATCTCATTCCAGCCATTGTAAGCCCACAAGGCGCCCAGCATCGCCGCTGCGAATCCGGCGCTACCCCCGCGCGCAGCTGCTGCTACGCCTTCACACGAGCCGCCTTGATTGCTTGAGAGAAAGTGCGTCCAGTCGCCGGGAGCGAATAGCAGCACTGCCATCCCAAGCGCAAGAATGCTACCGACCTTGATCGCTGTCAGGGCTGAGGCGAATTTGCCACCTAACGATACTGATGCGCAATTGATGAGTGTCACGAAGGCTATAGCAGCGAGGGCTATTATCTGGATGAGACCAAAGTTGATCTCGTAGCCTCTCAGGTTGCGCGAGAAATATGTGACGTCGAGTGTGCCCCCCAGGAGCACGTTTAGGAAGATTGCAAAGCCGACAGCGAGTGCGGCAATGGAGCCGGCGCTGGCAACGAAAAATCGCATCCAGCCGAAGAGAAACGCTAAACGCTTGTCATAAGCCTCGCGGATAAAAACATATTCACCGCCTGCGCGGGGCCAGATCGCCGCTAGCTCTGCATATGTGAGAGCGCCGGCGAGTGAGAGCAATCCGGCGACGATCCAGACGCCAATCACCCGGCCAGGGGTGCCCACATTGCAAGTCATAACCCGCGACTTCAGAAAGACGCCCGTCCCAATCACGTTTCCGACAACGATGGATGTTGCCGCGATGACACCAAGACCGCGAATAAGTGTGGGATCACGAATGGGGGGTATCGCTGACATTGATCAGTGGACCGAGGTTGACGTACAACTCAACCTTCATTAACGGTCACATTGGAACTTGCTCGCTCAAAGTAACATACCTTTCGGACGCCGGAATGAGTTTACGCGCAGACCCGCCCGCGCCTTTTGTTTTGCAACAGAGGAGAACAATATTGAGGCCACCACGATCTCTGACCGCTTTGTTAATAAGCCTAGTCTGTTGTTTGCTGATTGCCCTCAACCGCTCTTCGTTTTTCGTAATCCCCACTCATGCCAGGGAGAATTACGATGTTGTGCTGCTAAACGGGACAGTCATTGATCCTGAGTCGAAGCTTGATGCCGTCCGTAATGTTGGTATCTCACGCGGCCGCATCGAGGTGATTGACGGAAAACTGCAAACAGGCATTTACCCTGGCCGTCCCGTACGCGCTCCTTTTTAGTTGGATCGCGTTTTGGTCTGGAAATAGTCCTTGGTGCTCATAACCCGTTGCGTCTCCATCACTTCCATGTTGTGCCTGGCCTGCCCTGCAACGGTCCGCTGAAGCTCACAGATAGACATCTGCACGCCTAGCGTGCAGAATCCTGAAATCTTTTGGGCGAGTTCGAGGTGCCCAAACGCGTTCGACCGGGGAGGAAATCAACTACTGTGGAAATCACCAAGGCTTTAGCGGCACTCCAGCCGCTTTACGGCAAGGACAACGTCGAGATTGTTACGCTCGATGGGCGGCGCGTCCGCGGCACAGTTCGGAGCATGAAAACCACCCAGGCCCTGACCACTCCGAGCGTCAAAATTGAATGTGCCAATGGCGAGATCGTCAAGATCCCATTCCCCTCAATCGCCGAAATCAAAGACTATAACTAACTTGTTTCCGGGTGGTCAGGGGATGTTTCGGCACGACCGGGTTCATTGATTCGAGTCTCGCGTTTGTCTTCCCTATCGCGTATAGTACGCCGTTTTAGAACTTTCGAATTATCGGGAAGTTTGGGAGAAGTCATCGACCTTGTCATTAATAATTGAAGATTTTGGCGGGCGCGTAGCCACGGTTTGGTCGGAACTCCGTCCCACAACGCGGGGCTTGGTTGAACGAGCGCTACAGGCCTCTAGTGCATCTTCGTCGCAGGTGCGTAACGTCCCCTACGACCCCCGCGCGGATTTGGAATTAAGCCGCTTGTTGACAGCGCTTGATGATCGGGCGGTGGAGCCGGGCGCGTCTTTGGACAGCGAAAAAGGAGATCAGCTAAGGCACGTCGCTGACACTTGCGCTGCGGTATTACAGGAGAAGACGCAGTCAGCCGAAGTTTTTACCCAGCTCGTGCGCCGCGCCGAACAGCAACGCGACTACCGGCGCATTGACGTGCTGGCAGATGCGCTGACCTCTCGGTTCGCCCCCAGTGAGATCTGCGAATTGGCCCGCTCGGAAGATGTAGTGGTGCGGGCCCTCGCTAATGAGGCATTGGCCCAGTTTCCGACATCGGTGCTGGTAGGTTTGTTGGGTGATCCGGTTGATTCGGAGATCGCTCGTGATGCTTTGCGACGCCAGGCGATGGAGTACGGATCGGAAGAAGCCCGCCGGATAATCAACGCTCTAGATCAGGTTGATGACCTCTAACCAGTATTACTGGAAAGCAGCCTGCGTTTCGCCAATCTCATTCAACCGCTGCACAACCTGCTTGATAAGCCATTCTGGAGTTGACGCGCCGGCTGTGACTCCGACCCGGTCCACACCCTCAAGATCGCCCGGATTGATCTCGGAGGGAGTCTCAATCAGGAAGCTTTTCTCGCATTGTTCCTGACAGACGGCCAGGAGCTTGACGCTGTTAGATGAATGTCGGCCGCCGATCACATAAAACGCATCAACTTCGCCCGCCAACCCTCGCGCTGCATCCTGTCGGTCCCTGGTAGCGGAGCAGATCGTGTTAACCACTTGAGGTTCAGCGTCTGACTTTTGGCGTACAGCTTCGGCAACTTCGAGAAAGGTCTTCAGCTTGATGGTGGTCTGCGAAACCACTAGAGGTGAGCGCAGATTGGGCAGTGAGGCCACCTCGCCGGCATCACGCACAACGTAGGTATTGTTGGGAGCATAGCCGACTACGCCGATCATTTCCGGATGATCGGGATTCCCGGCAACGACCACATCGCGTCCCTGTTCAGCAGCCCGTTCAGCAAGATGCTGTACCCTGGTAACGAACGGGCAAGTGGCATCGATCACTTGAGCGGCGCGCCGTTCAAGATCTCGCTGGACCTGAGGCGTTACACCGTGCGCGCGAATCACAGCAATCGTCTCGCTGTCAGCTTCCGCAGGAGAGTCGATCGTCGACACGCCCTTTTCGCCCAGGCGCTCCATCTCCTGAGCATTATGAATCAACGGTCCCACCGAGCGGATGGGGCGCGCGCCTTCTGTCACCGCTTCTTCGACCATCTCCACGGCGCGCTCGACCCCAAAACAGAATCCGTACTCTTCAGCCAGCAAGACTTCCATTTGTTCCTTTGATCCTCGAGAGATTAACTTACCGGGTCTCCGGCCGGTTCCGATTGCTCGCGATCGCAGGATTGTTTCCATTCCTCGCGCAGCCGATCACCGCCCGCCACGCGTGCGTCAATCCACTCGATGTCTTTCTCGATTAGAGAGCATACGTTGCTCAAGAATTTCTTCTTAAAATCTCCCAGCTCATGTGCCACGTTCGGCGGGAGGATGGCATAGGAAGCGTCGCCAAGATAGCGCAGTGCGTCATACACGGCGTTGCAGGCGTTATCAACCGTTTCCCTGGCTTCCGACATAATTAATAGCCTCCTTACAAAAACCTTGCCGCGATTTACGGCGAACTCATTCTAACACCAGAGCTTTACGACCGCACGGGCCCGGCCGTTCCGAGCATTCCTGGGTGGAGCCGGAATCGGGATTGGACCGGTCCAGGAGAGGTCAGGCCGTCAGCTTGCACCGATGGTAAGGGCGATAAGTGGCCACATTTGGACGGCCCAGAGCTCGTACCCAGCGTCTGAGGGGTGAAAACCGTCGGAAGAGAAAAACTCGGGATGCGACGAGAGCTGCTCGTGGGTGGCAGAGTAGATGTCAAATAGGCTGACTTCCTGGCGTGAAGCGATTTCCTGGAGCCTTTGGTTGAAGGCAACGATCTGCTGATGGTACTCATTCCGCATGGCTAATGGGATTCGGGGCGCGCTTGAGATGTCGGGAAGGTTGGTAACCACAATTGCGGCCTTAGTCTGCCTCTTGAGCCGGGTGAGAATCTCTTCGAAGTTTGTTGAAAACTGCTCCAGGGTGACCCCGTGGCCGATGTCGTTGATGCCGATGCCCAGGGTTACGAGTTGGGGATCTGAGTTCACACCGCGATCCAATTGACCAAGCAACACATCCGAGGTCGTTGCCCCGCTAACACAAAGATTGGTCAATGCTGAACCCGGTCTGTGGTCGACGATACGCGTGAAAATGCGGGCTACGTATCCACCATCTCTGGCGCCCACTCCCGCTCCGGTCGAGTCTCCCAAAGCCAAGTACCTGATTGGTCCTGTCATAGAGTCGCCCGATATGTTGCGAGCCTCGTTCTGGCTGGGCTTTTTGGCGGAGTTACATCCGGCGAACACAACCAGCAACGCCAGAATGGTCGAACAGACCGCAACTCGAATCGTGTGCATAGTTCTTCTTCGTGCTCAAGTGCAGAGTTATCTTAGTTTCCTGTTCTATTGCGAGCAGCATAACGAACGACGTTTGGTTATCAAAGGGCAGGGCGGGCGGTCGAGGTGTGATTAGAGTCAGGCGCTAAATGTTTACGGAACCGCGAGCGGTAGCGACCGAGACCAAGCACTCAACACCACTAACCACAATTAAGACGAGTTGAGCTTAGGGCCCGGTCGCTACCGCTCGCGG
>JAMQPI010000502.1 GCA_023717565.1 Pyrinomonadaceae bacterium | reverse complement strand
GAAGATAACGTGCGATCGTGGGCTATGATGAGGTACCGAAGTATCTTCTCGCTTTTGACGAGTTACCCCTTTTTGGCGAGTCAAGTGTACTTTGGCTTTCAGCCGTTTTTGAAAGTCGACAAAGAAGTGAAGCAGAAATCGACCGAGATCACTGCCGGAGCCGCTACCACCGAAGAAAAGCTGGAGAAGATTTTCGAATTCTGTCGCACGAACATCAAGAACACGGATGACAAGAACTCCTTTAGCGAGGAAGAGCTGGAGAAATTGAAAGAGAATAAGAAGCCTGCTGACACACTCAAGCGGGGTGTCGGCAGCGGGATTGACATCAATCTTTTGTTTGCCGCGCTCGCCAACGCCGCCGGACTTGAGGCGCGAGTTGCATTACTGCCCGACCGAGGCAAGCGACTCTTTGATCGAGATGTCGTTATTCCCGGCGCTCTTCGTCCCGCCAACATCGCCGTTCGGGTCGGTCTGTCGTGGAAATTTTTCGACCTCGGGCTCAAATACAACAGTCCAGGTATGTTGCGTTGGCAGGAGGAAGGTGTTGATGCCCTGATTGCTGATCAGCCTTCCGTCTGGGTAAAGACGCCAATGTCTCCGCCCGAGAAATCCAAAGAGAAACGTGTGGCTATGCTGCGCCTCGACGAAAACGGAACGCTCGAAGGTGAGGTCAGCGTCGAGTATACAGGTCATCTCGCGGTGGAAAGAAAGGCTCTAAATGACGACGATTCACCGGCCCAACGCATGGAAAATCTGAAAGAGGCTATCAAGAACCGCCTGAGCTTGGCCGAATTGACGAATATTGTTATTGAGAACGCTACCGACCCGGTTAAGCCGTTCATCTACAAGTATCACGTGCGGGTGCCTGACTATGCGCAGCGCACGGGCAAACGACTGTTTATGCAACCAGCCTTCTTTCAGAAAGGCATTGGTGCATTGTTCACTGTCAGCAGCCGCCGGTATCCTATCTATTTCCACTTCCCATGGTCGGAGGAAGACAAAGTCGAGATCTCTCTCCCGAAGGGCTACTCGCTCGACAACGCCGATCGTCCCGCGGCAATTGCGGCGCAGGGAATATGTAGTTATGAAGTGAAGATGGCAATAACAACCGATGAAAAGACCCTAATCTACAATCGGGCCTTCTTCTTTGGTGGCAAAGACACCATTATGTTTCCAGTTCAGAGCTATGAACACCTCAAGCGGCTCTTCGACGAAATAAACAAGGCCGATAACCACATGATCACCCTCAAGCAAAGTGTTCCGGCCAAGTGAGCGAGGTCGATTAAGCAAGGTCAGCCTTCCGACCAGCTCCATAGCTGATTTGTTCGCGCCCGGCGAAAACGTTTGTCCAGCCGTACCTGCAGTCCATTCGAATCTCTTTATATCAATATCAAAACCGCCGACGAACGGATTGTTTTCGGCAGGAGATGTAGAGAACCGCAAAATTGATCCGACTACGCTATGAAAACGCAATACGCTTGCGACAGAATTCGAAAAGGAGCACCAAGACATGAAGTACATTCTGATGATGAACGGCACGACAGCCGATTGTGACTGGTACGCCAAGTGGTCGAAGGAGGACCTTCAGGCGAATTTCGCTTTCATGCGGGCTTTCAGCAAGGAACTCAAGGATTCGGGCGCGTTCGTTGCCACTGAAGGGCTGGCGTTCCCCGACCAGGCCAGGATTGTTCGCGCGGCCAGCGACGGGACACCGGTTACTGATGGAGTCTTCCCGGAAGCCAAGGAGTTTCTCATGGGGTACTGGATAGTTGACGTGGAGAGTCCGGAGCAGGCTTATGCCATAGCCGCACGGGCGTCGGCGGCGCCCGGGCCCAACCACCCCGGTGGAAAAGAACTCAGCATCGAGGTGCGGCAGATCATGGGCGGCCCTCCCGAAGAATTTTCGTGAATCATGTCGAGAAGGCCAATTCGGCACCGACTCTCCATTGAAAAGGCGCCGCAAGGTGCACACACCAGAGAGAAAGGATAGAACGCCATGAAATTTATCTTGATGATGGGAATGAAGACCGATAAGGAGAGCATGTCCAAGCTGATCATGACGTGGCCGAAGGAAGATATCGAGGCGCACATCGGGTTCATGATCGGTCTCAATAAGGAGTTAAAGGAGGCTGGGGAGCTAGTCTCCGCTGAGGGTTTAGCCTGGCCGAACGAGGCCAAGCTCGTGCGGGCCGGTAACGACGGGATTCCTATTACCGACGGAGTCTTCCCCGAGTCCAAGGAGTTTCTGATCGGCTACTGGATCATCGACGTGGAGAATCCTGAACGTGCCTATCAAGTGGCCGCACGCGCTTCGGCGGCTCCGGGACCCGGCGGCGCTCCGCTCAACATGCCGATTGAAGTGCGGCAGATCATGAGCGGGCCACCGGAAGACCTTCAATGACGGCGCCTGACTTCGAGCACCTGTTGCGCGAGTTAACGCCACGGGTGCTCGGAGCTTTAGTGCGCCGCTATCGGGATTTCGCAGCCTGCGAGGACGCCGTACAAGAAGCGTTGCTCGCGGCCGCGATGCAGTGGCCGAAAGAAGGCGTGCCCGATCACCCGCTAGCCTGGCTGGTGCAAGTCGGCTCGCGGCGCATGACGGATCAGATTCGCAGCGACGTGGCGCGGCGACGTCGAGAAACAGAAGCCGTGATGGAATCGGGCTACGTCATTCCGTCACCCGAACATGAAGCCGGCCGGAATGAGGACGACTCGCTGATCCTCGTCTACATGTGCTGCCACCCGGCGTTGACGACTTCATCCGCGATTGCACTGACGTTGCGAGCGGTAGGCGGCTTGACCACTGCGCAGATTGCCCACGCGTTTCTGGTGCCGGAACCGACAATGGCCCAGCGGATCAGTCGGGCTAAGCAAACCATCAAGAACTCCGGGATTCCTTTTCAATTGCCGACTACCGAGGAACGAGCGCAACGCTTGCGCGCAGTGCTGCACGTCCTTTACCTCATTTTCAACGAGGGCTATACGAGCAGCGTCGGGCCCGAGCTGCGCCGGGCCGACTTGTCACATGAGGCGATGCGGTTGACCCGGATCGTCCACCATTTGCAACCAGAGGACACCGAGGTCGCTGGGTTGCTCGCGCTTATGTTGTTGACCGACGCTCGCCGTTTGGCGCGAACGGGCGCGGAAGGCGAGTTGATCCCGATCACCCAGCAAGACAGGGCACTCTGGGACAGGCAACAGATCGCTGAGGGAGTCGCGCTGATCTCGGCTACGTTACCCAGGGGTTCAGTCGGTCCATACCAGTTACAAGCCGCGATCGCCGCCGTGCACGACGAAGCTGCGCGAGCCGACGACACGGATTGGCCGCAGATCCTGGCGCTCTACGATCTGCTCAGGCGCATGTCCGATAACCCGATGGTCTCGTTGAATCACGCGATTGCGTCGGCGATGGTCCACGGCGCAACGAAGGGCCTGGAACTGTTGGACGCCCTCGCATCTGACGAACGTCTCGCGAATCATCACCGCCTTGACGCGGTTCGAGCACATCTGCTGGAACTCGCAGGAGACAGCAAGGGGGCCGTCAATCACTACCGAACCGCAGCAGGGAAGACCGGAAGTCTCCCGGAGCGCAACTACCTGCTCACGCAGGCCGCGCGACTCTCGAGCGAACTAGATGTCAGAACCGCAGATTGTGTGAAAACGCAACCGAGTGTCACGGAGTCAGTACCGTAGCGCGGTAGCGTCGGGTCCGGCTCATGACGCTCAGTTGAGTCTTAACATGGCCGGACCCGTCGCTACCGCGCTACGGTACTGACCCCGTGACACTCGGTTGTTTTCTGTCACGTTCTCCATTTGCCGTCTTCCTCGATACTCTCACGAACGCGGAAGGCGGTGATCTTGCCGATCAGAGGTAGCGGTAGCGGCTCGTCCAGTGAAAACTGGATCGACGCGTCGGCCGTGACAAATTTCGAAAGATCTTTTGCGAAGGCTCTGACTGCTGACGGCGTGGGATAGAACCCGATGTGATTTTTGAAAGCGGCGAACGTGACCAGTATCCTGTGATAGGAGAAAGCGGGCATCCCCCACTTGAGGCTTTCCTTGGCACCGGGTGCAGCTGCGCGAATACACGCACGCATTTCACGCAATTTTGTCCGAGCCTCTTTGGGAGCGGCATTGATATATTCGGTGATGCTTGTAGGTCGCGCTTTTTTCGAAGTCATTGTTTTAGACAAGATCAACCTGAGACTTAATTTCAACGATCACGAAGAACAATAACGTTTGCGACTATTCCCCGGCAATTCTTTGGAAGTCGTGTAAACGCGGCGTATCCTACCTCGTGGTTGATATCTTTGAAGACGAGCGTTGACAACCCATTCAATTAGTTTGGTTGGTCGGTCTACTCGATGTCGTACGCCAGGAGAAACGGAGTCTTGAATAGAATCCCTTTACTCATCAGCACACTTATCCTTTTCTCCCAATTAAGTTTGTTTGGACAAACAAAGGATTCCAGAGAATTATTCCCAGTCTGTGCAAAAGGCAAGTGTGGCTACATTGATAGAACCGGAAAGATTGCTATCCCTCTCCAGTTTGATCAAGCCTTTGATTTCTCCGATGGATTAGCACGTGTGGTCGTGCGCGGTAAATTTGGCTTCATAGATAAGACAGCCAGGACAATCATCCAGCCACAATTTGGGTTTGCTCTTGATTTCAGTGAAGGTCTAGCCCCTATAACCGATGATCCTATGGATGGAAAGTGGGGCTATGTTGATAAGTCTGGAGAACGGGTCATTCCTATGCGTTTCAGATCGGCTAAGAGTTTCTCCGAGGGACTTGCTCCCGTAGAAGTTGGAAGCGTAGGTGGTCTTGTCCATACCCGAACGGGCACAAAATTACGTTCTTTGTGGGGCTACATAAACAAGGCGGGCGAGTTGGTTATTGCTCCAGAATTGATTGCCGCGTTTCCTTTCAGAAATGGCGTGGCGAGACTTTGGACAGGACCGTTTGCAAGTCAGAATAAGTACGGTTTGATTGATAAGACTGGAAAGGAAATCATTGAGCCAAAGTTTGACAACATTGAAGGCGATTTTCATGAAGGACTAGCGCCTTTCAGAATTGGGTACAGATGGGGCTTCATTGATACAACGGGTGAAATAGTTATCAAGCCGCGGTTCGCAGGTGCGCGTGGCTTTTCGGAAGGCTTCGCGAGTGTTGGGTTAAGAAACAATGGGGTTATTTCTCAGTGGGGATTTATAGACCGAAGCGGCAATATCGTTATCCAACCAGAATTTGAGGATACAGGGGATTTTGCCGAAGGAATTGCGTGGGTCAAGCCTTTTGGTAGTAAGTTTGGGTACATCGCAAAGAACGGGAAGCTCATCATCAAGCCAAAGTTTGATGGCGCGAATAATTTTTCTGGCGGATTGGCTCAGGTGATGATTCTAGGGGATAAGAAATCAGTTGACCCGCATGGCCAGAAGTACCAAATGCCGAAATACGGATACATTGATAAGACAGGTAGATTCATTTGGAAGCCTACTTATCAAGAGTTCTGATTCCTCCGAATGCGCAAAATAATATGAGATTACCCACAATCCAGGGCGTCATCCGACGCCGCATTCTGGCCAATTTTCACATCGAGCCTCAAGTTATGCAGCAGCACCTGCCCCCACGCTTCAGACCTAAACTGCATAACGGTCAAGCCGTCGCCGGCATCTGTTTGATTCGTTTAGAACATGTCCGCCCCAAGTTGATGCCGGAGTTCATAGGCATAAGTAGCGAGAACGCTGCCCATCGCGTTGCAGTTCTCTGGGATGAAGACGGCGTCGAGCGCGAGGGAGTGTTCATCTCGCGCCGGGATACGAACTCTCAACTCAATCATCTCCTGGGCGGACGGGTCTTCCCCGGAGAGCATCACCAGGCTTCCTTCGACGTTGCTGAATCTAATTCGGAAATAAAGCTGTCGATGAAGTCGGCGGACGAAGCAGTCTCAGTAGAGATCGAGGGGCGAATAGCCGTGGAGTTGCCGCCATCGTCTATCTTTTCGTCGTTGCCGGAAGCGTCGGCCTTTTTTGAGGGAGGGTCACTCGGTTATTCCGTTACGCGTGACTCCGGCCGGTTGGACGGATTGAGACTGGAAACGGAGCAGTGGCGGGTCGAGCCGCTCGAGGTCAGCAGAGTGTTTTCGAGCTACTTCGGTGATGAGGCGAAGTTTCCCAAGGACAGTATTGAGTTTGACCATGCGCTGATCATGAAGAACGTAGCGCACGAGTGGCACACTGCTGATGATTTATACGTCTGAATGACTGGACATCGGTAGTTTCGCCTAGCGGATAAGCAAGTACACTTCGCTCGAGCCAGGTGTGGGCGGGTTAGCGCTCGTAAACCGAATAGCTGTCCCTTCTCCTACGAGATCCGACGTGAGATTTCGTCCATACCATTCCTGCACGCGCTCAGCTCCATTGATCAGCCACATCCAGCCCTGATCGACCCAACGAGATTCGCTTCGGACTTGCACACTATAAAATTGGCCGCCCATGTCAGCCATCACCGATGGCATCGGCACGGTGCGCGAGAGGTCAAAGTGCTCGTGGGGAAACGTCTCCCAACTGTTTGAATAGTAGTCCGGCACGGTATTGAC
>JAMQPI010000498.1 GCA_023717565.1 Pyrinomonadaceae bacterium | reverse complement strand
GGTGTGACGATGGGACGGCCGACCGGTCACTTAACTCTGGGAATCGGTAAGGCCGCGAGTGCGACATGCACGATTATCCCCGAGGAGTTTGACGAGAAGATCTCACTTGCCGATATCGCTGATATTGTCGAAGGAACAATTATCAAGCGCCGAGCGATGGGACGAGACTTCGGCGTAATCCTGCTATCAGAAGCTTTGGTTGAACATTTTGATGCGGCCGAAATCGCCGAGCTTCAGGATGTCGATCGGGATGCCCAGGGAAATATACGGGTGGCTGAGATCGATCTGGGCCGCAAGGTCAAGAATGAAGTGCAGTCCCGTATGGAACGTCGAAACATCAAAGTAACTGTGGTGGATAAGAGCATTGGCTACGAACTGCGTTGCGCCTCTCCTATCCCCTATGACGCCGAATATGCACGGGATCTTGGGTACGCCGCGTTTAACTTTCTTCTTCGCGATGGCTCGAATTCGATGATCACGATTCAGGGTGGTGAATTTCAACCCGTTCCTTTCAGCCAGGTGATGGATCCTGCAACGGGTCGTGGTCAGCAGCGCTTTGTTGAGGTGGAGACTGAAAGTTACCAGGTGGCGCGCGATTACATGGTCAGGATTGGCCCCAGAGATTTTATCGATGAAGCAACGATCTCAAAATTGGCTGAGGCCGGCGGCCTGACGCCATCCGAGTTCATCTCACGTTTCGGCAAGTACTCGCACTGATCCCAGTCGTTCAGTCGTTCAAGTTCACATCCGTATTCTCCCATCGATGAAATCTGAAGAAAAAGAGTCGACACTCGTGATCGGCGGGCGCGGGGAGTTTGGTCAATTCCTCCACCTCGATATTCTCCCGATGCTGGGCGTCGATAACGTATTGACCATTGAGCGCGAAACCCCAAGTGATGAGTCTTTCGCGGAGCTGCAACGCGCGCGTCACGTCGTGCTCGCAACACCGCTAGCAGGCTACGCGGAACTGGCGTGCGAGCTTGTGTACCGCTGCCGTGACCTCCGGGGCTTGACGACAATATGGTTGATCCCTTCGGTGCAGGCCGGAGTGTGGCGGGCTGTCACGGCAACTCTCGAGATTGTCGCCAACCCATTTCTCTCAGCCGTTTTCGTGCATCCCATGTATGGACCAAACGGATTCCGCGCGACTGAACCTGAGGCCCGAACTTTCCAAAACATACTGACGGCAACGGGTGAGGGCCGGGAGCATCCATTGGTGGAAGAGGTGGCTAACATAAGCGAAGCTTTCCGCAGCGCATTTAACATCACGACGACGGATGCATTTAACCCGGAGCAGCATGACCGGATCACAGCGTACTCACAGGGCCTTTCGTACTGCGTGGCGCGACTGATGTTTGAGCAATCGGAAGTTGATACAGTGCTACGGGAAAACATGCCGGACCTCTATCATTCCTTCCACGCCAATCACGATCTCATCCTGGATTTTCTGAGAATCAATGCGTATATGCCTCAGGTTATCGCGGCGTTTGCCGAAGCGAGACGGCAGACGCCCGAGTCGACGTATGAGGATGTCTTGCGGGCTTTCGCTCACGCGGATAAGGCGCTCAACCGAGGCGAAGACTCACCGATCCCGACCAAGTGGTACGAGAAGCTCCGCGCGTCTGCGTCGGTCATGAAGTGATAGCTCGCTATACGAAATTAGGACTTGGCCCGCGATCATGACAAGTGTGAATCTAAAGGGGCCTTGTTCGCTAAGCGTCAATAAAGGTCTAGTCACCCTACTGGCGAAACTTCTAATCTAAATCCCACTAGCCGGATAGGGAAATGCGGATGGTTGAGGCAGGCTCGAGTCCAAGTGGGTTCTAACGGCAGCATCCGAAACCGCATACCCCCAGTTGATAATGCGCTCCTGAAGAATACTGTCTAGTTTTTTCAGTCTGGTGGCGGTGTTCGCCAGGGCCAGAGTCTTATCAAAAGGACAATTCATCGCTGTAGGCAGGTGGTAGTCGGCGATGTTTGTGCGAATTCCCCAATAGGTTCCGTGGCGAAGCCCGAGCTGGTACGAGCCGATGACTTGTCTCTTGCGAAGGCTACCCACTTGAGCATTGATCAGGTTGAGTACTCGATAGGCATGCTCCAACCAATCTCGCTTTGGTTTTGGTTCGTCAGCAGTACCTCCTCCACCATCGCTCACCAGGATCGTTTGATATGACTTCCACGCTGTTTCCAGCCCGAGGTTGTCATACACACCGCCATCAGTCAGAAACACCTCTGAGGTATACGGCTCGAATTGCAGATCGCCTTTTGTCGATGGATCAAAGTCTGCGGGATTGAGATTGAGTGTGAGAGGCGACAGGAAGGGTGGAAAGGCCGAGGAAGCCGCCACCGCGGTCGCCAGGTCAACGCGTGGATTTCTGATCAAACCAACTCGATAGTCTCCCATAAACGGTTTACTGAAGCGCCAAAGAACTTTGGTTTGAACGTTGGTCGCGTTGATAACAAACCGCGGGCCTTCACTATCGGACGGCAGGTCCTGGAGCGTGGCAGCGCCGAACAAATGGCGACGATACGCTTCGGCAATTTCGTCGGCGATTGTCTTGCGGGGAAGCAGGATGCCTTTAAAGATGGAGCCCTGGTCTATCGTGTTATCCGCGAG
Organism: Pyrinomonadaceae bacterium; assembly: GCA_023717565.1. Classification (GTDB taxonomy): domain Bacteria; phylum Acidobacteriota; class Blastocatellia; order Pyrinomonadales; family Pyrinomonadaceae; genus PSRF01. Next base: position 496 of record JAMQPI010000498.1, on the reverse strand, counting down.
TCGACGTATCGGATCGATCAGCAGCTCTTCCAAATTGCTCGCCACATTCCGGTTATCGAAGTTCAGATTCTTCCAGATCAACCCGAGCAACCCGGCGGTAATAGAACCGCCAGACACACTGGAGATCCGCACCAGGCCCTTCATTAGACCCACCTCGTTCAGTCGCCACAGAGCCCCGAGGTGAAACAACATTGCCCGATAACCTCCGCCCGACAGGCAGAGGGCCATCCCGGGCTTGGGATGATCGGTCGGATCGTCCGTCTCCAGAAATCTGACTGGTTGGAGGTTCTGTGACACGTTCGGTGAGACCTTGTCGGTTTCCATCTGTTCCTCCCGTCGGCGAGATCGGCACTATTGGGTCCGCGTAGTTTGAGCAAAATCCTTAACAGTGACTGTGTGAAAACGCAACCGAGTGTCATGAAGTCAGTACCGTAGCGCGGTAGCGTCGGGTCGATCTGCGCAACACGACTCCTAGCGAACGTGGACCCGACGCTAC
>JAMQPI010000497.1 GCA_023717565.1 Pyrinomonadaceae bacterium | reverse complement strand
CGCACTTATGGGGCTCGAGGGTGGTTACGCCATGGACGAGCGACTCGAAAATGTTCAGCGTTATTACGGAATGGGTGTGCGTTACATGTCGCCAGCCTGGAGCGTGAGCACCAGTTGGGCGGGATCTTCGAATGACGAAGTAGGGCAGACACGAGGCCTCAATGATTTTGGCAAGAGTGTCATTCGGGAGATGAATCGGCTGGGAATGATGGTCGATGTCTCGCACGTCTCAGATAAGACGTTTTGGGACATCATCAACACCTCCTCAAAACCGATCATCGCCACCCATTCCGGCTGCCGAGCAATCGCCGACGTGCCTAGAAACCTGGACGACGAAATGATCCGAGCTATAGCGAAAGGCGGTGGCGTTGTTTGCGTCCTCTTCTACCCGGCGTTTCTGGAACCAGGATGGAATGACAAGAAGAAGCAGGTCGACGCAGAGATAGCCTCGCTGGTACAGAAAGCCTCCGAGGAGGAGCCGCGCTCCATCGCTTACAAAAAGATCGCCCGGGATCGCGTCAGAAGAGATGAGTACGCGAAGCGTTTGCCGCGTACGAGTGTCTCGCGCCTGGTTGACCATATCGATCACATCGTCAAACTGGTCGGCGTCGAGTACGTGGGGGTCGGGTCGGACTTTGACGGGGTCCAATCGACTCTCACCGACCTGGCAACTGTCGAGGACCTCCCGAACCTGACTCGCGAGCTGATGCGACGCGGTTACAAGGAAACCGACGTGGCAAAGATTCTCGGCGGAAATGTGTTGCGCGTAATGGAAGAAGTACAAAAGTGAAACGCGAGCGGGTCACCGAAGGACCGATCGCGGAAACCAAGCGGAGAGTCAAGCAACCACGCATTGGATTCCATGCACCCATCTCCGGAGGGCTACATAATGCCCTGCTTCGGTCCAGCGAGCTTGATTGTCAGACGGTCCAAATCTTCTCTCGTAATCCGCGAGGTTGGAAAGCTAAGCCACTGGGTGATGAAGAAGTCGAATTGTTCAAGCGCGTTCGGCGCCAGACAAAGATCTCGCCAGTAGCCATCCATGCCAACTATCTGATCAACCTGGCTGCCGCCGATGATGCGATGCTGCAAATGTCCCGCGCGTCGTTTCGAGAAGAACTGGAGCGCGCGATTCTTCTCCGCGCAGACTACCTGGTGGTTCATCCTGGCAGCGCGCGCGGCGCGGGTGAGACCGAGGGGATCCACGCGTGTGCAGAGAGTCTGAAACGCGCCGCGGACGGACTCGAGTTAGGTTCGCTTCGGATTCTGCTGGAAAACACCGCCGGTCAGGGTGAGTGCATTGGTCACCGGTTTGAGCACTTGCGAGAAATCATGAAAGCCTGTCCCGCGCTGCCCCTTGGTGTTTGCTTCGATACGGCTCATGCCTTTACAGCGGGTTACGACATTCGCACAGCTGACGGACTCGAAGCAACAATTCAGACACTCGATCGTGAGGTGGGAACGAAGCGGGTGCGGGCAATCCATTTCAACGATTCGAAGGCTGAATACTACTCGCGTGTCGATCGTCACTGGCACATCGGGCACGGTTATATCGGGAGGGATGCGTTGAGGCGGGTGGCGTGTCATCCTAAGCTCTCTCATTCGGCTTTCATTCTGGAGACGCCTTACGACAAACCCGAGGACAATAAGCCGAATATTGAAGCCCTCCGCTCATTTATTGCCGGCCCAAACCCCTGATCCGCCGGTAGCTCGCAAATCCCGAGAATCTGTCTGCCTCGGTCCCCGGTTTCCCTGAAATCACCTGTTTATTGCGAACTTGCTTGAACACACCTCGCGCGTGTGTTAAATTTTCAACGGCTGCTCGCTTGTTGACGGTCGAAGTTAGCCGGTTAACATTCACCCCTGACGCTGCCGGACTTCACTCCTTATGATAGTGCGGCTCGAGGATCCTACCTGGAACTTTGGCCCGCATGGCCAGCACGTTGTAACTCAGTTGCCCCTCAACTCCATCGGTTTTGTAATCTATGATCACGAAAACCAATCGCTTCGCGTTTGATTGGTGGGTAGTTCAGAAGCGAACTATCTACCTCGGTATCGCCATTCTGGTTCTGTGTGGACTGGCCGGGGCCGCTTCACTCTACGTCTGGAAATTCGGCAACCCCCTCAGGAACGTGGGCACCGGCGTTAAGACCCCCGCGGGAGCTAGATTCATTTCCTTCGAAGGGGACGTGCGCGTGATTCGCGCTTCCACCCGCGAGACAATTACCGCCAAGAGCGACACCGAACTTTATCCCGGCGACGCCGTGCAGACTCAGGAAAGTGGACGAGCGCGCATCGGCATGGCAGATGGGTCAACCCTTATAGTCCGTCCCAATAGCATCATTACAGTTCGCGATAACGTCCGCGACGACGATGGCAAGAGGACCAACGTTCACGTAGTTGTCGATAGCGGGCAGATGTCAGTGCGCACGGAGCAGCAACCTGAAGGCACCACCAACGTCGTAGAAACTCCCAAGACGAGCAGCAAGCTCGGCGAGGGAACGGGAGCCAGCTTCGGAGTCAACCCCGAAGGCACAGAAGAGATTCGGGTCAATGCCGGTGCAATCGAAACCACCGACCAGTCCGGCCAGAAACTTTCGCTAGTCGGCGGTCAGTATGTTGCCGTCAATCCTTCGGGCACCGTGTCGCGGCCGCAGAGACTTTTGGAGGTGCCGGTGCCTTCGCAGCCACGCGATCTTGACAAGCTGATCGTCGGCACCAATGGCTCGGCAACCGTAGCTTTGAAATGGTTGCGGCCCCCTTCAGGCGCGGCTGCTTACTATCGTGTCGAGGTGGCAACTTCACCCTTTTTCGTTGCCGATGGTCGGGTGATCGAGCGCGATCAATTGGTAGCAATGGAATTCAATGCCAGCGATCTGCGGCCGGGAGTTTACTTTTGGAGAGTGCGGGCCACAGCCGCTACTGGTCAAACAAGTGACTGGAGCGACCCGAAGAAGTTTGTGGTGACGTCCAAGGGTTCCGGCTCCCAGGTCGCCGCGTCAAACCTGTCCGCAGAACTGCTGGGCGGGAACATTTATCTCGTTCGGGGCGAGGCCGAACCTGGCACAACAATCCGGGCCGTTGGTCGAGAGACCCTGGTCTCGACCGGCAAGTTCCAGGTTCAGATCACCGCACCGGCAGGCGCTAAAGAAATCACGGTTGAAGCGTTGGATCCGAGTGGGAACAGCAGCAGTTATAAGTTGGCACTCTCCGGCGGCGGTCGGGGCAGAGACTAGATTCCATTTGCAATGTCGCAACACGTAATTCTACTGACAGACGCCCACGAGGCTCCGGCCTATGAGCTGATCGAGGCCTTGCGCGCTGCCGGCGTAAAAACGCTGATCGAAGGTCTGCGCGAGGTGGAGGCGGAATTAGCCCTGGCCAGAAGACATGAGAGCGAAGGTTCCGCTCTGGATCAGGGCCCGCCACCGTTGGCAGTCTTATATGAGGTGGTACCAGGGGCCGATCTGGTGGAGATGCAAACAGCCACGGATCACGCCCGGACGTTCTGGCCGGGAACGCCGCTGGTGGCCTGCCGGCGACAGGGGAACGGATATCAAAGCCTGAATCTTCGCAACCTGGATGGGGCTACATTGAAGCGGCTGGGGTTCCGTGCCATCGCGGACAAGGCAGCGCAAATCCCGGCGCTGTTGCGGGAAATCGAAGGGCATGGGGCCACCGGCGAGCTCAAGTTGCCGGAGATTGTCCAGAAACCAGCGGGACAGGGTTCATATTCTCTGCCGCTCAAACTCAAAGCGAAAGGACTGCGCGCGGCCTTTGATCTAGTTTCTTCGCTTCACTTCATTGGGGACCAAATTGGCGCTGCACATACCGCGCTGGCGGGCATCGAGCAGTTGGTGAGCGCTAAGTGTTGGACTATCTATCTCATCTCCGATGCCAAGGCACTCGAAGACTCTTGTCTGGAAGCGATCGCAGTAAGAGACCGAGATCGACAACTGGGCGCGGTCGAAGACGAAGAGTGGCGCCGGATGTACATGCCGGAGGTAGATGCTTCGCGTTTCGAATCTAAGTCCGCGCATTTGGCGGCGGCTGGCATGGGCACCATCAAGAAGAAGGAACGAGGGAACCATGTCCTGGCAATTCCACTCATCTGTGGCGAACGAGTACTCGGAGTTTTGGAGGGAGTTCGCGAGAGCAAGAATGAGTCTACTTTCAAGAAGTCGGAAGTAGAACTGCTGGATGCGCTTTCATTGCCGCTGGCTTCCGCCCTAGCCAACGCCGTGCGGATTGCCGAAGCGGAACGACTCTCACAAACCGACGATCTAACGAAGCTGCACAATGCGCGTTACCTGCGGCAGTTTCTGCTCAATGAGATCCGGCGAGCGCGCCGTTACGGATCGAGTGTGACCGCCCTGTTTCTGGATCTTGACGACTTTAAGCAAGTCAACGACCTCCACGGACACCTGGTCGGTTCGCACGTACTCATGGAAATGGCGGGCGTGATACTCGGTTCGGTTCGCGACACCGATGCCCTGGCCCGCTACGGTGGCGATGAGTTTGTTATCGTTTTACCCGACACCGGCATCGACATGGCCGGAGTCGTAGCGGAACGCATCCGCGAGAAAATCTCTCAATACACCTTTACAGGCGGCAGACGTCTCAAGCTTTCCCTCACCGCCAGTTTCGGCGCGGCCACTTTCCCCATTCACGCTTCCTCCCCTCAACAACTCATCTCTTGCGCGGACACCGCCATGTATGAGGCCAAGGCGGCAAACAAGAACTGCGTCCGCTTCTCCGCGAGCACAGTCCCCACCCCTAAAGTTGAAAAGACACCCATGGCAGCCGGGCAAACTACCGAAGACTAATCCGGGAACCAATTTCTTTGATAGCGCAAATGTTGCAATAGGGTGTATCTTATGATGTTCGGACCTAGTTGGTCCGTCTTAGACGTGAATTCAGAATCTGAATTGGTGAGTTGGTGGAGACTTTTGCTCTGCCGTCTGCTTAAGTGAGCACAAGCATTTACCAGCCACGACCGCCTACCCTCCGGAAGTTCTCATTCTTCATACACGGGAAGTGATCAAATTAGATGGCCTTTAAATCTATCTTTAGTCTGTTCTCCAGCGACCTGGCAATCGATCTGGGCACGGCCAACACCCTGGTTTACGCAAAGGGCCGAGGCATAGTTGTTTCCGAACCCTCAATTGTTGCCATTAACAAAGTCACCAATCAGGTAGAAGCCGTCGGCCGTGACGCCAAGGATATGCTGGGTCGAACCCCCGGTAACATCGTTGCCATCCGGCCAATGAAAGACGGCGTTATCGCCAACTTTGAAGTGACTGAGAAGATGCTGCAGCACTTCATACGCAAAGCCCACAACGGAAAAACCTGGGTCAGCCCGCGAGTGGTAATCGGTATCCCTTCCGAGATCACGCAGGTCGAGCGTCGCGCCGTAGAAGATTCCGCGTATCGCGCCAAAGCCTCTGAAGTCTACCTGGTGGAGGAAGCGATGGCGGCGGCTATCGGCGCCGGGCTGCCGATTACCGAACCGCACGGCAACATGGTTGTCGATATCGGTGGAGGAACTACTGACATCGCGGTGATCAGTTTGAGCGGCATCGTCTATTCCCGAGCTGTCCGAGTTGCTGGTAATGAGATGGACGAGGCCATCATCTCCTACATCAAGCGAAAGTATAATCTGCTGATTGGGGAGAGAACCGCAGAAGCCATCAAGATTGAACTCGGCTCGGCTTACCCACTCGACGAACCGCTATCGTATGAAGTGCGCGGTCGAAATCTGATCGAAGGAATTCCCAAGACGATCACGATGACTGACGAAGAGGTCCGTGAGGCCCTGGCAGATTCCGTGTCCACAATTATCAATGCGGTCCGGGTAGCGCTCGAGCGTACACCTCCGGAGCTTTCCGCTGACATCGTCGAGCGTGGCATTGTGCTGACTGGTGGCGGCGCGCTCTTAAAAAACCTGGATAAGCGACTTTCGATCGAAACCGGTCTGCCCGTCTCGATCGCCGACGATCCGCTGGCTTCAGTGGTCCTCGGAACCGGCAAAATGCTCTCCGACTTTGACCTGTTGAAGAGGGTCAAGTGGGAAAACACAATGACCAGTGGCATGTAGGGAAGGGCGTAATCGTATTAGGGAAGGGCGTAAATCGTGAATCGTAAATCGTAAATAGAAAAACGAGCGCATTCGATTAACGGGTTCCTAATCAACGATTTACGATTTACGATTTACGATTTACGATTCACGATTCACGAATATGGCAAGCAGTCGGACCCAAAAAGAAATTCGTCAACGCGCACCTCTCTGGCTCGTGATGCTGCTTTTTGCGAATCTGATTATCATGGCCGTTGACGCTAAGGACAACTTCACCCAGCAAAGCGTGTTCAAGGGCGGAATCCAGGCCGTCGTTTCACCGGTGCAGAGAGCAACCTCCTGGGTCAGCGGCACGGTAGGCGGTTTCTTCACGCAGGTAGGTAGTTTTGGGAGTACAGCTTCGGACAATGACCGTCTTACTCGGAAACTTGCGGCCACTGAGCTAGAGCTGCGAAATGCGCAAGAGGCCGTGGCCGAGAACGAGCGTCTGAGGGAACTGCTTAACCTCAAGGAAAAGACTGGATACGATCAGGTAGCTGCGCGCGTCATCGCTCGCGATGGCTCGGTCTGGTTCAACACAGTCACGATCAGCCGCGGTAGTTCCTCAGGGATCGCTCTCAACATGCCGGTCGTTACCTCAGGCGGAATCGTCGGCCGGGTGATTGCGGTTAGTCCATGGACAGCTCAGGTGATGCTGATTACTGACGAAAAAGCAGCAGCCGGGGCAATCATCGGGAAGCTTGGCGAGTCAGGCGCGCTGGGATCTGTTAGAGGTCTCGGTAACTCAGGTTTGGTCGAAATGCGGTATGTCTCAGGACTCCAAAAGGTCTCAACCGGCGACTACATCCTGACGACCGGTCAGGACGGAATTTATCCGCCCGGACTAAACGTGGGAGAAGTGGTCGAGGTGAAACAGGGCACGGCCACTCAACAACATCAGATCTATATCAAGCCGAGCGCTCGGCTGGATCAATTAGCAGAGGTGGCGGTGCTGCTTTATCACCCGCCGCAGCGACCCGCACCCGAGCAGACGCTGCCGAACGTGGACAAAACAAGAGTGACGAGCGATAAGTGACTTGATGAGAATCATCATCGTTCCCATCCTGCTTATCACTTATCACCCACTTATCACGCTTACGTAATGCCCCAGATTAAGACTGCTGCGGTTCTCGCAATTGCCATTATCCTGCAGCTCTCCCTAAGAGAGGCCTGGCACCCACTCTCCTATATTGACTTTCCCCTGATTGTCGTTGTTTATATCGCTTTGCAGCGCGAGGCGTGGCAAGCTCTAATAGTTGGCACGATTGCCGGTCTCGCAATTGACGCTCCCAGCGGTGGTCTTCTGGGCGCAGGGGGGTTTTCCAAAACCCTGACCGCGTACCTGATCTACTTCGCCGCCACTCGCATCAACCTTGAAAACGCGCTGTTGAGAATTCCGGTCCTGGCCGCGGCAACGCTCATAGACGGCGCGATATACTTTTTTTGGCAGCGGTCGTTAGGAAATCCCCCCTCTGCTCCCTTCATGCAGACAATCTCCTACACCCTAATTGGAACCACGACGATGGGAACTTTCGCACTCTACATGCTCGATTCGGTCGTCTCCGAAAAGGTTAACCTGCGTCGTCAGTTTGCTTCTCGGCGGCGCGTCGCCCGCCGGAGTTCGCCCACACTAAAAAGGCGATGAGACTCCGACCAGCGAATGCGCTATCGCGGTGTATGCCTGATTTTTACGAATGAAGTTTGTTGACACATCTCAAAATCTTCGCGGCAGGCTGATGGCTGTCCAGATCGTAGCTGTGCTGCTGCTGAGCATACTGGGAGTGAGACTCTATCTCCTGCAGGTAGTTCGCGGTCATCACTATGCAAATATTGCCCAGAACCAACGAATCAGGCGGTTGCCCATAACGGCACCGCGCGGCATTATCTTCGATCGCAACGGACACCCGCTTGTCGATTCCCGTCCTATCTATAATGTAATTCTCTCTCGCGAAGATGTCCGAGGTAAGGAACTAAGCTCGCTGGTGCAGCCCCTGTCGGAGGGTCTCGGGCTGGATGCCGACATCCTGCGCGATCGTTTTGAAGAGATAAAATCTCTTCCCGCCTTCGAGTCAATCCCGGTAAAACTGGACGCCACTCCGGGTGACATTGCCTGGGTGGAAGCACGCGAACTGGAATTTCCCGAACTGCGCATCGAGCAGCAACCCCAACGCCGCTACCCGCCAAACGGCCTGCTGGCGCATGTGCTCGGCTACGTTGGCGAGATCAGTCCTGAACAGTTGAAACAACCATCGTATAAAGAGAAGGACCTGAAGCCGGGAGACGTAATCGGTCAAAGCGGTCTCGAACAGAGTTATGACGACTACCTACGCGGACGTGATGGTTACCGAAAGGTTGTCGTAGACAGCCGCGGCCGGATCCAGGACGAAATCGAGATAGTTCTTCCCCAGCCAGGCCAGGATCTGATTTCGACCATTGACCTCGATCTACAATTGGCGGCTGAAGAGGAACTTCGTAACTCGACAACCAAGCGCGGCGTCATCGTCGCTATGGATCCGAACAATGGTGAAGTTCTCGCGCTCGCTTCTGCACCAACCTTTGATCCAAACATTTTCTCGCAGCGCATCGGCACCAAAGAAGGCCGGGCCGAGTATGTAGCGCTACTGAATGACCCCGACAAACCACTGATCAATCGGGCGATACAGAGCCGCTATCCTCCCGGCTCGACCTGGAAGATTCCGATGTCTGTCGCCGGTTTGCAGCAGGGCGCCATCACACTTGACCACTCAAACCTTGTCTGTGGCGGCGGCATTACGATTGGAAACAAGTTCACCCGCTGCATGGGTAATCACGGCACGCCGGACATCAGGACGGCAATTACGAGATCCTGCGACGGCTATTTTTACCGTCTCGGATTGAAGATGGGTCTCGACGGCATCATAGCAATGGTCGATGAGTTTGATCTGAACAGACGAACAGGAATCGATCTTCCCAATGAAGTCACGAGCCGTACCCCGACGGAGTTTAAGGCAATCCTTGATCGTCGCAATCAGAACTGGAAAGACATCGACACAGTCTTCGCATCTTTCGGGCAGGTCTACGAGGAAATGACACCGCTGAACATGTTGCGCACAGTTGCCGGAGTTGGTCTTCACGGCAAACTCTATGTGCCTCATTTTCTGAAGGAGCTGAAACCTGTGGGCGAGTCCGGTGCCCCCGGCTACCGTCAGGGTCGGGGATTTCAGCCGTTCGATTCATCCCGTCCCAATCCCAAGATCGTCTCCATCCCTGGGGATATTAACCAGGCGGTAGTGGAAGGCATGTGGGGCGTGGTTAATAACGGGGGCACGGGCGCAGGAATTCGCATGGCAGGTCTTGAGATCGCCGGCAAGACCGGTACGGCGCAGGTTGTGGGTCTGGGCAAGGATGTTGGTAAGAACAAAGACCATTCCTGGTTTGTTTCGTATGCTCCAGCCTACAAGCCGGAGCTTTCAGTGATTGGCTTGATCGAGAATTCTGGTTTTGGAGGTCATCACGCTGCCCCGGCCGTTCGGAAAATCTACGACGTCTTCTATCGCAAGACCCGACATGAAGAACCACCCGGCGCTGTCCCTGTAGCGAAGTCCGCAAAGCCGACTCGGAAGATCCCGGGGAAACCTCAGGAGGCCGCCGCCATTGAAGCGCACTGAACGTACGTATGTCTGCACTTTTAGAAAAGAAATCACTTAGAGACTTTGACTGGTTGTTGGCAATGCTGGCGATTGGCATTGTAGCTTTTGGCACGGTTCAGATTCGCTCGGCGCAGCCGCAGGAAGCTTACTGGGTTAAGCAGCTGATCGGTTTAGGTATTGGTCTAATAGCCATGATCCTGGTGGCAGTTACCGACTATCGGCGGCTGCTCAATATCGCGCCGGCCTTTTACATTTTTGGCTTGATACTCCTGGCGCTGGTATTGATTCCAAACGTAGGGTTGAAGATCAATGGCCAACGTGCCTGGATCAGGGTCCCTGGCATTGGTCAGTTTCAACCTTCGGAGTTTGTCAAAGTAACGACCGCCATGATGCTGGCCTGGTACTTCGGCAAACATCGCACGCAGGCGCTCAGGGTCCACGAAATGGCGGTCGGGGGTCTGATCCTGGCCTTGCCCTGTGGTCTCATCCTGATGGAACCCGACGTGGGCTCGATAATCACTTACCTGCCCATTTTGTTTGTCGTGCTTTTCCTCTCCGCCATCCGGCTGCGGCTCGTTGTAGGGGGAATAATTCTGGCCGTGGTGATGCTGCCGGCTGCCTATTGGGTGGGGGTGAAGACAAATTTTGTAAAGCCTTATCAGCAGGAACGGATCAACGTCATCCTCGATCCCGAAAAAGCGGATCGACGTGGCTTTGGCTACAACACCTGGCAGTCGATCCTGACCATTGGCGAAGGCGGACTGCTCGGTGCGTCAACCACCTCGGAACACTCCCAAAGCAGTTTGAAGTTTTTGCCCGAACCACACACCGACTTCATCTTCGCCGTCGCAGCCGGTAACTCGGGGTTTATTGGCTGCATTTTGGTGCTGCTCGCGTACGCAATCCTGCTTTCGAGGCTGATCACGGGGGCGCGAAGGTCACCAGATCGTCCCGGCATGCTGGTCATCATGGCAATCGTCGGCGGGTTGATGTTCCAGATATTCATTAACATCGGCATGGAACTCGGGCTTTTGCCGGTCATCGGCGTCCCCTTGCCCTTGATGAGCGCCGGTCTGGCCTCGCTCATCGCGACGTTCATAGCTATCGGTTTTGCGATCAGCGTTCAGCTCCGGAGGTTTGTCAATTAGCCTGATGCACAGACCACCTTGTGTTTCGCGTTTCAGGCCCATTCGGTTATACTCCAGCGTAGCTAGCCTGCCGGATGTTTTCATTTGGCGCCCCAAAACGCGCTTACATTTGAGAAGCACGAAAAGCCAGGTAAGAAAGTTTTCCGTGCGCCCGACCAGGCGAGACGAGTTTTTTGTCGCACACGATGACAAACAGGTCCGAGCACATTAGGTCAGGTTTTTCTCTACGGCTCCCGTCAACTTAGTTGAGGATGTGCTCCCTGTAATGACAGTTGGCGCGCTTGCAGCGCCAGAACCGCAGTTAGGGTTTCTGTTGAACAGTTCAAATGACCGTCGCGCTCTCGACGGAGTTAGTCCAGAATGGGACGCTCGCGGGCGCAACCAGCAAATAACTCACACACGGCCGGTTGGCAATCTATTTTCAGACTCGCCTAATCCGCAGCCACCAATTTCCACTGAACAAGTCGCAGTGGGACGTCTAACTGTCCCACTAATCTCGCGTAAAGCACGCGCCTCGCTCCTTGAGCTAGATGGCGAGCTTGTTTCGCGCAACCACATTTTCAAAAGAATGCCTGGCCCTGAAACCAGCAGACACCAGTGGCATTGAGAGCGCTGAGGACATCCAGCGCACTCGCTCACCCGGGCCCATAAGCATCGAGTCTTGCGGCCGGCATTCCAGGAGACACAAGTTACAACATGGCAAAAGAACTAATCGTGAGCCTCAACGGACGCGAAAAGAAAATAGCGATCATCGAGGATGATCAAGTTACTGAGTTTTACATTGAGCGAGGTGAAGACAATCAAGGCATTGTCGGCAATATCTACAAAGGACGCGTGATGCGCGTTCTGCCGGGAATGCAATCGGCCTTCGTGAACGTCGGTTTGGAACGAGACGCGTTCCTTTATGTTTCAGACTTTTTTGACGAAGAGGAAGAGTTTGAACGGATCGTCATCGACAAGGCGAAGAAAGGCGAAGCCGATGCCGGGCGTGCCGCTGCCGAACAAATCGCCCTCGGTCGAGTGGAGCGTGAACATCGTATTGAAGCCACACACGAGCGCGCTGAGCCACTTCGCGAAGCAGAAGTAGAGGGCGTCCTCGGAGAGCCGGTTCCGGTTGTGGCAGAGCAACCTGCCGAGGCTGCTGATCCTGGCCGGCGCCGTAGCCGGCGTGGCCGCCGGCGCGGACGCGGTAGAGATGGTCAGGAAGCTCCGGTCGAGCAGGCAGCCACCGGCGCTACTGACGCTGAGGAAGAAGAGATCATTACACCATTTGTCGAGACTGACCCTTCGATCCAGAGAATTGTCGACGAAGAGGAGACGGCCGCAAACGGCGAGATGTTTAAAGATGCCCGTTTGCAGGAGCGGATATTCGATCAGATCCACGCCGTCGAGTTCAATTTCGAGGATGATTATCGTAACGCGGAAGTAGGCTCGGTGCTTCCTTCGGTCGACTTTCAAAACCCGTCGTTCCAACGAATCGATGATGGAGAGGACACCAGCGACCAGGGCCGAATAATAATGCGCGCACCCGAAACGATCGCCGCGCGGGTGAAAACGTTTGTTGACAGTGTCGACGAAGAGACACTTTCGGGCGGCACCTTTCAACGTATCAGTGATGATGAGGACGCCGAACTGGGGACTCCTTCGACTTTTGAAGACGAGGAAGAGGAGGACGAGGAAATTCCAGCTCAGGGATTTGCAGCAAGGGCCGTCGAAAAAATCGTCAGCGTGGCCCGGAGGAAGGCTGGAACTCGAAAGCCTGCGGCTAGCAAGAGCGCCAAGCCCAAAACCGCGACCAAGAAAGCTCCTCCCAAGAAGCGGGTGAAAAGCGCGACCGATGACGCGGTTGATTCAGAGTCACCCAGTGAGACGACCGCAGAGCCTAGTCTGGAAGACTCGGAGGCACGCGTAATTGGGAATCGCTCTCGTGGTGAATTCGCTACCCGACGAGGTGGCAGACGGCGCCGCCGCCCCACTTCAAAACCAAAAACCGGCGAAGCCACGGAACAGGACGCTCCCACCAACGGACAGGACGAAGAAGCAGAACCCGCGACAGCCATCACGCCAGTAGAAGAAGCCAAGCCGGTCACTCCTGTGGAGCAGCCCGCAGCTCCCGAGCCAGCGTCCAGGGAACGGGAACAAGGTTCTCGCAACTATCCCCGCTCTCAGCGAAGAGATCGAGATCGGCAACAACCCACGATTACGGACTTGCTGGATGAAGGACAGGAGATTCTCGTCCAGATTGCTAAGGAGCCCATTGCTAAAAAGGGTGCCCGCATCACTTCTCATATCGCGCTGCCAGGTCGTTTTCTGGTCTACATGCCTACGGTCGAGCATGTGGGTGTATCCCGGAAGATCGAATCGGACAGCGAACGACACCGATTGCGGAAGTTGATCCAGATGCTGAGAGCCGAAGAAGACATTCCGTCAGGCGGCTTCATCGTACGCACGGCCGGTGTTGGTATAAGCGAGGCGGATCTCCGAGAAGACGTACGCTACCTGGTCAGAACCTGGCTGGACATTCGGGCGGCCGCGGAGAAAGCGAAGCCGGCCTCGCTGGTGCATCGCGACCTCGATCTGGTCCAACGCATTCTGCGCGACCAGTTATCGGAGGATTTCTCAGCGATTCGCGTTGACTCCGAAGAGGAATACGCCCGCATTGTGGAGTTTGTGAATCGCATTCACCCGCGGATGGTAAAACGCGTCAAGCTTTACACGAAGGATCAACCGATCCTCGAGGCCTACGGCGTGCAGGCCGAGATTGATAAAGCCATCAAGCCGAGAGTGTGGCTCCGGTCCGGCGGGTACCTGGTGATCAACCAAACCGAGGCGTTGGTAGCCATTGACGTTAACACGGGCAAGTTTGTGGGCCGTGGCAGCGGTCGTCTGGAAGACACTATCACGCGGACCAATCTCGAAGCTGTAGACGAAATTGTTCGGCAGATTCGCTTACGCGATCTGGGCGGAATCATTGTGTTGGACCTGATCGATATGGAAGAGCGACGCAATCGCACGCGGGTGATGCAAGCCTTGCAAGATGCGCTGCGGCATGACAAGTCTCCTACCAAGGTCCTCTCGTTCAATGATTTTGGTCTCGTAATAATGACTCGCAAGCGGGTCAAGCAGTCTTTGGAAAGAACGCTTTGTTCTCCTTGCCAGTACTGCCAGGGCGCCGGTCTGATCAAATCCCCGCAGACTGTGTGCTACGAGCTGCTTGAGGAGTCGCGGCGTCTGGGAAAAGCAATGAATGGCAACAAAGCCAACAAACAGGCGACGCTACGGATCAATCCTGAAGTCGCACGAGTGCTGCGCGGCCCCGAACGTGACGTTTTGAATGAGATTGAGGAATACCTTGGACCGGTGGATATCAACAGCGATCCCATGGTGCACCAGGAGCAGTTCGATTTCGCGTTCATCTAAGAAGTTCTGAGTTCTGAGTTCTGAGTTCTGAGTTCCGGGATCGGATTCCGAATCAAGCTCGGACTCGAAACTCAGAACTCAGAACTCGAAACTCGGAACTCGGAACTCGGAACTCGGAACTCGGAACTCGGAACTCAGAACTCAGAACTCGGAACTCGGAACTCAGAACTCGGAACTGTTCCCCATGAGCAAACTCGGAAATCTTTGGAAGACAATGATCGCGGGCGGCGCGGGCATGGCCGCGCTCGCAGCCGTGAACGCTGCGATCCGGAAGAACGCGAGCGATCCCGACGACAGCGCCCTGGGTGGCGAGGCCCATTTCTTTGATTGGAAATACGGCAGAATCTTCTACAAAAAGGCGGGGACCGGTCATCCTGGTCCACCTTTGGTTTTCGTCCACGGTGTCGGCGCGGGTTCTTCGAGCTTCATGTGGCGAAAGAACTTCGACGTGCTGGCGCGCGATTTTCAAGTCTACGCCGTCGATCTTCTGGGCTTCGGACTCTCCGACAAGCCGAGTACGGCCCCTTATTCCGCCGACCTCTACGTAGAACTCATCACTGACTTCATCCGTGAAGTAGCCGGACATCCCGTGAATATCGTTGCCAGTTCTCTGGGCGCTGCTTACACCATTCGAGTAGCGGACGAACATCCGGAGTTGATCAAATCAATGGTGCTCAACGCGCCCGCGGGCGTCGACAAATTGAACACCCGACCGGGGATGGCAGGCGCAGCGTTTTATGGACTCTTGCAATCGCCAGTGCTGGGGACGTCGTTCTATAACGTGATGGCCAGCGAACGCAGCATCCGCGACTACTCACTCAAGCACTTGTTTTATGACCATCGACGCGTGACTAATCGCGTGGTCGCAAACTTCTACGCCACGAGTCATCAGCAAGGCGCGCAACATGCTATCGCGGCTTTCCTCTCTGGATATCTGAACACCGACACGCGCCCCGCTTTTTCACGGTTGACTCAACGCGTGCTCTTGGTATGGGGCAAACAGGATCTGACGACTCCCCTCTCACATGCGGTCGCATTACTTGAAGCAAACCCACGCGCCAGCCTGGAGGTGCTTGACTATTGCCGGATGATGCCTGAGCAGGAGCACCCGGAGAAATTCAATGCCCTGGTTCGGGATTCCTTCCTTGCGCGCTCGGCTGCAGCTTGATAGCCTGAAGTCAATACCAGCGCGCGGCTAGCGGACGGATCAAAAACAATCACTTAGACAGTCAAGCGTGAGCCGAAGGTAAACGAAGACTCACACGCGCATGTTCGGAGCTTCTTCACTCCATCGGAGTGAGATGTTTATAGACCGGGACTCAACGAATATCCCAGCGCCGTT
>JAMQPI010000468.1 GCA_023717565.1 Pyrinomonadaceae bacterium | reverse complement strand
TCTCAGGAATTCCGACATTTGATGCCAGCCTAACGCGTCCATTCTCGATGATGCCTTCGTATGTCGCGAGCTTTCTCATTTACAACCTCTTCGAAGCTCAATCTAACACAAGCCAAGTTTGGCGTCTAACCATCAGACCCTTCTCGGTGGCTTAGAATTCAGATTAGGACACTATCCTCAGTAGAGATGGCGGCAAAGCGAAAAAGACGCAAGGTCGGGGCGCCCCACGCAGCTCGAACGGGCAACGGATTACCTCCTTAGCGCACCACGATATTGACGAGCCGCTGCGGCACTACGATGATCTTCACGACTTCGCGACCTTCCGTAAAAGGACGCACCTTCTCATCAGCCACTGCCGCCGCGCGCAGCTCGTCTTCGGTCACCTCGGGCGAGGTGACCAAACGAGAACGAAGCTTCCCGTTCACCTGGATGGGAATCTCGAGCTCGGCCTTGCGCGCCAGCTCGGCATTCACCTTTGGCCATTTCGCGCCCTGGTGTCCTTTCTGAATCAGGCCGCCCGTGTGGCCCAATCGTTCCCACAACTCTTCCGCTACGTGGGGACTAAAAGGTGCAAGCATCAAGGTCAGGGCCTCCAGAGCCTCGCGCACGGCATAGAGGTCAGCCGCTGACGCGGAAGCCGGTTGCGCGTTGAAATCGCTCAGCTCATTGAAGAGCTCCATCAACGCCGCCACGCTCGTGTTCAAATGCAAATGCTCGAAGTCGTTGGTTACCCGCGCGATGGTCTGGTGCGTCTTTCGGCGCAATGCCAAAGCCGCCGGACTCTGTTCCTCGGTGCTTGGGGCCTCGTGTTTTTGCGACGAATCCGAAAGGCGCTCGTGCCAACGCCATACCGTCGAATACACCTTTCGTAAGAAGCGAACGGCTCCTTCGATCCCGGTCTCGATCCAGCGGAGTTCGTTTTCGACCGGCGCCGCGAAAAGAGTGAAAAGGCGCGCGGCGTCGGCGCCGAACGCGGCGATCATCTCATCAGGGTCGACTCCGTTGCCGAGACTCTTGGACATCGCCTTCCACTCGTCCGTGCCTTCCACCAGGTTAGTCACCATCCCCTGAGTAAGCAACTTCTTCACCGGCTCATCAAACGAAACCAGTCCGATATCGCGCATGAACTTGGTCCAAAAGCGGGTGTAGATCAAGTGCATCACCGCGTGTGAGTCTCCACCAATGTACTGATCGACCGGCGTCCATTGGGCAGCTATTGCCGGATCAAATGGCGCCGAGTCGTTCCGCGGATCGCAGTAACGAAAGAAGTACCACGAGGAATCGACAAACGTGTCCATGGTGTCGGTCTCTCGACGCGCCGGACGCTGGCAGTTGGGACAGGTTGTATTCACAAACTCGGGCACCCCGGCCAGCGGTGATTGACCGCTGCCGGTGAACTCCGCAGTCTCCGGAAGCACGACGGGAAGGTCCTCGTAAGGCACAGCGACCGCGCCGCAATGTTCACAATTGATTATAGGTACGGGGGCTCCCCAGAACCGTTGGCGCGAGACACCCCAATCGCGCAACCGGTAAGTGACGGCAGCACCGCCAAACTGGTGCTCCTCTGCGTATCGGGCCATCTCGCGCTTCGCCACTTCTGAGAGTTTTCCGCCCCACGCCCCGCTATTGATCAGCACGCCATAGTCTGTAAATGCCTGGTGCATCTCAGCTGACTGATCGGTACCAGTCTTGGAGACCGGCTCTGCGGCTGGCTGATTGTGAGAAACCGGAGCGATGACCTGTCGAATCGGCAGAGAATATTTCTGCGCAAACTCAAAGTCGCGTTCATCATGGGCGGGCACACTCATCACAGCTCCCGTGCCATAGTCCATCACTACATAATTTGCCACCCATACCGGGATGTTCTCGCCACTGAAGGGATTGATGGCCAGCACTCCGGTGTTAAGTCCTTCTTTGACCTCTTCTTCCGTCGGGTCAGCGCGTCTGGCACGCGCGGCCACCACCTTCTCGGCGAACTTCTGGATATCACTCTTCAATGCCGAGCGTTCCAGCAATTCCGCGATGAGCGGATGATCCGGCGCGAGCACGATTGAAGTAGCGCCAAAGACCGTGTCTATGCGCGTAGTAAAGACCCGAACCTTTTTGTCGGAGTCCTTAATTGCAAAGTCGATGTAGGCTCCTTCGCTGCGCCCAACCCAGTCACGCTGGCGTTTTAGAACCTTCTCCGGCCAGGTGGCTTCAATCTGTGAGATCTGTCCGACGAGTTGTTCAGCGTATTCGGTGATGCGCAAAAACCATTGTTCCAGGTTACGCTTCTCCACCGCTGCACCACAGCGCCAGCAGATGCCGCCTGACGACTGTTCATTTGAAAGCACAGTACTTTCTTTGGGGCACCAGTTGACCGGCGACTGCTTCTTGTAAGCCAGGCCGCGCTCAAACATCTTCAGAAAGAACCACTGGTCCCACTTGTAGTAGTCAGGTCTATGCGCGGCGATCTCGCGCGACCAGTCGTAGCTGAGGCCAAGGCGCTTGAGCTGACCGCGCATATGCACGATGTTCTCTTCGGTCCAGGCCCGCGGATTTACGCCGCGTTTGATTGCGGCCTGTTCAGCAGGTTGGCCAAAGCTGTCCCAGCCGATCGGATGTAGCACGTTGAAGCCTTGCAGACGTTTGTACCAGGCCAGCGCGTCCCCGATTGAATAGTTGCGGACGTGGCCCATGTGCAAATAGCCCGACGGGTAAGGCAGCATTTCCAGACAGTAGAACTTCGGCCGCGGGTCGTCGTCGCTGACTTCAAACACACGCCCTTCATCCCAACGCTGCTGCCATTTCTTTTCGATTATTTCCGGAAAATACTTTTCGTCCATCGCTGTTGTCCCCGCGCTAATCTACCCCGAACTACCGGATTGAACGAACGCACAAAAGTTGCTTTGAGCATTGGTGCGCCCCAATCAACCCGGCCCCGATCTGCTGCGATTTGGTGGTAAGGATTCGCCGCTCCGACAAAACTGCGCTAGAACGCGCGGCGCGGAAGCGGCACCGTTAGAAGGAGTTTGGTAAGTGGTCGGTATCTGGTCATTGCCCGGTTGTCGTCAACTCTCCTGAGTCAAGGCCCATATTAACGCGGCAAGTCTGCCTTGTCGAGACTTCGTGATGGATTAGTGGATCGTGTTCTTCACAAGTCCCATGCCTCGATTAGTGGTGCTCGACGCTTTCAGGTTCCTCCTCGGTGATGCCCTTGCTCGATTTGGCTCCGTCCGAATCTTCGCCGGCTCCCAAGGGTTGCTCACTGTCAAATTCGACGTCTTCAAAAGGGGCGTCGAATCCTTCCGGAAGATCCACATCAATATCCATCTCGCAGTCTTTGGGCCAGATCAGCGACGCGGCAATAGAGCTGAGCAGCACGACCACCACGACGATGAGCGAGAGCCAAATCGGAATATGCACGTCCAGGGCTGCGACCAGCATCTTAACGCCGATAAACGTCAGCACGATCGCCAATCCCATCTTGAGGTATTGAAACTTCTCCACGACCCCGGCCAGCAGAAAGTACATAGATCTCAGACCGAGGATGGCAAAAACGTTCGAGGTGTAGACGATGAACGGGTTCTTGGTGATGACAAAGATCGCCGGAATCGAATCCACCGCGAAAACGAGATCGGTGACTTCCACGATCACCAGGACCAGGAACAACAGCGTGCCCATTCGTCTGCCGTTCACGCGCGTGAAAAATCTCTGCTCGTCGTAATGGCGAGTGATGGGGATGAAGCGAGTCACTAGCTTCACCACGGGATTGTCTTCAGGCTGGATCTCCAGTTCTTCCTGCTTGAACATCTTGATGCCCGTGTAAACCAGGAAAGCGCCGAAGATATATATGATCCACTCGAATCGTTCGATCAGCGCGGCGCCGATGGTGATCATCGTCAGGCGCATTACCAGCGCTCCCATCACGCCCCAGAAGAGGACCCGGTGCTGGTATTTGGAGGGCACCTTGAAATAGGAAAAGATAAGCAAAAAAACGAAGAGATTATCTACCGAGAGAGATAGCTCGATGAGGTAGCCTGCCAGAAATTCGAAGCCCCGGGTGGTGCCCTGATAATAGAAAACCAGTCCGGCAAAGATCATCGCGAGGGTGACCCAGACGACGCTCCAAGTCACAGCTTCGCGGTATTTTATGGTGTGGGCTTTACGATTTAGGAGTCCGAGATCCAGACTCAGCATGAGCAGGATGAATGCCGAGAAGCCGATCCATAACCATGTTGAGCTGCCCATCGGGTTCATTGAACTTAGTAAAATACCATTGTCGAGGCCAAGTGTCAGGTCGCTGTGGTGGGTGTCAGATTGTGGGTGTGAGGCCGTGGGTGTCAGGTTTCAGGTGCCAGGTGTCGGGGTACCGTCTCCCCATCTCCCCATCTCCCCGTCTCCCTGTCTCCCCATCTCCCGCTCCGAAGTTGCAGAGCCACGCTCGCTCCTTTACAATCCGCCATTCGTCGGAGAGGTATCAATCATGCTCAAACAATTCGCACGCCTGGAACGGACACGCAAGTCCATCATCGTCGGTTTCGCCATCCTCATGGCCGTCAGTCTGATAGTGTTCTACGGCCCGGGACGCTCCGCTCGTTCTCTGGAGCCTACGAGAAACACCGAAGTACTCGCCACTGTAGGCGGTGATGAAATTACGGTCTCCGATGTTGCGTTTCAGAAGGAAAGTGTTCAAGCGAGGTATGGCGGCCAGATCAGCCTGGCGCAACTCGGACTCACTAACGCCCGAGTCCTGGACGGTCTAATCAGGCAGAAGATCATCAGACAGGAAGCTATGCGTCTGAATCTCTTTCCCTCCGAAGCCGACGTGGCGAACGAAATTCGAAAACAATTCAGGGACCCGGCCACAGGACAATATGTCAGCATCGATCCCGACAAGGATCCGGCCCGCTATCGAGAAAGAGCAACCGCGATCGCCGGTGACGTGGTGCGGTTCGAAGAGCAATTTCGAGATCAGCTGGCGTTTAGGAATTTGAGAGCATTGGTCATT
>JAMQPI010000462.1 GCA_023717565.1 Pyrinomonadaceae bacterium | reverse complement strand
GGCGCCGAGCCGATCGAAAACGCCATGGCGGTTTGGAAGATTGTCGGTGCTCCCATACAGGGAGAATGGGGACCGCGCACGATTCCGATCGGCAAGAACTTGCCCCTGGGCAAGATCGCAGTCGATCTATCGAAGTTGGTTGGGCCGGGCGAATACAAGCTGGTCGTTACAGTCGCGCCTGCGTCGTTTTTTACCGCCGTAGATAGGAAGATTATTCCCGGGCCTGGGGTCGTTCGCGGGGTCACATACTTTGAGAATGACTGGAACTTCTGGGTGTACCCTACCAATCCGGAGGCGCAGGCTTTGCGCGAGCCTGGCGCCCCTGGGGTCTGCCCACCGGCGCGCGATACCGATGTTCTGGTCACAAGCTCGTGGGAAGAGGCGGAGAAAAAGTTGGCCGCCGGCGGAAAGGTACTGTTCGTTCCCCGCAACTCAGATCTCGATTGGACCAGTCCTCCGCTCGACTCCGTACCCGTTTTTTGGAATCGTCTGATGGGTCCGGCATGGGGCCGCATGTTGGGCCTGTTTATTGAGATGAAGCTAGGTGAAACGAAGAGTTACGCGCTCGGCGGGTTTCCGACATCTTCCCATTTTGATTGGCAATGGGCCCAGATAATTCAGAATGTACGCGCCATTAATCTTGAAAGCTTGCCGGCTGAGCTGGAACCGGTCGTCTGGGCCATCGACGATTGGAATCGAAACTACAAGCTGGGCGCAATCTTCGAAGTCGCGGTCGGTGATGGGCACTTGCTGGTGTCGGCATTCGATGTCACAAATCCGAATAGCTCGAATCCGGTGACCCGACAACTGCGATACGCATTGCTAAAGTACGCAAGGAGCGATTGTTTTCAGCCGCAGATCAGCGTGACGCGTGAGCAGATGCGCGGCTTGTTGTTCGACACGCGCATCATGCAGAAGCTTGGTGCCGCAGCTCAGATGGGCAGTGCGCCAGCGAACGCCGCGATCGATGGTGATCCGAACACCTTCGTGTCGGTGGGCGATCCGCGCGGGCAGATGCGCGAGGAGGCTGATATTACGATCACCTTTCCGGCGACCATTGCCATGTCCGGCGTGGTGCTGATGCCGCGGCAAAATCATCGTGAGCACGAAGGCGACATCCGTGCGTACGTGGTTCAGGTAAGCGACGACGGTAACGAGTGGCGCGACGTGGTACGCGGTGAACTGCTTTCAACGTTTGCCCCACAGCGGATTGAGTTTCCCAGAACCGTCACGGCCCGATACCTGAAACTAATCTCGCTTTCCGGCTTTGGACCAGACAAGACGACGGCGCTGTCTGAACTGGCTGTGATATACGCAGGCCCAAAACTCGGCGAAGGTAAGGGGCCAATCGAGTACCAGCGCAACCGCAGCGCCACGCCAGATATTGACGAGGGACCTGCGGCTGATAAGCAACCGAAACCAACCCCATCGCCGGTGCGTCCCAAGCCATAGAGCGAGAATTAGTGGGGGGACGATGGCGCGGTAGGGTCACCCGCTACTCTCACTTCCGAGGAGCGGCAGACTCTTATGAAAATAAGAGCTTGGCGGAATCTCTTTCGCACCGCGTGCCTCTTCGGAGGGGCACTCCGTTAGGAGTGGGATGTTTATAGACGAGGACAGAGTGTTTACTTTCGCCGTTCTGAGGGGCGGAATGATACTGGGACGAGTAACGGACAAGTTGGGTTCCGCCCCTCAGAACGGTGACGAGAGTTCAACACACGGGCCATAGACATCCTACCCCTACGGGGTAACCAGAGATCTCTGCGCGTGCCGAGCTAGTCTGCTTCTTGCCTTGTTCATGTCATTTCGTGGATCGTTTACTGTGCTGATCTAGCCGCGGCCAGCAGTCGGGAAGGGCGCCTTAATGCGAAGCATGTCACCGGTATCTTCCAGTTCGAACAGGCGCGCGCGTTCTACGGTCTTGTTCGGCTGATGAAACACCAGCATCAGCTGTCCATCGAACCGTTTGAAGATCATGCCGTGTCCCCCATCCTCGGCAAAGAGCGGTTGGGCTTGTTGCGTCCAGGGCCCGCGCAGTTTGCCGGAGGTTGAGACGGCGACGCCGATTGTGTAACCGCCGGTGCCAAAGCCGGACCAGATCATCAACAGCTTTCCGGTCTTCGTACGATATAGATAAGGGCCATCGGTTACGTAACATGAGTACTGTGGCTGCTTTCGGTTCCAACTGGCGTCACTGCCATTAAACAAGTGGACGGGCTCGCCGACAGTTTCCGACAGATCGTCCTTCAACTGAATCAACTCAACCGTGCCGTCTTTGATTTGTACCCACTCGTGACAGTAAACCATGTAGGGAATCCCGTCTTCTGTCGTTAGTGTGCCGTCGAGCGTCATCATGTCAACCGGTAGTGTCGAATGATTGTGAAAGGGCTTGAATGGACCCAACGGAGAATCGCTGACCAGAACCTGAGTACTGCGTTTGACGCGTGGCAGCCAGTTGCGCCACTGCTCGGGCAATTTCGAGTCAGTGTCGAAGGTTGCAAACAGATAGTACTTACCCTTGTACGAAATCAACTCGGGGGCCCAGATGCCCCGGATGTTTGCACCGTCCCAAAAATCCGTTGGGGTTTGAAAAATGAGGTGCGGTCCTTCCCAGGTTAGCAGGTCTTTGCTGGTGTAAGCTCGCACGGCGGGTCGGCCCCGACCTTCAGTGGCCGGGACGAAAGTGGATGAAACTGCGTAGTAGGTTTTGGTAGTCTCGTCCGCCAGGATGCAAACATCGCGCATGCGCACGTCTGCGAGCCGCACTGTGCTAATGCGAGGTTTAGGAGCGACCTGTCCGGTCGCGTCGACTGCCGTTAGCAGAAAGACAAGTGTGAAGACAAGTTTGAACAAATTCATGGTGGTGAGTCAGCGTATGAACAGAATCAGCAGAATGAATAATACCTCAAGGCGTTTCATTTCAATGAGAGTCGTAATCATGGCGATGTTGGTTACGGTCTTTGTTTCGCACGCGGCCGGCCCATTCGTCATCCCCACGCGGGCGCAACAGTCATCCCTGCCGACTGTTTTCATTATCGGTGATTCGACCGTCAAGACTCCCACCGAGGGACAGCAGGGCTGGGGTGATCCGATTGCCGATCTTTTCGATCAAGCAAGAATCAAGGTTCAGAACCGCGCGCGCGGCGGCCGCAGCAGCCGGACGTTTCAGACCGAAGGATTGTGGGACCAAGTCCTCGCTGAATTGAAACCGGGCGACTTCGTGCTGATGCAGTTCGGGCATAACGACAGCGGCGCGATCAACGATACTTCCCGCGCTCGCGGATCGATACGGGGCACTGGCGAAGAGACCGAGGAGATCGACAATCTGATTACTAGAAAACATGAGGTGGTCCACTCCTTCGGTTGGTACATGCGAAAGTATGTGAGCGACTCGAAAGCGAAAGGCGCCACTCCGATCGTGCTCTCGCTGATTCCAAGAAACATCTGGAAGGACGGAAAGGTCGTGCGAGGTGCTGATACGTACGGAGGATGGGCGGCAGAAGTGGCGAAATCTCAAGGCGCCTACTTTATTGATCTGAATGAGATCGTGGCGAAGCAGTACGAGGCGATTGGACCTGAGAAAGTTGGTAAAGACTACTTCCCGGCTGACCACACGCATACCAATCCATCGGGTGCGCGGCTCAACGCGGAAGCGGTAGTGTCAGGTCTCAGGGAATTGAAGAATTGTCCGTTGGCTGCGTTCCTGTTGAAACCGGGTTCAAGCACGGCGGTCAACCCGATCCTGCTTTGGCCCGAGGGTGCGCCCGGGGCCATCGGCCAAGAACCCCCGGACATTCCGACGTTGACGCTTTATCTGCCGAGAGAGAAGGCGACAGGCGCAGCCGTTATCGTGTGTCCTGGCGGCGGCTACACTCATCTCGCCGAGCATGAGGGACGACCTGTTGCGGAAGCGCTCAATTCAATCGGTATCACTGCGTTCGTGCTCAAGTATCGTCACGGTCCTCGTTATCACCATCCGGCTCCGTTGCAGGATGCAGCCCGGGCCATTCGCCTCGTGCGGTCCCGCGCAGCCGAATGGAAGATCGATCCCAAACGGATTGGAGTTCTGGGTTTCTCCGCCGGCGGTCATCTTGCCTCGACGATAGGTACGCACTTCGACGCCGGCCAGCCGAATTCTGCGGACGCCGTCGAGAGAGTTAGTTCCAGACCTGACGTGATGATCCTGATCTATCCGGTGATCACGATGGGTGAGTTTGGTCACAGCGGGTCGCGGAAGCAATTGCTTGGAGAAAATCCTTCTGCCGGGATGGTCAAACTGTTGTCAAATGAGGAACAGGTGACTAAACAAACGCCGTCGGCCTTCCTGGTTCACACTGCCAACGACACCGCGGTCCCGGTTGAGAATAGTTTGCGATTTGCCGATGCCCTTCGAAAGATGGGCGTGCCTTTCGAGCTGCACATTTATGAACGTGGTCCTCATGGATTTGGTCTTGGCGGCAATGATCCCATTCTATTGAGTTGGCCGGCGCGCTGTGCGGACTGGCTAAGGCTGCAAGGTTTTTGAGCGTTGGTATTTTCAAAATTAGGATTGGTATTCTCAAAAATGATCGCGTTTCACCCCGTTAGGAGGTGAGATGTTTATAGCACGGACGCCAACTCCACCTCCTGCGCCGTTCGGAGGGGCGGAACTCAACTTGGCAGGTACTTGTCTAGTATCGTTCCGC
>JAMQPI010000063.1 GCA_023717565.1 Pyrinomonadaceae bacterium | reverse complement strand
GATGGCCAGGGTACGGCTCGCCAACCTGGATCCATCAATAGATCCGTCCAAGCTGTTGGGGAAATCCGGAAGCAGCGGCAAAGCCATTCATCCGCCGGAGATCGTCGGCACTGAATGGATTGACCAGCAACCAACCAGGCTATCTGATCTGCGGGGGCAAGTGGTGTTGTTGGATTTCTGGGCGCCCTGGTGCGGCCCCTGTCGTTATACCTTTCCCAAACTACAGAGATGGCACGAGGCTTATAAGAATCAGGGTTTGGTAATACTCGGTCTGACAAACTACTACGGTCATGCCGATGGTCGAACACTTACTCGTCCACAGGAGCTGGCCTATCTGCGCGAGTTTAAGAAGCGGAACCGGTTGCCATATGGGTTTGTGGTGGCCGACACACAGATAAACAGTTTGAACTACGGAGCCTTTTCGCTGCCCATGTCGTTTTTGATTGACCGCCGCGGCCAGGTACGTTTCATTGCGCTGGGTGCGAATGATGAAGAGACAGATGGGCTTGGTAGGATGATCAAGCAACTGCTAGCTGAGCCTGTCCCGGAAAAATCAGCGGGGGTAAACCACCCTTCCCAACCTGCGAATTAGAGCTAGTCGAATGGAACAACTCACCGCATGCTAATTTGCAGGTTGGGAAGCGTGGTTTACCCCCGCCGACTTAGCCCACTCAGACGATCGGTGTCAGGTCGGCGGAGGTGATAACAATACCTATGCGAAGTGTTGTTTACCGGATTCATACCTGGCTGGGAATAATCGTTGCCGTACCAGTACTCGCCTGGGCCTCAAGTGGACTGCTTTACGCCTGGCCGAATACGATTGAAGGTGGTTCAGTTGCAAACATCGAGCTGGCAAGGGTGACTATTACACCCGCCGATGCGATGGCCCGCGCCAATCAGTTTGCCGGCAGACAACTGCCGACGACGGCGCTTACACTCTTGATGCGGGACGGCAAGCCTGTGTACCAGGCGATTGGTGGCATGGGTGCCGACTCGCTCTTGATTGATCCCAGCAGCGGCGCGGTTACCAAAACACCACCGCCAGGCCCTCTGACTCGCTACTTTCGCCAGGCCCACTTCTATTTCTTCGCCGGTAGTTGGCAAGTGCCTTTGCTCATCCTTTTTGCGGCGTTGGCGTGCGCCTCGGCCATTTCCGGCATCTATTTGAATCTGAAGCTGTGGTCAAGAAAGAGGGCGTGAGCAGTAGTAACGTCAATGGCAGTTTCACGCAAAGAAACGCCGCTTCAACGCTGAAATACTGCATTTCTTTGCTGCTTTGCCCCCTTTGCGCCTTTGCGTGAACTGCCTTTGTGAGCGTCGGGGAGTAACGCCTTGCCTTCGCTTGGTCGTATAATCGGCCAACTTGGAACGCAGCCTCTCTGCAACCCGGGAAGTTCATAAAATATGGAAGTTTCAAATATCAATATCGTCGTCGCTTTTATTGCGGGAATTCTTTCATTTCTCTCGCCTTGCGTTTTGCCTCTCGTTCCCGGCTATGTATCACTGATGTCCGGAGTCAGCATCGATCGACTCAAGGAGGGTGGATCACAGTCAGGTGCTCGGCGGGCAGTCATTCTCAATTCGTTGGCTTTTAATATGGGGCTATCGGTGATCTTCGTGACACTGGGAGCAACTGCCGGATTAATTGGAACGGCAATCACCAGCAACCCATGGGTGAGGATCATCGGGGGAGTCATCATCATCGCCTTTGGCCTTCAGCTAATCGGCTTGCTGAAAATCTCCACGCTCTACAAAGATACTCGTTTCTTTTCTGACGAGAAGCCGCGGGGAATGCTGGGCTCGTTCACGCTCGGGATTGCTTTTGCTGCCGGATGGACTCCCTGCATCGGCCCGATCCTGGGCGGCATCATCGGCCTGGCCGCCACCAGCGGCGGTTGGCGAAGCGGTTTATTGCTCTCGGCGTTTTACTCTGCCGGACTTGCGGTTCCATTTCTGTTAACCGGGTTGGGCATCAATAGGTTTCTTGCTTTCTATGGAAGATTCCGTAAGCACCTGCACAAGGTAGAAGTTGTCTCAGGTCTATTGCTGATTGCCGTGGGCCTGCTAGTGGCCACTGGCTACTCAACCTGGCTTGCCAGCTCAACTCTCTCGCGATTCCTGCCGAATCCTGAAAACTTGATCAAAGTAAAAACGGACGCTCCGCCAACTGCCGCAGCGCCGGGAGACAGGAATAGTTTTCCTCGCGCTCCCGAAGTTGCACTGCAGACCATAGATGGGAAGAGCTTTAACATCTCCGAACTCCGCGGCCGTGTGGTACTACTTAATTTTTGGGCCACCTGGTGCGGCCCGTGTCGTTCCGAGATACCGGAGCTGAATTCGATGCATCGCGACCTGCAGTCGCGCGGATTATCAGTTGTCGGAGTGTCGACTTATGACGGCGCAGATGGCGTGAGAAACTTTTGGAAAGACAACAAACAGGATTACACAGTGCTGCTCGGAGATCGCGGAGTGGAGTCTACGTTCGAAGTGGTCGGACTGCCTACCACATTTATCCTCGACCGCGAAGGTCGCATTCGCGCCAAAATTATTGGCGAGAAAAAGCGCGACTATTTTGAAGCCGTCGTAAAACCGTTACTCGACGAAACCGCAACCGCGCAGCAAAGGTAGCTTAAGACTTACCAGTCCTCAGGAGTTAATAGTCATGATCAAACTACTTATCTTTGTCATCATAGTCCTCGCTTTGGTCCCGACAGCTGCTCAGGCTCAGCATGAGTATTCGCCGCTGGTGGAGAAAACGGTCAGTTACAAGAACTGGGCCCTGAAAGATCTCAAGGACGACAAACCGGTTGATCTGCGCGCGTTGGTCCAGGGAAAGAAGCTGGTCATGGTTGTCTACTTTGCTCCCTGGTGTGGCAACTGGCGAAATGAGGCCCCGGTGGCGGCGAAGTTATATGAGAAGTACAAAGCTCAGGGCTTCGAAGTAATTGCCGTCAGCGAGTACGCGACACGCGACGAAGTGCGCGCCTTCTTTGGGCCAACTGGTCCGCCGTATACCGTGGTCACAGAATCAGAGGCGCGCGACGATCGCGACAAGACGGCCCACTACGGCTACCGGCAACTTACCGGCGATACGCGGAAGTGGGGCTCACCCTGGAACATTTTTCTCGAGCCGGAAAAGTTGACGAAGGAAGGCGACCTGCTTACCGAAAAAGCCTGGGTCGTCAATGGCGAGTTGATCGAGGCCGATGTTGACAAGTTCATCTCAGAACACTTGGCTACGAAGACTGCCGCCGTGATAGAGCCTTGTAAGAACTAGATCGTTAGCAGCGACCGGTCACAGATGAGGCGCAGAGCTCACGGGCTCTGCGCTTTTTCATGTCGCTACGTGTGGTTTGGTGGATCGTTGGGTCCTTGGCTTTGCCTGCGACGCTTTCGTTGCTAAGATTGCGGGCTTTTCAAGACTGGCGTTCAATTAGCTCAATAAAGTAAACAACTAATGAAACTTCGCTTGCTTTACCATGGTCATTGTTTCGACGGAGTTGCTTCCGCCGCCACCTTCACCCGCTTTTATAAAGAGAGAATTCGTCCTGATGCCGAGGTCGAGTACCGGGGTCTGCTCCACCGCCCGGGCACACTCTTCGACCTGGAGATGTTTGACGGCGACGAGAATGCGATTGTTGATTTCAAATATGCCGCCTCTGATCGCCTGACCTGGTGGTTTGATCACCATGAGTCAGCGTTTCTGACTCCCGCGGATGAGGCGCATTTTCGCGCCGACACATCCGGACAGAAATTTCTCGACGCCAGCCGCAAGTCGTGCACTGAATTCATCGCCGACGTCGCCACCTCCCAGTTTGGTTTTAATGCCGAACCAATCAAATCTCTGGTTGAGTGGGCCCACATTATCGACGGAGCACTCTATGAATCCGCGGCCCAGTGTGTGGAGTTAAAAGAACCTGCCCTGCAATTGATGCAAGTGATTGAAGCCGATCCGGACGATGATTTCATCGAACAGTTGATACGCGATCTGACAGTGAAGTCGCTCGAAGAGGTTGCTACCAGTGCTGAGGTGCAGCGTCGCTTCCTGCCCATCAAAGAGCAGCATCTCCAGACCCTTGAAGTCATCCGGCGCAAGGCGTCGTTCGCTAGTGGTGTGGTGCAGTTCGACCTGGTCGACGAAGGCTACGAAGGCTTTAACAAGTTCATTCCTTACTA
>JAMQPI010000455.1 GCA_023717565.1 Pyrinomonadaceae bacterium | reverse complement strand
TGAAAGACCGAAGGAGAACCCCAGAATCCGGGCATCAATGTGCAACGATTTGAGGAAGGGTAACGCGTTGAGTTGGCCATCGGGGAGGACCGCAACCAGGGCATCCACGCCCCAGTAGGCAATCAACAATCCGGCCACGCCACCCGCGAGCGAAAGCAGCACTGATTCAGTCAGCAGTTGCCTGACCACGCGCCAACGGGTCGCACCCAGCGCGGCGCGGATGGCCACTTCCTTCTGCCGCGAAATTGATCGCGTCAGCATCAGGCTGGCGACGTTGGCACACGCAATCAGCAATACGAATCCCACTGCTGCCAACAGGACCAGCAGGATCGGTCTAACCTGTCCCACTACTTGTTCCTGCAACGGAACGAGCCTGACACCCGTACCCGCGTGTGACTGGTTGTGTTCGTGCTCAATGCGGCTGGCAATGACGCTTAATTCTGACTGTGCCTGCTGAGGGCTAACACCTGGTTTGAGCCTCCCAATGACATTGGTTCCGTGCATGAAGCGACGCGTCAGTTGCGCTTCAGTCGGTTGATAGGGCCGCCAGAGATCAGCGGCTCTCAGTGCAAACTGAAAACTCGCCGGCAACACGCCGATCACGGTGTAAGTATCTCCATTGAGTGTGAGCGACTGACCAATGATTCCGGGATCACCTCCAAATCTGCGCTGCCACATTCCGTAGGTCAGGATGGTTACGCGGGGAGTGCCTGGTTTGTCTTCGCCCGCCTGAAATGTGCGCCCGATAACTGGCTCAACTCCGAGCATCGAAAAGAAATTGGCCGTAGCCGATGGCGCGAAGACGCGTTCCGGTTCCCCGCGACCACTCAAGATCGCGCCGCCTCCGGTGTAAGCCCCAATTTGTTCAAAGACTCCGTTCTGTTGGTAGTCTTGATAATCCGGATAGGAGAATTCGCGCTGCGCAAATTCCTTCTGCGGAGTGCTCTCCCAAACGTGATAGAGCTGGTCCGGCGACTTATACGGGAGCCCGCGCATCAGTGCCGCATCGACTACTGTGAAGATAGCCGTGCTGCCTCCAATGCCGAGGGCCAGCGTGACAACGGCGATCAGCGCAAACCCAGGCTTCTTGAGCAGACTACGAAGGGCGTAACGCAAGTCTTTGATGAGAGTGTTCATGGTGTCACTTCCCCTGCTAATTTCGAATTTCGGATTGCGAATTTCGAATTTCTCGTTTCAAACGTCGAATTTGATAGCGAACGTGAAGGAACCCCAATCGCCTTCCCGCGCGCCAAAACAAAATCCGAAATTCGCAATCCGAAATCCGACATTCTTACTCGTATCGCAGCGCCACCAGCGGATCGACTTTCGTCGCTCGTCTCGCCGGCAGATAACAAGCCAACAGCGCTACCGCAGTCAGCAGCAACGCAATGCTTCCAAACGTAAGCGGATCGGTTGCGCTTACCTGGAAGAGCTGGCGACTCATTAAGCGGGTCATCAGCCAGGACGCGACCAAGCCCAGCGCAACACCACTCAGAACCAGCACCATTCCCTGTCTCAAGACCATCCCCAGGATGTCGCCCATCTGTGCTCCCAGTGCCATGCGAATACCAATCTCCTGTGTGCGTTGATTCACGAGATAGCTGACTACTCCATACAGACCAATCATCGTCAGTACCAACGCAAGCGACGCAAAAATACCCATCAGCGCCATGAGAAACTTTCGGTCCGCCACGCTGCGGTCCACGAGCCATTCAACTGTCCGGATTTTCCACATCGGCTGATCAGCATCGACTTTCCAAAGCGCCTGACGCACAGGCTCAGTGAGTGCCAGCGGCTCAACCGTGGTACGAATGACCACCGTGGCGAAGTAGCCCGGTTGCTGGCTGTAGGGCACATATGCCTGCGGCCTCGACTCTTCCTCGAGCAAATAGTGCTTGGCATCCCCCACCACGCCGATGACAGATGCCGTGCTGCTGAAATCCGCAAATTTGATTTGTTTACCAATCGGATCCTGATCCGGCCAAAACCTGCGCGCCATGGTTTGGTTAATGATTAGAACCGTAGGTGTGTTGAGTTGATCCTGCGGGCCGAAGATTCGGCCTTTAAACAACGGGATGCCCATGGTTTCGAAGTAATTGGGCGTCGCCGTAGTGAACATCACCTGAGGTTCCGTTCCCGGTGAGGGAGGCTCTCGGTCAGGCAGGACAATGGGCACCGTGACGCCGTTGCCACTGAAAGGCAGAGAACGCACCAGGGATACCGATTGCACTCCGGGAACTTCCTGAATTCGCTCCATCACCTGGCGATGAAAATTCAATTGAGCCTGAGGCTCGCGATACTTTGTGCGCGGGAGTCGATATTCCAGACTGAGCAGTCTTTCTGGTTTGAAACCCAAGTCAACGTGCAATAACCGATCAAAACTCTTAAGGAGCAGCCCGGCGCTGACGAGCAATAAAAGTGACAGCGCTACCTGGGCCACTACGAAGGCACCGCGCACGCGATTCCACCTCGCTCCTTCCCCACTGCCGCGGGCACCTTCTTTCAGGAACGATTGCAGTTGAGGCTTGGCGAGTTGTAATGCAGGGACCAGGCCGAACAGCCAACCCGTTAGCAGGGATAGAGAAAACGCGAAAAGTAGCACGCGTGTGTCGAGTGAGGCATCTTCTGTGCGGACGAAGTTCTGCGGCAACTTGAGTAGGGCGTACAAGCCCCAGTGCGCCAGGAGGAGACCAGTGGCGCCGCCCGCCACGGCGATCAGCGTAGTCTCGGTTAACAATTGGCGGATGAGACGCCAACGACTGGCGCCCAAGGCCGCGCGGACTGCAATCTCTCTTTGCCGGGCCAAACCGCGGGCCAACAACAAATTCGCCAGGTTTGCACAGGCGATCAGCAGAATCACACCAACGGCAGCAAACAGGAGCCATAGCATCGGGCGCACGTCGACCACCATCAGCTCGCGATAAGACTGCACGCTCGCTCCACGTCCCGCATTCTCTTCCGGATAAGCCAGCGCCAGTTGGTT
Source organism: Pyrinomonadaceae bacterium (assembly GCA_023717565.1). Lineage (GTDB taxonomy): Bacteria > Acidobacteriota > Blastocatellia > Pyrinomonadales > Pyrinomonadaceae > PSRF01. The sequence goes on along the minus strand of JAMQPI010000455.1, from coordinate 16,162 downwards.
CGCTACTGTGACTGCCTCCGCCTGCGCCTGTGATAACTCGATGCCCGGTTTGATATGGCCCAGGGCAAATAGAAAACGTGAGTCGCGCTGGCCGTTGTTGCCAGGGAAGGTCGCCAGCGGCATCCATACTTCGACTTCCGGATCTAAAGGTTGTTTGAAGCTTGAAGGTACGACGCCAATTATGTTGTAAGGCTCGCCGTTAAGCGTCAGCCTCTTTGCTTCCAGATTCCGGTCGCCGTTAAGACGTTCCTGCCAAACTTTCTCGTTGACCACGACGACTTTCGCCGCGCCTTGCCGGTCTTCGCCTTCAGCAAAGGTTCGCCCGACGACGGGAGCTAGATTGAACACTTTAAAGAAGTTTGCGGACACGAACGCCCCGCGCACGCGATCCGGGCGCTCGCCGCCAGTTAGATTCACGTTTTGGGACCGAAATGCAGTCAGGTCTTCCAGCGATCGCAATTGCGATTGGAAGTCCTGTAATTCAAGGATCGACATGACATCACGATCGCCTCCAGTATCTACCGATGAGAGGACAACCAACTTATTGGATTTGTGATAAGGCAAGGACCGCAGCAAAACGGCGTTCACGACACTGAATATTGCTGTATTGGCGCCAATGCCCAGCGCCAGTGTCATAACGGCGATGATTGTGAAAAGCGGCTTCTTGAGCAGCACGCGCGCGCCGTACACCAGGTCTTGTCGAAGTATTTGCATCAAATCTCCCCTTTGTTGAGTGCCACCGTTACAATTTGCGATTTTTGATTTGCGAAACTTTTCGACCAACGGCAAACGCAATCGCAAATCTAAAATTAAAAATCCCTTCATTCGTACCGCAGCGCCACCAAAGGATCCACTTTCGTCGCCCGGCGCGCCGGCAGGTAGCAGGCCAACAGCGCTACCGCAGTCAGCAGCAACGCGATGGTCCCAAACGTAAGCGGATCGGTTGCGCTCACCTGGTACAGCAAACGACTCATCAAGCGGGTCATGAGCCAGGACGCACCGAGGCCCAGTGCCACCCCGGTCAGAACCAGCACCATTCCCTGCTTCAAAATCATGCGCAGGATGTCGCCCATCTGGGCGCCCAACGCCATGCGAATGCCGATCTCCTGCGTGCGTTGATTAACGAGATAGCTGATCACTCCATACAGGCCGATCATCGTGAGCACCAGCGCAAGCGAGGCAAAGATACCCATTAGGGCCATGAGAAACTTTCGGTCCGCCACGCTGCGGTTCACGAGAAACTCAACGGTACGGATTTTCCACATCGGCTGGTCGGCATCAACTTTCCAAAGCGCCTGCCGCACAGACTCAGTCAAGGCCAACGGTTCAACAGTGGTACGAATGACGACCGTGGCGAAGTAACCTGGCTGCTGCGTGTAGGAAGCGTACATTTGCGGCTTTGCTTCATCGTCCAGCCAGTAGTGCTTGGCGTCGCCTACCACACCCACGACCGTACCCGAGCTGCCGTCCTCCACGAACTTGATCTGCTTGCCAAGCGGATCCTGATCGGGCCAGAACCTGCGCGCCATGGTTTGGTTAATAATGAGAACTGTCGGAGTGTTTGTTTGATCCTGGGGGCCAAAGAGACGCCCTTTGATGAATGGGATGCCGATCGTTTCGAAGTAGTTAGGCATCGCCGTATTGAACATTACTTCGGGCTCCATCCCGCGAGCGGGAGGTTCTCGATCAGGCAGGATGATTGCCGTAGTACCGCCGTTACCGCTGAAGGGCAGACCACGCACGAGCGAGACCGATTGCACGCCAGGGACTTCCTGAATCCGCTCCATCACCTGGCGATGAAAGTTCCATTGAGACTGAGGTTCTTTATACTTAGTGCGCGGCAGACGGTATTCCAAACTGAGCAAACTCTCGGGTCTGAACCCCACGTCAACCCGCAATAGCTTGTCAAAACTTCTGATCAGCAAGCCGGCGCTGACCAGCAACAACAAAGACAGGGCTACCTGGGCCACCACGAAGGCGCCGCGCACGCGATTCCAACGGGCCCCTTCACCACTGCCTCGGGTGCCTTCTTTCAGAAACGACTGCAGTTCAGGTCTGGCGAGTTGTAGCGCCGGAACCAGGCCGAAGAGCCATCCGGTCAGCACTGATAGGGCAAAAGCGAAGAGTAGAACGCGCAAATCGAGCGCGGCATCTTGTGTGCGGACGAAGTTCTGCGGGAGCTTGAGGAGCGCATATAACCCCCACTGCGCCAGCAGCAAACCAACCGCGCCACCAATCACGCCGATCAGCGTGGTCTCGGTTAACAATTGTCGGATGAGACGCCACCGACTAGCCCCCAACGCTGCTCGTACCGCAATCTCTCTTTGCCTTGCCAGGCCGCGAGCCAACAACAGATTCGCCAAGTTGGCGCAGGCGATCAACAGAATCACACCGACGGCGGCAAACAGGAGCCACAGCATCGGCCGTACCTCAACCACCATCAGCTCGCGGTAAAACTCGACTTTCGCCCCGCGGCCCGCATTCTCTTTGGGATAAGACTGCGCCAGCTGGTTCGCAAATATGGTCGCCTCTGCTTGCGCCTGGGTTAACTCGATGCCCGGTTTGATATGGCCTACCGCAAACAGAAACCGCTCATCACGCTTTCCCGTGTTGCCGGGAAAAGTCGGCACCGGCATCCAGATTTCCACGTCGGGATCGAAAGGTTGTTTGAAGCTTGCCGGCACGACGCCGATAACGCTGTAAGGCTCGCCGTTGAGAATCAGGCTCTTGGTTCCCAGATTCCTGTCTCCATTGAGACGTTCCTGCCACACTTTCTCGTTAACCACGACGAGTTTCGCCGCGCCTTGCTGGTCTTCGCCTTCGGCAAAGATTCGCCCCACGACGGGAGTGAGATTGAATACCTTGAAGAAATTTGCCGACACGTACGCACCACGGACACGGTCAGGGCGCTCGCCTCCAGTCAGATTCACGCTTTGCGACTGAAACGCAGTTAGATCCTCGAGCGTTTGCATTTGCGACTTGAAGTCCTGCACCTCCAGAAACGACAAACCATCACGATCGCCGCCAGTTCCTACAGCGGAGAGCACCACCAGTTTGTTAGGGTTGTGATAGGGCAAGGCCCGCAGCAAGACAGCGTTGACGACACTAAAGATGGCCGTGTTTGCCCCAATGCCCAGCGCCAGTGTCATGACGGCGATGATTGTGAAGAGCGGTTTCTTGAGCAGCATCCGCGCGCCATAGAACAGGTCTTGTCTGAGTATTTGCATCAAACTCTCCTCTTTGTTGATTGCCACGCGTCCAATTTGCGATTTTTGATTTTTGATTTGCGATGTCGGGTTCCGTTGATCGAGAGCTTTCCCGTCAGCAATCAAAAATCTAAAATCACAAATCTAAATCCCCTTCATTCGCATCGCAGCGCCACCAGCGGGTCGACTTTGGTCGCTCTTCTAGCTGGTAGGTAACAGGCTAAAAGAGCGACCGCTACCAGCGATAAGGCGATTGACGTGAATGTCAACGGATCCGTAGCGCTTACACCAAATAGCAAACTCGATAAAAAGCGAGTCAGCGCGAATGAAGCCAGCAGTCCGATGGTCACCCCGATTAGCGCCAACACCAGCCCCTCTCCCAATATCAGCTTGAACACGTCGAGGGGCTGAGCACCGAGCGCCACCCGAATGCCCATCTCACGAATTCGCTGTCTGCTCGAATAAGAAATCACCCCATAAATGCCGAGGGCGGCCAGGAACAAGGCGATCAAGCCAAACAAACCGAACAGCACGGCGGCAATTTTCGCCGGTGCCTGCACTACCGAAGTATGTTCTTCCATCGTTCGCGGAAAGAACGCCTGCGGATCTTGATCCAGCATCAGCAATTCTCCGCGCACTGTGCGCATCATTTGTCTCGGATCAACTGACGTGCGCACAAGCATCGACATTCCGGCGTTGTAATCCTGCCAGAGCGGTAAATACATATGCGGTGTCGGATCTTCACCGAGTGTGCGGTACTTCGAATTCCTGGCCACCGCGATAACCTCGACGAGTCCGTCGGCCGGTGATTCACCGCCACTCTTATCAGCCGTCACCTTAAACCGTTTGCCAATCGGCTCTTCTCCAGGCCAGAAGCGCTGCGCCATGGTTTCGTTGATGATCGCCACTCGAGGCGCTTTCTCGTCGTCGCGCGCCGAGAAATCACGGCCTTTCAAAATGGGAATGGCCATGGTCCGAAAGTACCCCGGACTTATTCTCACGAATGAAATTGGAATCGCCGTTTTGCCGGGTGGAGAGATATGCCCTTCGATCTGTACGCCGGCTTCAGGAGTGGAAATGTCGAGGGGAGCGCGGCTGCTCATACTGATCGATTCCACTCCGGGAAGCGCCGCAGCTCGTTCGATCATTGACTGGTAGAAGCGCCGGCCTTCGTCTTCTGAAAATCCCTTCAGCTCGAGATCAAAATCCATTGCAAAGACCTGGTCCGGATTGAAGCCGGGGCTGACCGCTTGCATTTGCCGCAAACTTTGGAGCATAAGGGCCGCGCCGAGCAGCAGCACGAGCGAAATACTTACTTGGGAGATAACCAGCAACCCGCGCAGGCGTGATTTGTATAGGGTACCTGTGCCGGTGCGGGCGTCATCCCTAAGTGCCCTGACGAGATTTGGTTTTGAAGCCTGCCACGCAGGCACTAGTCCCAACACCACTCCGGTCACCAGCGTGATCAGCATCGAACCGCCAAGTACACGACGATCAATGCTGAAGTCGAACTCAAGTGGAAAAGAAGGAAGCGGATCGAATCCTTTTAAGAGATTGCTGGCCCAGGCGGCCGTAAGCGTTCCCACAACTCCGCCCAACAGAGACAGCAGCATGCTTTCAGTAAGAAACAACCGGATCAGTCGTAGCCGCGTTGCGCCGAGGGCCTGCCGCACGGCCAACTCGCGCTGCCGGCTGAGCGCTCGCACCAGGAGTAGATTGGCAACGTTTGCGCACGCGATCAGCAGTACGAGCCCTACAACAACCCAGAGCAATACGAAGAATGAGACAACAAACGTGCGGCGCTTGCCTTCAATCAGTGATGACTGCTCAAGCTCGACGCCAGATGTCTTGTTGAATTCGGGATAAGCCTGTGACAGACGCAGGGCGATAGCGGTGGCTGACGCCTGGGCTTGCTCGCGAGTCACACCAGATTTCAACCGACCCATTACGCGAAACTGGTTCTTCGAGCGGCTGCTATTCCAGTCGGCGCCAAGCCAGGCTTCCGCCTGCATCATGGGAATCCACACATCCGTCGCCGGACCCACCGTCGTGGTCCTGAACTCCTTATTGGCGATGCCGATGACGGTGAAGCGAGTACCGTTGAGGGTAATCGTTCGGTTAATCAGCCCAGGATCTGCTCCGAAGCGCCGTTGCCAGAAGCTGAATCCCACAACTACGACTCGATCTCCGCTCGAGTGGTCGTCCTCTGCTGTAAAAATTCGCCCCGCGGTGGCATTAACGCCAAGCAGCGAAAAATAATTGCCCGACACGACCTCCCCCAGGACCGGCTCCGACTGATCGCCTTGGCCGATTGTTAATGGCACCTGGGTGACGGCAATCAATCCAGTGAAGACATCATTCTGATCTCGGTAGTCCGCATAGTTGAGCCAGGAGAACCGCGCCTGTCGGGTACTCCCTAAAGAGGTGGCATAAAAACTCACCACTCTGTCAGGCTCAGCAACTGGCAGCGGTCTTATGAGCACTGCATTCGCGAGCGTGAATATTAGTGAGTTCGCACCAATTCCAAGGGCCAGAGTGAGGACCACGACAGCGGTAAACCCCGGCTTCCTGCTCAGACTCCGCAATCCAAAGTGGAGGTCCTCTAAGAATGTTCGCACTGATTCCCCTTCCTAAAACAATTTTCGATTTTTGAATGTTGATTCTTGATTTTGTCTCCCGTCAGGCGGAGGTTTCAAATCAGCAATCAAAATCTAAAATATGAAATCTAAAAACCCTTTCATTCGTATCGCAGCGCGACCAACGGATCGACTTTCGTCGCCCGTCGCGCCGGGATGTAGCAGGCCATAACGGCGATGACAATTAGAAACACCGAAACTGCGGCAAACGTGACCGTATCGTGGGGAGTAATTCCGAACAGCAACGTGGTCATCAGCCTCGTTAGCATGAGCGCCAGCGCCAACCCGGTAGCGACGCCGATCAACGTGAGCTTCATGCCCTTCCCGATGATCATCCTCAGCACCTCGCTCTGCGGCGCGCCCAGCGCCATCCGAATACCGATCTCTTGCGTGCGCTCGGCCACTGAGTAAGCCATCACGCCATAGATACCGAGAGCTGCCAGCAAGACCGCGATCACAGCAAACAGGCCGAACAGCATCAGGTTGAACTTGCGTGGCGCTACCGTGCCGGCAACCACGTCGTTCATGGTCTTGATGTTCGTAATCGGCTGATCTCGATCGATGGCCGCTACAACTTCTCGGATCGGTGCCGCAAGCTGAGCAGGATTCCCAGCGGTGCGGACGAAAAGAATCTGGTTGTGCTGCAGTCCGGGTGAGCGCGACAAATACCAATCTGGTTCCGGTAGTGAATCGATCCGATGAGGTAGATTTTTGGCGATTCCAATAATGGTCGCTCCGGGATTGTCCGCTCGTGGCAAACCAACTGTAACTCGTCGTCCGATGGGATTCTCGTTTGGCCAGTATCGGGCGGCCATGGTTTCGTTGATCACTGCCACGGGCGGGGCAGTTACCGCCAGGTCCTGGAATGCGACATCACGGCCCTGGACCAGTGGAATGCCGAGCGTCTGGAAATAGTTAGCTCCGACCATCTGCCACCCGGCAAAGGTTGGATTATCTAGATCGAGTGGACGTCCTTCGATTGAAAAAGGATCGTTACGGGTCACACCGCTTAAAGGCCGGGCCGTACTCACGCTGGCGGCTTCGACGCCGGGCAAACCTTCCACACGGCGGACTAATTCTTGAAAAAACCCGGAGACCTGGGCGGGTTCGCCGTAGCGCGATTCGGAAAGGTTTATCTCCACCGTCAACAGACCATCGTTCGCGATTGCCGGCTGGGTGTACTGAAGGCGAAGAAAGCTATTGACCAACAGTCCTGCGCCAATCAAAAGCACGAACGAAAGAGCAACCTCGCTGATAAGAAGTCCGTTTCGCCAGTAATGCCGGCGCCAACTCTCCATCGCCGCGCCTTTGTTTTCTTTCAACGTCTGCTGCAGATTGAAATTGGAGGCTCGCCTGGCTGGATCCAAACCAAAGATGAGCGCGGTGAGAACGGTTAACAGAACAGTAAAAACCAGTACTCGCCAGTCCAACCCAACATCGCCCATCCGCGGCAAGTTTGCGGACGGGAAGGACGCGAGCAAATCCACTCCCCAAATACCAATTAGCAAGCCCAGACTCCCGCCGAGTACGGAAAGGATCAGACTCTCAACGATTAGCTGCCGAGTTATGCGCCAGCGGCTGGCACCCAATGCCAACCGAAGCGCCAACTCCTTTTGCCTATTCGCAGACCGGACCAGCAATAAGTTGGCGACGTTCGCGCAAGCTATGAGGAGCACCAGAGCGACTGCGCCGAACAATAGAAGCAGCGCGCGGCGAGAATTTCCAACTGCTTCTTCCTGCAAGGGTGAGAGGGTAATTCGCCAACCGCCATCGGCGCCGTTCGGACCGCGATAGCCTCGATAGTCAGTTTCGAATCGTTGGGCCAACGCATTCATTTCGGCGCCCGCTTGCGAAAGAGTTACGCCGGGCTTCAGCAGAGATATGACATTCAAAAAGTATGGTCCCTGGCGCTGAGCCACTTGCTCGCCGGAGTAAACCAGTGGAATCCACAAATCGGCAGGTTCCGCAAAAGAAAGACGAGCGTGCGGGAATTGAAAATCGTCCCGCATTACACCGATCACCGTGTAGTCCTGATCGTCCAGCCTGAGCGTCCGGCCCACGACACCCGCCTCGCCGTTGAAGTGACGTCGCCAAAACCCATGACTGAGAACTACTACTCTGTCGTCAGTTTGATTCTCATCCGGTGAGAATCCCCTGCCCTGCTCAACCTGCGCTCCGAGCATGGAAAAGAGATTCGTCGTTACGCGGGCACCGTTGATTCGTTCTGCCTGCCTTTCTCCGGTTAGATTAAGACTCCGATTCTCGAATGCTGCGACCTGCTCGAAAATCTGACCTTGAGCACGATAGTCTTCATACTCGGCGGACTTGGCTGCCAGGCGCTCGATGTTTAGCTTGAGGAAATTACCCCAAATCATCACCAAACGATCCGAGTTCCGATAAGGCAGCGGCCGGAGCAGCACACCATTTACAACACTGAAGATCGCGCTATTGGCTCCGATACCCAGGGCCAGAACAACAATCACGGTGGCGCAGAAGCCCGGATGCTTTGCCAGATTCCTGATTCCGTATCGAAAGTCGTTCAACATGATTCGATTTTTGATTTTCGATTTGTGATTTTTGAATTTTGATTTTTTGATTTGCGATTGGCGAAGGCTTTCGACCACCGGCAAACGAAATCGCAAATCAAAAATCTAAAATCTAAAATCTCTTCATTCGTATCTCAGCGCCACCAGCGGGTCGACTTTCATGGCTCGCCGCGCCGGAATGTAGCAAGCGACCAGTGCCACAATCGACAGTACGGCTGTTACCAACACAAACGTAACTGGATCTTTTGGAGTCACATCGAAGAGCAAAGTAGCCATCAGGCGGGTTGTCGCAAATGCGCCTGCGAGCCCTATCGCCACACCGATCACAACCAGACTCATTCCCTGACGCACGATCAACTTCAGAACATCACGTTCTTGCGCACCCAGGGCCATTCGGACTCCAATCTCATGTGTGCGCTGCGTGACTGCGTAAGACATCACGCCGTAGATGCCGGCCGAAGCGAGCAACATCGCGATCAAGGCAAAGAGGCCGAGCAGCAGCAGTGTGAAACGTTGCGGGGCGACGGATTCGCTCAACTTGTCGTCGAGGGTTTGGACTTGGGCAATTGGCTGATCTTTATCGATCGCGCGAATCTCTTTTTTGATCGCTCCGATCAGGCTGTATGGCTCCACTGAAGTCTTAACGATCATGTCGGTCGCCCGCGCATAGTCCGCGCTCGACTCCGACGTCAGCTGCGTTAAGGGCCGGTAGATTTGCGCACGGCTTTCCTCGTCAAGACCGTTTTGTTTGACGTGCCGTACGACACCGACGATTTCGCGCCAGTCTTCCCTATCGCCGCCGAAGCGCAATCGCTTCCCGATTACTTCACCCGCCGGCCGGTTGGGAAAACTGTGTGCGGCAAACTGTTCGTCCACAATCACGACCAGAGGTGTTGTCTCAGTGTCGTGTGCGTTGAAAAGCCGCCCGGCAAGCAGACCAATCTGGAGTACTTTGTGATAGTCCTCGCTCACGTCCTGTCTGACTGCTATTGGCGCCCGGCCGGGCAAAGGTTCTGGTTGGCCCTCAATCAGGTAATCGTTCTCGCTGGCGCGTCCCAGAGGGAAACCGGTGCTGACTGCAACGCGCTCGACCCCTGGAAGAGACGAGACTCGCGACATGGCAGTGCGGCCGAACGCGAGAGCCTGCGACGCTTCCTTATATTTGGCGTCGGGCAAACGCATCCGGAAGGTCAAGACATTGCGCGGATCAAATCCCGGCTCAACGGAAGTCAGACGGTCAAAACTTCTGACGATAAGCCCGGCTCCGACCAACAACATGAGCGCTAGTGCAACCTCTGCAGCCACTAATGATCGGCGCAGCCTCCCACCCGATCCCGCGGACGAAATGCGGTTACCTTCCTTAAGCGCCTCGTTCAAACCAAGCCGTGAATTTTGTAGCGCTGGAAAGAGACCCGATAGGATCCCAACAAATAGCGTAATAAGAAACGTGAAGCCCAGTACTCGCCCATCAATCGAGACCTCGTCCATGCGCGACAGCTCTCCAGTATTGAGCCTGGAGAGCAGATTGACTCCCCACGTCGCCAGCAAAACTCCGAATGCACCACCAACGACCGCGAGGATCAGGCTCTCAGTGATTAGCTGACGCATTATTCGCCAGCGGGAGGCGCCGAGTGCGAGACGCAACGCAATCTCCCTGCGTCTAGTCGTGGCTCGCGCCAACATGAGATTGGCGACATTCGCGCAGGCTATCAACAGCATGAATGCTACCGCGGCAAAGATCACACGTAACGAGTGGCGAGAATCACCGACGTAGTCATCGAGAAAGGATCGAGTGGTTGCGCCTACGCCAGTGTTCGAGTCGGGATATTGCGTTGCCAGCCGCGCCGACAGGGCGCTAAGTTCGGCCCGCGCCTGCTCGATTGTCACACCTGGCTTTAGCCGGGCAGTTACCTGGACCGTGTGCGAGGTTCGATCCTGCAAGAACTCCCGGTTATGGAAACGGCCTATCGGCTTGAAGAGATCGTTGTTGATGCTTGTGCGTCCATAGAAATCAAACCATTGCGGCATCACGCCGATGACGGTCCATGGTTCGCCGTTGTATGTGAGCGATTTCCCAATGGCATCGGCCGCACCGCCGAATTGACGCTGCCAGAGTCCGTGGCTGATCACCATGACCGGTGGTGCTCCAGGACTGTTCTCCGTTTCCGTGAACGCGCGGCCCAGCATTGGCTGGACACCAAGAGTTGAAAAGAAGCTTGGTGTCACCAGACGGCCAATCACTCTCTCAGGCTCGTTGGCACCGGTGATTATCCCGCCCATAGGCATACGCGCCGACATCTCTTCAAACACAGACTGCTGTGCTCGCCAGTCGAGATAATCCGGATAGGCAACGGAGATATCGGGATCCTGAAGGGAATTTTCTGAGACTGCCACGAGGCGGTCAGGGTTCGGGTACGGAAGCGGTCGCAACAACACGGCATTCACCACGCTGAAGATAGCCGTGTTCGCGCCAATCCCCAGAGCTAGAGTCACGACCGCAATCAAAGTGAACCCTGGTTTCTTCACCAGCATTCGCAGCGCGTGTTTTAGATCTTGCCAGAGACCGTGCATCGTGTCCTCAATTCATTTTTGATTTGTGATTGCTGATTTTTGATTTTGTCTCCTGTTAGTCGGAGGGTTCCAAATCTAAAATCACAAATCTAAAATCAAAAATCCCTTCACTCGTAGCGCAACGCCACCAGTGGATCGACCTTGGTCGCGCGGCGCGCCGGAACGTAGCAAGCGAGCAGAGCGACGACAATCAGGCCGGTCGACACCGATACAAATGTCAACGCGTCTGTCGCACTCACGCCGAACAGCAGACCTGACATCACGCGTGTAAGTGCGAACGCAGCCGTCAGTCCAACGACTACACCGATCAGTGCCAGGAACATGCCGCTTCCAATCAGCAGTTTGAGTACATCACTCGCTTGCGCGCCGAGCGCCATGCGAATACCTATTTCGTGCGTGCGTTGGGAAGCGACGTAAGACATCACGCCGTAAATTCCAACCGCCGCCAGCGTCAAAGCCAGGCCCGCAAAAACAAGTAGCAAGAGCATGAAGAACTTCCTGATCAGAATGGATTCTCCAATTAACTGCTCGAGCGTGGTCACATTGAAGACGGCCTGGTCCTTGTCGACCGCCAGGATCTCGCGTCTGACAGCGCTGATCATGGCGCTTGGCTCAGCCTCGGTCTTGACGACGATGCTGTTGAAGGAAGTTGGAAATTGCGCGTGCGGCAGATAAATCTGCATCGGCGGTGCCTTATCGAGCGCGTACTGCGCCACGTCTCTCACCATGCCCACAACGGTCCGCCACGGTTGGGGGTTCTTTTCAGATCCGGGGAACCGGATGCGCTTGCCCAACGGATCCTGGTTGGGCCACAACTGGGCGGCCATCGTTCTATTAATTAAGGCGATCTTGGGTGAGTCGGCCGTGTCCTCCTCGCCGATGGCGCGACCCCTCAGGGGAGTGATCTCCATCGCCCGCAGATAACCAGGCGTGGTGACGTAGAGATCAACAGTGATCTCCTCGCCACGCGGCTTCGGCTGATCTTCAACGACCAGACCTCGGCCATCGAAGTTAGCGCTCAGGGGCAACACCGATGTTGTCCCGACTGCTCTAACTCCAGGTATGGCGGCGATGCGTTCAGTGATCTCCTTATTGAAGGCGACGTAGTTTTCCGGTTTCGGATACTTCACGGCGGGCAATCCGAGGGTCATGGTGAGAATGTTCTGGGAGTTAAATCCGGTGTCCACGTTCCTGAGTCGCGTGACTGTTCTGAGCAGCAAACCGGCGCATACCAGCAGCACGAGGGTCATCGCAATCTCGGATACAACCAGGGCGCTTCGTAAGCGGTTGCGACTGGAAGACGGTCCGGAACCGCGACCACCTTCTTTGAGTGATTCGACCAGATTGGGTTTGGACATCTGCAAGGCGGGGGCGAGCCCAAAGATCAGGCCGGTAATGATCGAGATGCCGAACGTAAATCCGAGAACCCGCAGATCGACGCGAATGCCCTGAAACATGGGATTGATCTGTGATCCGGCAGCCGCCACGAGGTCGGTCCCCCAGAAGGCCAGCAACAAGCCTAGCCCGCCCCCGAGAAAAGAGAGTACGAAGCTTTCAGTAAGCAATTGGCGGATCAGTTGACCTCGAGCCGCGCCGATCGCCGTACGGATCGTGATCTCTTTGTAACGGACGGTCGCGCGGGCCAGCAGCAGATTGGCAACATTGGCGCAGGCGACGAGCAACACAAAGATGACGGCCCCGAACACCATGAATAACGTCGGGCGTATGCCACCGACAATCTCATCGGTAATCGAAACCACGTGGGCGCCCGTATGCTTGTTGGTTTCCGGATGTTGCTGCTCAAGACGCGCGGCGATCACACTAACTTCGGTGCGCGCTTGTTCCACCGTGACGCCGGGTTTGAGTCGGGCAACCGCGCGCAGGTGTCGTGCGTCGCGTTGTGAGTCGTCGTAGGCTTCGGCTACCGGCCTGTAAAATTGACCTTCCGGCGAAACGAGTGACGAAGGAAGTGGTCGAAAGTCTGGACCCATAACGCCGACGACGTTGTATGGGCGACCATTAAGGTAGACGTTCTTGCCTACTATGTTCGGGTCGCTTCCGAAGCGACGTTGCCAGAGGCCGTGGCCCAGCACGATCACAAAGTCTTTGCCATCTTCTTGTTCTTCCGGAGTGAAGACGCGCCCCAGCAGCGGCTTTCCTTTCATGATATTGAAGAAGCCATCGCCTACCTGGATAGCGGGAACTCTTTCGGCTTCCGTTTCGCCAGTCATGATGGGATACCAACCGGAGTAGGTAGTAACATCTTCAAAGACACTCGACTGCGCGCGGATGTCTGCTATATCTGTGGCGGAAACCTGGTTGTGTTTTCTCAGGCTCGCTTCAGTCCTGCTGTCTCCCCATACAAGCACCAGGCTGTTAGGGTCCTGATAAGGAACAGACTTGAACAGCACCGCATTAATCACGCTGAACACTGTTGTGTTCGCACCAATCCCCAGCGCGATCGAAATTACGGCCACGCAAGTGAAGGCCGGGCTCTTGATTAGCATCCGAACGCTGTAGCGAAGGTCACGAAAAAACGTTTCCATCAAATGCTCCCCTTTGTGATCACCACCGTCTTAATTTTTGAGTTTTGATTGCTGATTTTTGATTCCGTGTTCCGTTGGTCGAATGCTTCCAATCAACAATCGACAATCGGCAGTCTCAAATCAAAAATCTAAAATCTCCTTACTCGTATCGCAGTGCCACCAACGGATCGACTTTGGTTGCGCGCCGGGCCGGAATGTAGGCAGCCACGAGCGCCACGACAATTAGCACAACCACCACGCTCGCTAACGTCACGGGATCAAACGCGCTAACCCCGTAGAGCTGGCTGGACACCAGCCGCGAGAGCCAGTAGCAAGCGGCCAGGCCAAGGGTCGTACCCCAGCCAACCAAGACCAGACCCTGCGCGAGAATCATTTTCAGCACATCTTTTTTCTGCGCCCCGAGAGCCATACGAATCCCGACTTCACGAGTGCGCTGGGCCACCGAATAAGCCACGACGCCATAGATGCCAATGGCAGTTAGCGTCAGCGCCAGGATTCCAAAGAACATCAAAAGCAAGCTCTCCATCCGCTCGACATAGAGAGATCGGCCGACGTGTTCGAAGAGTGTCCGAATGTTGAAAACGGTCAGCGCCGGCTCGATTGCGTGCAACCGAGATTGAATCGCCGGCGCCAGCTGAGGGGATTCTCCAGTCGTACGGACCAGCAGATTCATGTTCGGTCGGTAGAACTGGGCGAGCGGTAAATAGAATGTCATCAACGGCGTTTCGCGCAGGTCGCGGTATTTCGTGTTGCGAGCAACACCCACAACTTCATAGTTGTCATCACCGTCGAAGAAACTGCGCCCCAATGGATCGGTGTCGGGCCAAAACTTCCTGGCCATCGTCTCGTTGACGATCATTACCTTCGCTGATTTGTCGGTATCCAGTTGCCGGAAGTCTCGGCCGCGAAGCAATGGCAGCCCGGTGGTTTCGAAGAAGCGCGGGGCGACAGATACGATATCGATGGCGATCTCTTCATCAACCGCGGGCTTAGTAGAATTAGGGCCCATCTGTATGCGCGAACCACCTGCGGTAACCGGCAAGGCACTGGCCAGGGTGGCCGATTGAACGCCCGGTAACGACGATAGACTCTCGAGGGCGGCGGGATAGAAATTCGCACCGCGCGCTTTGTCGTAGCCCTGCAGTTCCATATTCAGCGACATGGCCAGTACGTTGTCGCCGGTAAACCCTTTTTCGATTGCCTGCAGATTCCAAAAACTTCGTAAGAACAAGCCGGCGCCGGCAAGTAGTACCAACGACAACGTAACCTGCGTGACGACTAATAGACTGTGCAGCGAGGGCCCGCGGCGAAAGACCGGGGTTGAGGCTGTGGCATCCTTGAGAATTGGAACGAGATCAAGTTTCGACGCGCGCAAAGCCGGCGCGATGCCAAACAAGAGCACAGTCAGCATCGACACGATCAGAGTAAACAGCAAAACTCGGGTGTTTAGCGAAGCGTCAATCGCCAGCTCTCCACCATAGGTGGTCCGCAAGCCGGCAGCCAGTCCGGTTGTCCAGAGAGCGATGAGTAGCCCGAGCGCACCGCCGGCCAACGACAGCAACAGACTCTCCGTAAGAAGTTGCCGCACGATGCGGGGACGACTGGCTCCCAGAGCCAGCCGAATTCCGATCTCTTTTCCTCGTACTCTGGCGCGAGCGAGTAAAAGACTGGCTACGTTGGCGCAGGCGATCGCCAGTATCAAAGCCACCGCCAGCAGCAGCATCGTTAGAGGACGAGACAGTTCCTTAACATAGACTTCATTACCTCCTGTGGCCCTGCTCATCACCACCTGCCAGGTGCCGTCTTCGCGTGCTCCCTCAGACAGGCCAGGAA
Source organism: Pyrinomonadaceae bacterium (assembly GCA_023717565.1). Classification (GTDB taxonomy): domain Bacteria; phylum Acidobacteriota; class Blastocatellia; order Pyrinomonadales; family Pyrinomonadaceae; genus PSRF01. The sequence continues at coordinate 824 of JAMQPI010000455.1, read as the reverse complement.
GCAGCGACGTTAACTGTGACTGCGCCTGTTGCGTAGTAACTCCGGGTTTTAGTTTTCCAGCGAGGTTCAACCAACTCAGGGACGGCGAATTCATGAGTTTCGGATTGCCTTCGATATCGACCATTTGCGGAAGCGTGATCCAGACGTCCGTCTGCATTCCGCGCAGCAATCCCGAAAAACGCCTGGGCGCCACCCCTACGACGGAAAAAGTGCGGCCGTTAAGAGTGATCGTTTTTCCGAGGACACTGCGATCTCCAGCCAGACGTCGGTGCCAGAGCGCGTCGCTAATAACAGCTGCGCGCGCAGCGCCTGGTCGCTCATCGTCAGGCGCGAATGCCGATCCCATTGCCGGTTGCACACCGAGCGCGGAAAAATAGTTTGCACTGACTATCTCGCCGCGGATTAGCTCGGTTTGATCGCCGGCAGTGAGGCCGAGATCCCTGTCGGTGTAAGCAACGACGCCTGATAGGGTCTGATTGCCATCGCGCAAGCCAGTGTAAAGCGGATAGGAAAAATCCAGGTGCGGCTGGTTACCGGGTATCAGCGTGGCAATGCTTACCATCCTTTCCGGATTCTCTATTGGCAACGAGCGAAGTCGGATCGCATCGAGCAAACTAAACACAGTCGTGTTCGCGCCGATTCCCAGGGCTAGAGAAAGCACGGCGACCAGAGTAAATCCCGGGGTCTTGGCCAGCATGCGAATGCCGTAGTGCAGATCTTTAAGCAGACTCATCATTTAGTTCTCTCCAGGACTAATTTTTGATTTTTGATTGCCGATTTTTGATTAGTCATTTCGTAGCCATTGCTGAGTACTGATTTGGACA
>JAMQPI010000421.1 GCA_023717565.1 Pyrinomonadaceae bacterium | reverse complement strand
AGTCCAGCGATTCGCCTGGAGCTGCACCCTTCGAAACTCTTCCTTTTCCGATTTGGATAATTCGCGACCGGTGGCGCGTTGAAAACTATCCAGATCAAACTCGACCTGCTGCACCAGACCACCATCGATAAGACCGCCGATCTCCAGATACTCCTCAACGGCCTGCATTCTCTGCTCCTCGCTGCGGCCCGCGGCCAACGATTCGACCATCAGCGTGTCGAGTTTGGCGTGCTGCACTTCTTCCATCCAGTGGTGCTTCAGCAAACTCTTGAACTGCGGATCGAGGTCATGATCGTCCTTGATACTCTCCACATAGTGACCCTGGACCATCCATTCGATGTGCAGCGTTGTTAATGCAACTCCCAGAGTATCGTGTGCCAGTATCGCTTTGGCGATCGCTTCGGGCGGCCCAATGACCAGACACTCAGTGCCAAATCCGTCTTCAAAATCCCTCCGAAAGCGCTTGAAGAGTTGAATGTGCTTGGCCTCTTCACTGGCAAACTGGAGCAGCGCGCGCACGCGATAGTCGTCGCCCTGAAGTTGCGGCCGCGCGTGGTCGAGCACGAACGGGAGAATAAACTCCTCGACCAAGCCGAAAATGCACAAGTACGCGTTGCCCCTGATCTGGTTGAGAGTGCGCTTCTCATCGGCGTTCAGGAACGTAAGCGGTTCAACGCGCGCTAGCGTTTCCGGCATGAAAGGTTTGGAAAAATCGAGCCGTTTGTCGTCGCCAATAATATCTTCAATGCGCCAGCGCATTACCTGTGAAGACGCCAAAGTCGCTTGATACGTATATCCGTGATTCATTTTGGAACACCTCCTTCGGTTTCCACCTACTGGGATCAGCGGTTTCGACCGCCTTACCTGGATATGCGTAAAAAACTATGCTGAGGGATCAGACGAGGAAAATAATTTCTATGCGAAAGGGCTCAGGGGGCCCCTGAACTACCAGATTGGCGCAGAACCGAGGTAATAACACCAAACCGAAACTTGCCCTGATCGTCTCATGGAGTTGCATTCTTACAACTTTGCTTTTAATCTGTACCGTCTACTCACACACGATTGCTGTGCCGCCCGCATTTTCTGGTGGCGGTTAGCAATTGAGAGCCCAGATTTGAAAAGATGCTAGTAGAGGTTCACTTGGTGCACTGCAATAAACTGAAGCAGTTGCGCCGCTATTTCTCTAAGTGAACGGCTGTTCTCAGGCTTCCCAGTGGTTATGTTCCCGTTCGGCGAAGAGCCGGGAGGCGGTGGTTGCACGACACCGGTGGTAATGTTGCCCGCGCATACGGGAACTGTAAACGCGGCGGTCAATAGGACGCTCGCGCAGAGAGTGCGAAGGTGTTTCATGGTGTTCTCCTAAGAATCTAAAGGCCAAAGTCAACAGTGTGACCGGCCGCCAACGGCTAGCAATTCAGTTCAGCAATGGATTCTCAACTGAGGCGCATCCTAGTTCATTCGTTAGGATGCGCCTCACTACGTTTGCTTGCAATACAGATTGCAAGATAGAAAGGCTATCCTCACATGCAGTTAAAGAGCAAATCAATTCACTTGATTGATTCCACCTTCAATGAGGAGGTGCGAATCCGGTGTAAACACGCGAAGAAACTCGAGGTCGCTGGGAAGTATGACGAGGCCCGCGCCGCGCTGGGAAACCTGTGGCAAGGAATGGGCGAACGACCAGAAACCACAGGGATGGACAGGCAAGCGGCGGGCGAGTTGCTCCTGTGTGTCGGAGTCCTCACCGGATGGATAGGCAGTACCAGACAGACTCCCAATGCCCAGGAGAGGGCCAAGGACCTGATCAGCGAAAGCCTGGCGATCTTTGAATCGCTCAGTGAGAGAGTCAAGACCGCTGAGGCTCAAACCGAACTCGCCTACTGCTATTGGAGGCAAGGAGGCCTCGATGAAGCGCGAGTGCTGTTGCGTGAGGCGCTCTGCAGGTTGACAGACGAAGATTGTCATCTCAAAGCCGTTGCTTTAATCCGTAGCGCGGCGATCGAAAAGGTGGCAACTCGGTACCATGATGCTCTGCGCATCCTAAACGAAGCTGCCCCGGTGGTAGCGGCGAGCTCAAGCGACACGCTGAAAGGAAGGTTCCATAACGAGCTGGCGACCGTCTTGAAAGATCTGGGCACCTCAGAGTGCCGCCAGGATTATATTGATCGGGCGCTCATAGAATACGCCGGCGCGAGCCTCCACTTTCAACAAGCAGGGCATCAGCAGTATCTCGCTTGCGTTGAAAACAACCTGGGCTTTCTCTACTTGATGCTTGGAAACTACGACAAAGCGCACGAGCATCTTAACCGTGCCCGCCACGTGCTGGTAGCTCTCAACGATTATGTTCACGCCGCACAGGTAGATGAGACGACTGCAAGAGCGCTGCTTGCCGAAGGCCATAATGCCGAAGCCTTAGAGCTGACGCGATCTGCGATAGACACGCTGGAAGGCGGGGGCGAGCACCAGCTCTTAGCCGAGGCCCTAACCACCCACGGAACGGCGTTAGCGCGACTGCGCCGGCATAACGAGGCCAGAGTTACACTTCACCGCGCCACCTTTGTAGCTGAGCAAGCCGGCGATCTGGAGGGAGCGGGACATGCGTTGCTAACGCTCATTGAAGAGTTAAGCGATCTAATTCCCAAGAGCGATCTTACCGATCTATACCTCCAAGCGTCAGAACTGCTGGCGCAGTCACAGTATCCAAAAACCAGAACCCGCCTCAGCGAGTGCGCCGCGCACCTGCGAGGTTTGATTAGAAATAACGAGGATGCCGAGGTCGCAGATTTTAGAGCTCCGTCTACCTGGGACAACTTTCACTTTTGGATTGAGATTCGACGCTACGAAGGGTACTTAATTCAACGAGCTTTGAAGGATGCCGGCGGGATGGTAACCGCAGCCGCCCACCTCCTCGGTTTTCCGCACCATCACAGTGTGAATGCTCTCCTCAACGGTCGGCACAGAGAATTGCTTTGCTTGCGCACGCCCATAGCCCCACGTAAGCCCAGCAAATTTCTACGCTGGAAAGCTGGTAAATCCGCACAGTCGTGATCGTTGCCCATCGGACCTGAGACCATGGCGTGCGCCGGGAAGCAAGGACATTGGAATCCTTCCCAAGAAGAAGTAAGAAACTCCGACCACGTACTCTCTCGCGATCGCCGGCTGCGGTCGATTTTCCTTCCCCCGAGTTGAAACCTGATGCTTGTAATAAAGGAGTCGAGAGCAATGGTTTTCGGATCATCCCGGTCAGTTGGGAACTGGCTGCTTGACGATCTTCCTCCTGACGTTTTTGAACGCTTGGCGAAGGATCTGACGTTAGTCCCTTTTTCGTGGGGCGCAGTCATCTATGAATCAGGGGTACACATGGAGAGTGTATTCTTCCCCACTACCTCTCACGTCTCTTTGCTTTACACGATGATCAACGGCGCAACCGCCGAAATGGGATTGGTCGGTAACGAGGGCGTGGTGGGCATCTCCCTATTCATGGGTGGTGACCGGACACCCAATCGGGCGGTAGTTCAGGGTGCCGGCGAAGCTCTTCAACTGAATGGGACGGCAGTGCGAACGGAGTTCGGTCGTGGAGGTGAGTTTCAACGGCTGCTGCTGCGTTATACGTGGACTCTCATTACGCAGATATCGCAAACAGCTGTTTGCAATCGCCTGCACTCGGTGAAACAACGCCTTTGCCGCTGGTTGTTAATGACCCAAGACCGTACCCAGTCGGATCACGTGCAAATGACTCACCAATTCGTCTCAAAGATGCTGGGAGTACGCCGCGAAGGGGTTACTCATGTCGCCCACGAGTTGCAAGAACAGGGCCTTATCAGCTACGTGCGCGGTCAAGTTAAGATTATCGATCGCCGTGGACTAGAATCCGGTGCTTGCGAGTGCTACACAGTCGTCAGGGAGGAACATGTTCGCTCGCTCAGAGTCGGCGAGGAACAAGGTCGCTTACTCACGGTCGGTGACCGGCGCCGGGCGCCGCGAAGAACTGGCACGGACCGAAGAGGCTCCCAGATTGCCCCGGGGACCGGCGACGTCTCATTTAGCTAGTAACTGAGTTAACGGTTATCACTTAGTCTGACTCAGTTGGATCCCGGACGCCGTCCTCAAGATCAGCCCTCTCCTCAAACATTGGCAACGCCAACTTCCACGCCTCGGGTGTCGCCGACCTTCGCTTCTTTGATACTCACTGTGCGCGGAGTTGACTCTCAACTAAGGGCAACAGCCGATCGAGCGCCGACCGATCGCCCTCGCTCCAGACAACCAGCAACTGTGTGACTTCCTGGGGCGGCGTTGCCGACATAACTCACTTCATTCCTTCGTTCGATACGACCCGCGGTCCAGCGAACAGATTGCCGATTGTACTTGGCCTACCGCCCGCTGACCAATCCGCCTCCGAAAATAAAGTTGGGTGCAGTTGCCGGATCTGAGGGCATTTCTCGCGTTACAGGTAGAGGAAGAGAAAAATTATCTCCCGAGTATGTCGTTTGCTCGAAAGGAATCGTAATGTCTCAGCACTTGTTTACAAAACCTCACGTGAGTCTGATTAGGAGTTTGAAATGAGAAGGGTCGAGGTCCGAAGACAGCGGGCCATTAGTCTGTCGCTGTTGGGATTGAGCCGGAGCGAAAGTGGAACAGATGTCGATAATGAAAACCCAATTAAACCTTTGGTCTTGGATCTTCTGCATTGCAGTTTTGAGCGGCACGGTCGTAGCGCAGACGACGACGTTCACTTATCAAGGAAGCTTGAGCGAGGCGGGTAATCCGGTGACGGGAACTCGCTTTTTCCGGTTCACGCTCTTTGATGAGAACGGCGCGGCGATTCCCGGCGCGACCTTTGACCAGACGTTGACCGTGACGAACGGCGTTTTTAGTACTTCGCTCGATTTTGGTTCGGGCGTGTTTCCGGGTGCGAATCGCTCTCTGGAAATCGCCGTCAAGGTAAACGCTGGCGACCCGTTCACGATCTTGCATCCGCTCCAGGAAATTCTCGCCGTGCCGTATTCGATAAGAAGTAGAGAAGCCACGAATGCAATGCAACTTGGGGGAGTTGATTCAACTCTTTTTGTGCAGCAGGACGCGGGCGGCAACGTTTCAATCGCGGGCGACTTCTCCGTCAACGGTTCGCTTTCGCTCAACACGGTGAACGCCCAGACACAATACAACCTCGGCGGTCAACGCATTTTGTCTATCGGCAATGGAGACAGCAGTCTGTCTTTAGGAAGCGGCGGAGCGGGAAATTCAAATGCAGGTGCGTTTGGCACTTTCTTAGGTCAGTTTGCCGGAGTGCGCAACACGGGCGGCTACAATACCTTTGTTGGAAACAACGTAGGTAATGCCAACACGACAGGCGCTGGCAATTCGTTTTTCGGCGCCACCTCTGGTGTGTCAAACACGACGGGCAATGGTAATTCGTTTTTCGGGACAGGTTCCGGTTTTTCGAACACGACGGGCTTCGAGAACGCTTTCTTCGGGCACAGCGCAGGAAACGCTAATCAAACGGGTGCGGACAATTCTTTCTTTGGCGCGTTCGCCGGTCTGAGCAATACGACGGGCTTATACAACACCTTACTTGGCGCGCACGCGGGCGACTCGAACACGACAGGCAACGGCAACACCTATGTCGGAACAAGTTCGGGGGCGGCAAACCGATCCGGCAGCAACAACTCATTTTTTGGGCTTGACGTCGGACGCAATAACACCGCCAGCGGGAATTCATTCTTCGGCGCACAATCCGGCCAAGTAACGACGACGGGCGACGCCAATGCGTTCTTCGGCTCAAGCGCAGGACAGCAAAACACGACGGGCAGAGAGAATGCCTTCTTAGGAGCGAATTCAGGCTATTCCAATACGCAGGGTGTGGCCAACTCTTTCTTCGGGAGCCATGCTGGTGTCTTGAACACGACCGGCAGCTTTAATTCCATCTTCGGACGCTTTGCTGGTCTCAACAATAATGCCAGCGACAACGCTTTCTTTGGCGCGGGTGCCGGCGAACAGAACACTACTGGCACAGACAACACTTTCGTCGGCACGAGTTCCGGTGGCTCAAACGTAACGGGCAGTAACAACTCATTTTTCGGGCGCAACTCCGGACGCCTGAATATGGCAAGCGATAATTCTTTCTTCGGGAGTTCAGCCGGTCGTAACAATACAACCGGCGACCGTAACGCCTTCTTCGGAATCGAGGCCGGACTAAATACCACCACCGGTTGCTGCAACTCCTTTTTCGGAAACAAGGTCGGTCTCAGTAATACGACCGGTCGTTCCAATGCTTTCTTCGGCGGCAGTGCCGGAAGACTCAACACGGTCGGCAGCTTCAATTCCTTTTTCGGCGACGTAGCAGGGTTTAATCTTGCGTCCGGGACGGATAATACTTTTGTCGGTTACCTCTCGGGAAAAAACGTGGCTACGGGCAGCAGCAATACCTTTGTCGGTAGCAACGCTACGGGAGCGGACAATCTCACCAACGCCTCGGCCATCGGCGCAAACGCCCTCGTCTCGCAAAGCAATTCTTTAGTTCTGGGGAACAATGCCAACGTCGGCATCGGCACTGCAACACCGAACTCAAAATTAACGGTCGTTGGGTTAATCGAAACGACGACGGGCGGCGTGAAGTTTCCGGACGGTTCGATTCAAACGACGGCTGGGGGCGTCGGTGCAATCACCGGAGTAACTGCAGGCGCGGGATTGAGCGGCGGCGGCACCATTGGCAATGTCACGGTTGCGATCGCCAATTTTGGTGTAACCACAACTATGTTGGCGAACTCTGCGGTAACAGCGCCGCAGATAGCCATCGGTCAAGTAGTAAAGAGCCTCAACGGTTTGAACGATAACGTCACCCTGGCGGCTGGCTCGAACATCACGATTACGCCGGCGGGCAATACGTTGACAATTGCCTCGACGGGCGGCGGCGGCGGCGGAATCTTAAATCAAACGACGCCGCAAGGCGGAGCAAATTTCAACATTGACGGCACAGGAACGGCGAATATTCTTAGTGCCGGGCAATTCAACTTTGGACTCAATCGCGTCCTGGGCAGTACTACTGATTCCTCTGGACTTCTTATCGGAGTTGGCGCAGGTAGTTTGAACGACGGCGGAACCGGCTTCGGTCTGACCTTTATCGGCAGCTTTGCGGGAGAAAACAACGCGCTCGGCAGCAACAATTCTTTCTTCGGTCATTCTTCCGGGCGTAAGAACACAGACGGTAGCGGCAACTCCTTCATCGGCACGGCGGCAGGACAGGAAAACATAACGGGTGGCAACAACACTTTCGTCGGCGCACAATCCGGTTTTTCCAACACGATTGGCTTCGGCAACGCTTTCTTCGGTTTCAATTCCGGCTTTGCCAATACGGACGGCGCATACAATTCCTTCTTCGGTGTTGGAAGCGGAATCAGCACATCCGGAGGCGGCAGTAATAATTCATTCTTTGGTGCGGGCGCGGGCAGCTCAAACACAACCGGCGGCGATAATTCATTTTTCGGCAGACTCGCCGGATTCAATAGCGTCAGCGCTGGCAGCAATTCATTTTTCGGTCATCGCGCAGGCTTCAACACCAGCGGCACTGGAAATGTCTTCGTCGGCTCGCTCGCCGGAGAAATTAACGCGACCGGCAGCGACAACACGGCCGTCGGCAATAACGCGGGTTCGGCAATCGGATTCGCCAGTTTGATCAATGCCACCTCAATCGGCGCAAACACCTCCGCGACCCAAAGCAATTCCGTGATTCTAGGCAATAGTGCCAGCGTCGGCATCGGCACGACTGCGCCGAAGGCGAAATTGGATGTTACTGGCGGCAGCATCCTTGTCGGCTCACCCGGTCAGGGCATCATCCTGAAATCGCCAAATGGCGCGGCTTGCCGCCTGCTCTCACTTGATAACGCAGGCACGATGGTCTTAACGACCGTTGCTTGCCCGTAACCAAACAAGAAACGTTCTCACCAAGGAGTAAGAAATCGGAAACAAGTTATGTCGAAAATCAGCCGGCAATACAGCCGGTTAGCCAAACTGAATACCAACTCTTACTGGTTGACGTCCTGGTCACACCACAAGGCGACTTAAAGTTTGTACTCGCACCGGGCCCCTTCGGCAAAATTCGGCTCGATGCCTTCCAGACTGCACTGAATAGTTTTGTCGAAAGCTAGATAGCAGATGAAAACCTGGAAAACGATGAGAGACATAACCAACGCCACATCCGTGCGGTGGAATGCATTTGTGGGCGCCGCCCGGCGTTGGTTATCCACCATTGCGTTGCTTGCCGTATCGCTCGCGTCCGCCTACGCGCAAGCGGGAGGCAACGTTGAAATCACGCGATCAGCTATCAGTAACGGCGGTGACCAAAGTGCGGGCGGCAGCTTCGCCATTTTCAGCACCATCGGTCAACCTCTTGCAAGTGGCGCTGACAATGCGAGTACCGGCGGGCACTTTTCAATCACGGGCGGTTTCTGGAGTTTTGCTGCGCCCGCCAATCCCACACCAACTCCCACAATCGTCGCTGCTGGTACGTTACTGGTGAACGAAAGCTGTGCGCCAGCTAACGGTGCGATAGATCCGGGCGAGCGAGTCACAGTTCACATCAGCCTTATGAACAACGGCGCATCGACCGTTGCTAGTCTCGTGGCCCGGCTGCAACCAGGAGCAGGAGTATTAGCTGCCAGCAACCCGCAGAGCTTTGAAGCCATCGCCCCGAATGGGGTGAGCGGTCGCGACTTCTCTTTCACAGCCGACCCGTCGCTGATTCCCGGCCAAACGTTCACGCCCGTGCTGCGGCTCCAGGACGGCGTTACGGATCTGGGCATGGTGAGCATTAACCTCACTGCCGGACCGTCGCCCTGTAGCGCAGTGAGACTCGTGGTCACGTCTACGCCGCTGCAACGTAGCGGCGACACCATAACCACGACCATCACCGTACAGAACACCGGCAACCTCCCGGCCGACAGCGTGACCTTGACGGTGGCGACGCTGGGTCCGGCGATCGGCGTATTTTTGATGCCCTATCTGAACACCATCGACATCGGCTCAACCGTCAGTACTGAGGTCAGCTTTACCAGCGTGGCTACTGGTTCCTCGACGTTGAAGATAGCCGGCACCTACGGTCCCGGCATTGCCGGTAGTGGGTCGTTAAGTAGTTCCAAACGGACCACAATCCCCTAAAAACAACCTGCGATACCTTAGCCCGTCTCTGCCACTCCTCGGTAGAACAGGTGGCTAAAGTTGGTTGCATCGTTGCCGCATTCGATGCCGGATTCCGCTTAGTGAAGTGAGAGCGGGATATCAAAGATCAGAAACTGAAAGCAAAGGAATCATTATGAAATCGCTTTTTAAGTTTTCACCGGGCAAGTGGCAGAGCATTACGCTTGCCGCCCTGTTCGTGTTGATGACTGCGAGCTCAGCGCAAGCTGAGCCTCCACACGTTCAGTTACGTCCTTTCGCGCCGGGAGGTATCGCCATTGATTGGGAGCATCCAAATGATGGCGCCGATTCAATCACGCTCGAACGCGAGGATCCAACTTTCACTTGGGAATTCGTCGCGCTAGTCAACAGCTTCAACGACCTGGGCCTTCAGCCCAGTCGCGTTTACCGTTATCGAGTTTGCGCCAGGTATGGACAGACAACCGACTGCACCCAGTGGCTCGCCGCCCAAACGCTCGCAACGCCGCCGTCATACTCTCCGCCTGCCGTGCCTGCCTTTACAAGCTCCTCCGCCACGGCGAACAGCATTACCGTTACCTGGACCTCTTCACCTTCCTACAGCTTTCACCAGGTGAGATGGGCCGAGAACGGCCGCCCCGACGGCCAGACCCGCGTTGATGGAAGGTCTTTCACCGCAAACGGACTGCGTCCCGGCACATACCATTTTATTGTCCAGGGGTGCAATCGGACGCTGCTCGGCTCCAGCTGCAGTCACTTCTCCGCACCGATTTTTGTCGCTGCGCGTGTTCCCGCCCCGCCGCCGGAGAAGCCAAATGCTCCAGGCAAGCCACAGGTGACGGCTATTCAGGAGTCCACCGGCAACGGACAGGCCGGCTCCAAAACACCCTTTCGATTATTGGTCAGATGGGCGCCACCCCCGGCCGGTGCCAGCCATATTGGTTGGTACTCGGTCGATCTTTGGAAAGATCCACGCTGGATCGAGCAACCGGGCCGTTACAACCCAGGCAGTTCTTACGAAGGGTTTGTAGATTTTCCCGACACTGCCGATTGGGGTAAGCGTCAAGCGGTGAGGGTCTGCGCCCAAAACGCGTTACACAAAACCTGTTCCCCGGAATCGTGGTACTACGCCTTCGCGGCTCCGCAAGACCGGGCTGAAGCAGAAGTCAATGCACAGCGCAGTGTCCCCGTGATCAAAGGGACAGGGTCGACGACCTTAGAGGGCGGGGCCGGCACACGCGCATCGAGCATCAATCCACCCGTCAGCGCGACCGAGCACGAGGCGGTCGCCGCCAAAGGTGAAGCGATCGCCAACCAGGACCCGCTCTCCATCGAACTCCGCAACCGTCAGCCGGAAGGTTCAGCCCGCCGTGGCTTCGACATCGGGATGGCCGCTGCCGAAGGACAGACGCAGGACGGCCCCAACAAAAAACGGATGCACGACTCGCTTCCTGCAGCCGAACAATCAGGCTTCAGAACCGCCGTCGCCTTCTCTCTCGAGCGGAACAAGAACGCCGCGTTCGCCTCGAAGGGCGCGGTCATCGCCGCCCAGGACCCGATGGTCGCCGACGCGCGGATGGCTGAAGGAGATGTTTTCTACTGGCTGG
>JAMQPI010000419.1 GCA_023717565.1 Pyrinomonadaceae bacterium | reverse complement strand
CAATCGCTTTACGCTCGATGAGTATGAGAAAGCATTCAAAGCGGTGCCTTCCGCACAACGCAAGATCGCCGAGCCACGTTGGCGCGTTGAGCACGCGCAGATCGTCGACGCGGCAGACATTCCGCGCTTTGGGCAACTCGGGGTGATTCCTTCAATGCAACCTTCGCACGCAATCGGCGACCTGCATTTCGCGCCGAGCCGAGTGGGCATCCCGCGTCTGGCCGGGGCGTATGTTTGGCAAACATTCATTAAGTCGGGTGTAGCAGTTCCGGGAGGTTCGGACGCGCCGGTGGAGCGTGGTGAACCGATGATTGAGTTCTACGCAGCAGTGGCCCGCAAGGACCAAAAAGGATTCTCTGGGGAAGGTTGGCATCCCGAGGAGGCTGCAACTCGCGACCAGGCGCTGAAGATGTTCACGATTTGGCCCGCCTATGCTGCCTTTGAGGAAAAGCTGCGCGGCTCAATCGAGAGGGGCAAACTCGCCGACTTCACAATCCTTTCAGCTGACATCATGAAAATTCCGGAGATGGAGATCTTGAAGACCCGTTGCTTGATGACGGTTATTGGTGGCGAGATCGTTTTCGAAGGGAAATAAGCTTAGTCTGGATTTCGATGAGAGCACCTAAACTACTTCTTGCTATCGGTCTAGCTGCTGCTGTCTGCCTTCTGCTGTCAATCAATCGTACTCTGGGACAGACATCAACTCCCGTTCAAACTCCGCCGCAGCAGATCAGAATCAGTCTGATTGCAACGGACCGATCTAATCGCGCCGTGGAAGATCTTCGTCAAGAAGAGATTAATCTTGTCGAAGGCGATCGGCCGCAGCCAATAACCTTCTTTGCCAAAGATGATAGGCCCCTCCGTTACACCATTGCTTTGGACACCTCTGGCTCCTTTAAGTCTCTTTTGCCGGCCTGCCTCAGCGTTGTGATAGCGCTAATCGAAAACAACAAACCGAACGACGAAACAATGCTTGTCACATTTGTCAGCAGCGATCTTATCGAGAAGGAGGTTGATTTCACTACTGACAAGTCTAAGTTACTTGATTCGTTAAAGTTGATTGAGGTTAAAGGCGGTCAAACTGCGGTGATAGATGCAGTGCATTTAGCAGTAGAGGCTACAGCATCCGGTAAGCCGGACACTGCGGCCGTGCGACAAGTCGTGATCCTCATCTCGGATGGCGAAGACCGGTATAGTTTCTACACTCAGGATCAGTTGCTAAAGCTGTTGCGCGAGAAGGATGTGCAGATCTTCATTATTGGAATTGTGGCGCAACTTAATAACGGCGGTGTCATTCGAGCGAGTCCCCGTGAAAAAGCTGAAAGGCTACTCAATCGACTGGCTGAGGAAACGGGAGGACAAGTCTTTTCCCCAAAAGACCTGGCAGAACTGGCCCAGGCGCCGCACAAACTAAACCAATATTTGAGTTCGCAGTACATCATCGGCTTCGACCGACAAAACAAGCCGGGCGAAAATGGGTTTCGCAAAGTCAAAGTGTCAATCTCCAGGGCAGGGGCCGAAAAACTGGTTGCGATCACTCGGCCGGGTTATTGGGCAGGTTTCAGAGAGCCAACTCAGAAGGACAAGAAGTAACCAATGAATATCCCATTTAAGACACATCATAACCGCCGCAATTTTCTTGCCCTGGCGGGCAAGAGCGTCGGTCTCGCTGCTCTGTCTTCATCGACTGTTGCGTCTCTTCTGAGCGAGGTGCAGGCGGCCACGAAAAGCGTCGCGCATCTATCGCCGCAACAAACTGCTATGAATGAAGACTACTGGTCGGTCATTCAAAATTCATTCTCCGTAACGCGTGGGATCATCAACTTGAACAACGGCGGCGTGTCTCCCAGTCCCCGTATCGTTACTGAAGCGCTGGTGCGTTACATCTGGCAGCAGGAGGACGCAACTGCATACACCATGTGGCAGATCCTCGAGCCGCAATCAGAAACGATCCGCACCGGGCTGGCGGAGGTATTCGGCTGTGATCGCGAAGAAATCGCCATCACCCGAAACGCCTCCGAGTCGCTGGAAATTCTGTTGATGGGCATGGACTTCAAATCGGGTGACGAGATTCTTACGACTACCCAGGACTACGGCCGCATGGTGACTACCCTGCGCCAGCGCGAAAAGCGCGAAGGTCTGGTTCTGAAGTTAGTCAAGATTCCGATCCCTCCCAAAAATCTTAGCGAGATCACCGCCGCGTTTGCAGCGGGGATTACCAACCGCACGCGCCTGAT
>JAMQPI010000055.1 GCA_023717565.1 Pyrinomonadaceae bacterium | reverse complement strand
CTAAGCTTCAAAACGCACGGCTTCGCCGCCCTCAGTGCGGTAAGGCTCTGCCTTACAGTGGACTACCCGATTTTGTCTGAGGCTACGCCTCCGTTGGACTCTCAGAGGCACAGCCTCGAATTCAATTGAATGCTTTCTGGTAAGGCATAGCCATACCGCACGGGGTGGCGAGGCCGCGCTGGGGCAGGACGCATTCCTTCCCAACCCGAATTAACGGTACTTGAGCCGCCCTCTTTCAAACCTTTGGCAGACAACAGCCAGCGAAGCAAAGATCGTTATTGGCCCCTAGTGATCCGAGAAATCTTGGTGCAGAGCGTGGATCAATCCGCTCTTGAATGAGTTCGCGGATCATCCTAATGAATAACGGATGCGTTCCCACAGTTGCCGCGCGCACCATATTCAGACCCGTCTGATCACAGAATTGTCGCGCTTCGGTGTCCAGATCGTAGATGATCTCCATGTGATCGGAGACAAAACCGATCGGGGCGATTACGACATCGGTGGCGCCGGAGTCTTTTAGTTCTTTCAAATGATCAAGTATGTCGGGTCCAAGCCATGGTTGAGTCGGCGGCCCGCTCCGGCTCTGGTAAACAAGCCTCCATGACTCACGGTTAGCTCCTAAGGAGACCAGTCTGCCGGTCTCCAGAAGTTGAGATTCGTACTGGCAGTTATCGGCCATCGATCGCGGGATGCTGTGCGCGGTGAACGCAATCTGCGTCGCGCTGCGCCTCGCTTCGGGGATAGTGATCATTGCAGCCTGAAGACGGTCAACATTCGCTTCAATGAAAAGAGGATGGTTGTAGAAGGCTCGCAGCTTGGCAATCTGCGGCGCGCTGGAACCTACACGGTCCCGCGCCTCGGCGATGTTCTCGAGATACTGGCGGCAGCTCGAGTAGGAACTGTATGCCGCAGTCACAAACGCCAGCGCATTCTTGATTCCGTCCGCTGCCATTTCGGCGAGTGTGTCAGCGAGCATCGGGTGCCAGTTTCGATTGCCCCAGTAGATTGGAAGACTCAAGCCATTCGCCGCCATCTCTTTCTGGAGGGCCGCAATCAGATTTCTGTTTTGCTCGTTGATCGGACTGACGCCGGCGAACAACTCATAATGTTTGGCCACAGCGCGCATCCGCTCCGCCGGCACGTTTCGTCCCCTGAGGACGTTTGCGAGAAACGGCATTACGTCGGCCATCCCTTCAGGTCCGCCGAACGAGACGATTAGTAGTGCGTCAATGTCCATCACTTCGCGCTGAGTTCATGAACCGTTTCGATCAGGGCAATCACATTTTCGACCGGGGTCTCGGGAAGAATCCCATGGCCCAGGTTGAAAATGTGACCAGGTCTCCCGGCAGCCTGTTCAAGAATCTTCTTCGCCTGAGCGCGGACGTAGTCTTTGCCCGCGAACAGCGCTACCGGATCGAGATTCCCCATCACCGCAACGTCGTGTCCAAGGCGCTGCCAACCCTCATCCAATTGCAGGCGCCAGTCGAGTCCGATCACATCACCGCCGGCTTCACGCATCGATTCAATTAGAGCCCCTGTTCCAGTGCCAAAATGTATGAGGGGTGTGCCTGGCGTCAGATTGCGGATGACACTGCGTGTGTGCGGTAAGACATACTCACGATAGTCGTCGACACTGAGACAGCCAACCCACGAATCAAACAGCTGCAGAGCCTGTGCACCGGCGGAAATCTGGGCGTTGAGATACTTAACCAGAGCGCGCGAGATCAACGACATCAGGGCATTCCAGGCTCCTTTATCGGTGTACATGAGTGACTTCGTGTGGACGTAGTTCCGCGATCCACCACCCTCAATAATGTAGGAGGCCAGTGTGAACGGCGCTCCTGAAAACCCGATTAGCGGAAGATCGGCCCTCAGACTGGCCCTGGTTTGTCTGATTGCCTCAAACACGAACTCGAGTGGTTCGACGTTACCCACCTCGCGCAAGCGGTCAACGTCCTGAGAAGTGCGTACCGGGTTGTGAATCGCCGGGCCTTCGCCTTTGGCAAATTCCAACTCAATTCCCATCGGCTCAATTATCAATAGAATGTCCGCGAAGATTATGGCCGCATCGACCCCCAATCGCTCCGCAGCAGTAACCGTCACCTCCGCGGCCAGGGCCGGCGTTTTACAGAGTTCCAGAAAGCTCATGCGGGCTCGAACTTCCCTGTATTCACGCATGTACCTTCCGGCCTGCCTCATCAGCCAGATGGGCGTATAGGGAACCGGCTCCCGCCGGCAGGCGCGCATGAAGGGGCTGTTATCTAGCGCTGTTGTCGAAATTGATTCAGCCTTTTGCATCAAAGCTGGTTCTCCTATTACCGCGGCTTCCGGACATTTCGAACTTTCCTGCAGGGTCGAGCGTTCAACTGGCGTCGAATCTGAACTCCAAATTTCTGATACCGCTCAACCCAATTGGTGCAAAACCTGATTCAGACTACAATATACCGCCTAAAAGCCGGTAACGCAGGTAGTCCTCAGAAAGTTGTCATAAATCAGCAACTTGCGGTGTTTGCATCCTTGAGAGCGGTGATCAATGAGCGGACAAGCTAGAGCCTTGATACAGTCAATGCCCAAGGAAATCGCGACTGCGGCGACCGCCCTCAGTTTCGATGAGGCGTTTACGCTTCATCACCGAGCTGTCTTTCGGACCGCCCGGGCTGTGGTACGTGATTCGGCTTTGGCTGAAGACGTTACGCAGGAGGTCTTTCTCAGGCTATATCGCAATCTCGACTCCACGCCGGGCGAGGAACTTCTTCGCGCGTGGCTTTTGCGTGTCACTCTAAACGTTGCGCGCAATACCATCCGCGGCCAGAGTCGCGCGGCAGCTCGCGACGACGAGTACCAGAAGACGACCACCGAGGCCTGGTTCCCGCAGCCCGAGGAAGATTACGAGCGCCGGCTGGCGATCGAGGAGGCGCGACGCGCCCTGGATAAGATCAAAGAGCCGATGCGAAGTTGCCTGCTCTTGAAGCAGCAGGGTCTTTCTTATCGCGAGATTGCTACCACGTTGTCACTGAAGGAAACCAACGTGGGCAGCCTGGTAGCGCGAGGCCGTAAAGAGTTTGTCAGGGTGTACGGAAAAATTGGAGGAGTTCGATGAGAGAGTGTTTGGACGAAGGAGTTCTGCAGAGCTATTTTGATGGCGAGCTTTCTGGTGAGCATATGGAAAGCGCCGCCTCACACTTAGCTTCCTGCATGGAGTGTGCATCCGCTGCGCGCGAGTTGGAAGACGAGGCAGTCTTACTCTCGAACGCGCTCGCAGTCGAGTTCGATGGCGCGGTGCCAACCGAGCGGCTGCGTCATCGTATTGATGTCGCGGTTGCCGGATTAGAGTTCGGCAATCAGAATTCTGTCAGGGAACCCGTGGCCGTGGGGGGCCGTGGTTGGCTTGAATCTCTCAGCGCACTCTTTGCGTTCACACCTCAACGGACATTCGGTTATGCCGCGCTCGCGGTGATGCTCGCTTTGGGAACGATAATTGGTGTCATTAAGCTGCGCCAGACTCCGTCTAACAACATCGATACATCAGGGACCATGGCCGGAGCGACGGCATCGCCAGCTCCCATAACCAGCAACCCAAATCCGGGCCCTGAAAAGTCGTCTGATGTCACTGCGCCGATTGCTCCAAAGGCTTCGGACGTTGCTAGCGTTCCGGTTAAGAGGCCTCGTTCAGAAAGACGCCGCGCGACCGCAGGTGATCAAGCTGTCGCGCAGGTCCAGCTGTTACCGGGCGAGCGTAGTTACCTGAAAACGATTGCCGCTCTGGACTCAACGATCAAGTCAAGCAACAATCGACCCATGAGACCGGAGTTGCGAGCGGAGTATGAAAGGAACCTGGCGGTTGTCGATCGGGCGCTCGCGGCCACGCGTAATGCGGCCAAAAAGAACCCTAATGATCCGGACGCTGCCGAATTCATGTTCAATGCTTATCAGAGCAAGGTTGACCTGCTGAATACTGTCGCCGACGCGCGACTCTACAACCGTCCATGAAGGATTTAGATACAAGTACTCATGAAGTCTAGCGCTATACAAATTTGTTTGATTTTGATCGTCTTGCTTGTAGTTGGGACTGCAGGCGTCCTTGGTCGTCCCGCGAACCGCGTTGACGATGGGCACTCGCAGAAGGTTGAGCGGACGATATCCGCGGATCCATCGGTGACGGTTTCGATTTGCGTAATGTCCGGCAATATCAGCGTCCATGGTTGGGACAAGGATGAGGTCCAGGCGCGGTCATCCGATGCTGCACAGATTGAGCTGAGGCGAAAGAACGGGGCCGCGCAGTCAGGTAAGGCAGTGAATGTGGAAGTATTTGTGGTCGATAATTCAGACGACGAACGAATCAAGAAAAACTGTCAAGCGTATAGCGATCTCGAGTTGTTTGTTCCGCGGGCTGCCTCGGTGCACGTGCAAACTCGTGACGGCAACATAGACATTGCCGACATAGCAGTTGTGGTTGCCGGGACGCAGAATGGAGACATTAATATCGAGCGTGTCTCGCGAGCCGTTGAGGTCGCCACCGTGGGCGGCTGTGTTTCCATCAAGGATTCTACAGGGCGCGCGAGTGTCACAACGATTGGCGGCGGAGTTGAAGTCATTAACCTGCGCCCGAATGCTGCCGCGGACGGTTTTGAGGCGGTGACTGTGAGCGGCGATCTAAATCTTGCGGGAGTCAGCCACTCGCAGTTAAATGCGCGGACGGTTACTGGAGATGTCCATCTGACAGGACCACTCGCGGCCCGCGGACGTTATGGATTCAAGACAATGTCCGGCGACATTACGCTGACCTTGCCAGATGATTCGTCCTTTCATCTCAGTGCCAAGGTCTCTAATGACGGGGAGATTATTTCTGATTTTCCGTTAACGCTGGTTCCCGACGTGACTCCCCCGCCGGCTTCCCCCGTTCCACCGCCAGCTCCTACCGCGCCGGTGAGTCGTGTTTCAGCAAAGAGTCCGGCCCCGGTTGCATCACCAACTGTAGTAGTGGCAGCCCAACCAGTGAGTGACGTTTCTCCAAAGAACCCGACACCTGCTCCGGCCAGCAAGCCCCACGCGTCACCTGTTAACGTAAAGGTCGCGCCTCGCATCAGTAAGGTAATCGTGACTGCACCCGTTACGGTTTCGGTTTCCGGTGTCACAATGCGCCGTGTCGACGCAGTATGCGGTGGAGGAGACGCTAGTATCCAAGTCGCTTCGTTCAGCGGGACTCTCCATCTGCTGAAGAATTAACCGTCGCTCATTCCCGTCTTGCCTCAATCCAAACCCCATGAGTCAGCCGCCGATTCTCTGGTTCATTAAGGCATTTTCACCTGAGCCCGGCAGATAATGAGTCTTGCTGGAAAACTAATTGAGAGAAGACAAATTTCTGCCACAAACAAATTCAGCATGGTGTTCTGGTTATAGAGCAACGCAGACGGGCCGGGGACGGTGGTATTAGGGACCTCCAAGGTAACTGTTCCCGGCCTGAAGTATGTTAGAGCCCAAGGTGAAAGAAATGAACGAAACTAAAAAACCAGAAAACAGAGCATACAAAGTAACACTGATCCTACTGTTGGGCCTGGCAGCTTTTACAACTGCCATGAAGGAGCTGAACCGTCTCCACGAAATGGTTAGCAGCGTTCATGGGTTCGCGAGACAATGGCGAGGTTCTGACTTAGTAACGCGTAAAGAGAAGCCCGCCTCGATTGAGGTAACCGTTCCCAGTATCGAGTCGTGTCCGAACGACGGGACGTCCGCGATCAACTCTTCAGCTGAGTCTGGTTTGAGCGGTCTTATTGCAGCGGCAACCGACGGTTATGTCGAGAAGATGGACTACGAGACCATCGCCGAACCTGAAGTGCCCAAGGTCGACTTAGCTATAGGCAAGAGGGCGAATCGCAACGTGCCGCAGGCATCACGTCCCAGGTTCGCACCGGCGAGAAATCTGAAGGAAGAGATATCCTGGATTAGTGCCGATGGCAATTGGCCAGCTCGCGTCGAACATAAAACTCTCGACCGGAGGGTAACCGTTCAGCTTCCGATGATTGTGGTCAACGATATCAAACCAGATGCTTTCGAGAACGAGGTATCGCCGGACTTTCTCCTGGGTCTGCTAGGCAAGATCGAGCGTAAGCACTCGCGCGGCAAAGCTGAAACCCGCAAGCGCGAGATCGTTATTAAGGGATTTGAACGAAGTATCAATTTTCGACGTGCCAGTTGATTTGGCAGGTTGAGGTAGACAACAGACGAAAGACAAGTGAGAAGAAATGATGCTGAAGAAAAGTTTGATTGTGACAGTGATTTTGGGCGCGGCGCTCTGGTGCGCAACCAGTGGCAACGCTTCGAAGACTTCGATGGGAGTTGGCCGAAGTGCCGAGGCTGAGAGCTCATTACCCGCGGAAGAACCGAACCAGGAGTTGCGCGAGGAGTTTCAGCAGACTTATCCGCTTTCAGCAAATGGCCGGTTGAGTCTCGAGAATCTAAATGGCAGCGTCCACATCGCCGTATGGGACCGCGATGAAGTTCAGGTAAGCGCCGTCAAGCGTGCCTACAAGCGTGAGCGATTGAACGAAGCGAAGATTGAAGTGAGTGCGAGTGCTGACGCCATCAGAATCAAGACGACTTATCCCGACTGGAACCAGAATTTTACCGATGAACCGAAAGGCCGTTACAACAATCCAGCCCAGGTTGACTACACCGTAACGGTTCCTCGTAACGCGCGCCTGGAGTCGGTTGATCTGGTGAACGGTTCGCTCGACGTAGATGGCGTCGAAGGTGATGTCAAGGCGTCGTCGATCAACGGCCGGGTAACTGCTCGCGGCCTGGCGGGTGTAGCAAAGCTTTCGACAGTTAACGGCAACCTCGAAGCGAGTTTCACTAAGCTTAGTGAGGCCAAGCCGATTGCGCTCGGTTCGGTCAACGGAAATGTGACGCTGATCATTCCTTCAGATGCTAATGCAGTGGTGAGAGCGGGAACGGTTCATGGAGCCATCAGCAATGAGTTTGGTCTCAATGTGGAGCATGGGGACTACGTGGGCCACGAGCTGCATGGGCAATTAGGAACCGGCGGCGCGCGGATAAAGCTTGGAAATGTGAATGGAAGGATATGGATCAAGCATGCCCAGGACGGCCGCCCGGTTAGCCCAGCTAAGGGCTTGTTAACCTCCAAAGACAAAGACAAGGTCAAGGTCAAGGGAGACGGCTCGGGGAAGGCCGAGGACGCCGACGAGAGCGATGACGCCGATGAGGAAGCCCAGAGCAAAATGAGTGCAGAGGACCGCCGACAGGCCAGGGAAGCTGCCCGGGCGGCCCGGGCCACTCGTGAAGTTCAGACTGAGGTGCAGCGCGAAGTTGAGCAAGCCATTCGGGATGCTCACCGCGAAATCGAACGGGCCCAGAGGGAAATTGAACGCGAGACCCAGCGCCAGGTGAGGGAAAGGGTTCGTCGCGAAGTTAGGGGTGAAGGCGAGGGCGTCGGCGAAGGCAAGGGCAGCGGAAAAGGATATGGCGACAAGAGCTTTACCGAAACTGAGTCGAAGTCCTTCTCAGTCTCCGGTTCGCCGCGCGTCAATATCGTGACCTTCGACGGGGCAATAACCGTTCACGGTTGGGATAAGCCACAAGTGACGTACACGGCCACCAAGCGTGCCGGCAGTGAGCAGGAGCTCAAAGAGGTAGTTATTCAAACCGAGCAGCAAGGGTCGTCGATTTCGATCATAGCGAAGTCTGAACAGAACAATGGGGCGGCGTCGTTGGACGTCTATGTCCCGCGCAGCTCATCGCTGCACATTTCCTCCCAGGATGGTGAGTTGAGCCTTGAAGGCGTTTCGGGCGACCTCACACTGCGTACGGGTGATGGCTCAATCAAGGTCACCAATGGCGGAGGCCAGTTGCAGGTTAATACCGGTGATGGAGAAATTCGAATCGCGGGCTTTGATGGACACCTCGACGCGCGCACGGGCGATGGTTCGATTGCTGTGGATGGCAGATTTACTGCCCTGGCTGCGCGAACAGGTGACGGAGATATCTCGCTGTCGGTGCCCGGGAATTCGGACTTCACGATCGAGACGAACGCCGAAGGAATCGACAACGCAGGCATGACCATTGCCGAAGACATCGCCCCATCGAAACGTGTGAAGCGATGGAGGGTAGGCCGAGGTGGCAACGTTTTCGTTCTTAACACTGGAGACGGAAGAATCGTTCTTAGTTCGCGATGAGGGGTCTCCCCGCGGGCGCCCGCCTGCGGTTAGTGGACAACAGGTCCCATTAGGGCAGTTTAGCTAACCCGCTGGCTCGAAAATACGTGGGGTTTCGCAGCCGGGCCTGACTTGGCAATCATATTCAGAATGACCTTACTAATGAAAAGAGTCTCCTTGATTCTCAGCGCCCTGAGTCTCTTCACCCTCAGTGTTTGCGCCCAGGCCGTCGCTAAGCCAACTGCGCAGACGGCTAGCGTGGGTGCTACACCTCCCGCTTCGTCTTTACCGGCACCAGTATCATCATCTACACCCGTGCCGTCGTCTGTTGCTGCTTCTGCAAGCCCTGCGACATCCTCGACTGCGAACCCGCCGAGCTCCAGGACGCCGTCGACACCGGCTTCCTCCGCTGCACCTGCTGCCAAGGGAGATGTGGTACTCCCCGCGGAGAAGGCCAGTCCGGTGACTGTGCCGAAATTTGCAGCTCCGCCGGTCATCGATGGAAAGCTGGATGAGGCCGTCTGGCAGAACGCAGCTGTACTTAAGGACTTCTACCAAATCGATCCGGGGGAAAACATCGCACCGTCGAAGCCGACTGAGGTATTGATTGGTTACGACTCAAAATTTCTGTACATAGCATTCCGGGCTTTCGACGAACGGGACAAGGTGCGGTCTACCGTTGCCAAGCGCGACAACATCTTCCTGGACGATTACGTTGGTTTTTTTCTCGACACCTTTAACGATAAGCGCAAAGCTTTTGAAATGTTTTTCAATCCGCTGGGCATCCAGGGTGATGGCGTGCTTACCGAAGGCAGGGGCGAGGATTTCAGTGTAGACCTTCTGTTTGAATCGAAGGGCCTGGTAAACGACGACGGTTATGTCGTAGAGATTGCCATCCCTTTCAAATCGATCCGCTATGAGGCCGGCAAAGGCAAACTCTGGGGGGCGCACTTCTTTCGCCGGATACAGCGTTTCAACCGCGAACTCAGTTCGTGGATGCCGTTTTCAAAAAGCATTGATAGCAATCTGAGCCAGGCCGGTCACCTCGGTGGGCTCGAGGGGATCTCGACGGAGCGAACTCTGGAGCTGATTCCCAGTCTGACGCTCTCGCAGAGCGGCAAGTTTGTGCCCACCTTTGGTGTTCTTCCCGGCACGTTGGCAGC
>JAMQPI010000409.1 GCA_023717565.1 Pyrinomonadaceae bacterium | reverse complement strand
GGCGGAACTCAAGTTGGCAGGTACTCATCTAGATCATTCCGCCCCTCCGAACGCCGGCGGAATATTCATTGTCCCCCAACTATAAACATCTAACTCCTCCGGAGTAATGAAACCCACTGAACCAGCCTGCGGCAGCCATCGAATCTTCGTCAGGCGGGCTCATGTTGGCTGCTAACTGTCTCTTTTTGCCAATAAGATTCGCCGCCGAAATCCCTCTGAAGTCACCCGATGCCTAAACATTTCCACACCAGTAAATGTGATCACAGGAATATCATCCTTGTAGCGCGCCAATAGCTCAGGATCGTGTTCGATATTCACTTCTTCAAGTGTGAACTCGCTGTCGCAACCGGCGGCGCGCATCGCCTCTTTCGCTTCATCGCATAGATGGCAGCCTGGCCGAGAGTAGATGATGACTTTGGTTTTCACGGGTGAGTCACACCGTTCATCGACTCAGAAACGAATCGAGCCATACCAAGTTAGTTTGCCGAGGGCAAGGCGGCGCGCGTAAGTTGCGGGGAACCGCGTAAATACTGCTTGCCAGTGAATCGGAAAACAGGTTATAAATATCGCCACCGAGCCAATTATAAATCTTAAAGGCGCGGCGCACTTAATGATTACGCAAATAATTCGGGCAATTCCGCAGAGAGTGATCCCTGCTTTTCGGGGAGCTGTATAGTTCAGGCTCTGCTATCGAAGTACAAGTGTACCTGCGACAAGGGGTTTAGACCTGGTCGCAGATTCCATACGACGGAGGTATGCATTATTGGATAGTCCGGCCGATCAAGAGCTATCCCAGGACCCAGCCAAAGCCACGGCTCCTGTAGCAGGAGCGGCAACCCCTCCGCCACCTTCCGTGCCCGCAAAGGCGTCGCCACCAGCGGCAAAACTCGCCCCTAAGGCTGTCGGGGCAGTGATTGAGAGCGCTCCCGATCCGCCAGTTAACAAAATGCGGCGGCGCATCGTTTGGGCCTCTGTCGTCGGGTTCTTAACGACCTGCTTTCTGATGTTTCTGCGGTTTTTTCTGCCCCGATCCATCACCGAGCCACCCAGCACGTTTCGTATCGGTTCTACTAGTGACTATGCGCTCGGAGTCGATACCAAGTGGCAACAACAATACCGCATCTGGGTAACCAAGACTTCTGACCGCCTCTTTGTGATCTACGCCCGCTGTACACATCTCGGCTGTACACCTGATTGGAAGGCGAGCGAAAACAAGTTCAAGTGCCCTTGCCATGGCAGCGGTTACGATAGCGAGGGAATCAACTTTGAAGGTCCGGCTCCGCGGCCTATGGACCGCGCTCATGTCCAATTGGATCCGGAGGGCCAGATAGTCGTGAACATTGGCAGGCTGTACGATTGGCCAAAGGGTGGGACAAACAGGTTCGACGAACAGCCGAACAACAACGGAGGTCCTTACATTCCGTTGTAGGTAGTGGCAGCGTGCAGTAGTTGGTTTCGCCCGCTTTTTACAACACAGTCGTAAACGAGAGGTTATGGAGCCAGAACGTCCGGATCAACCGGAACCAAAAGAGACTAAGCAGCTAACCAGCGGCGAAAAATCAGGCTCGAGCCTGGTTGGGAAAGTCCGTGAGAGCGGGATGGCGCTAAAAGATCGCGCCATCGAGGAAGTTAAAACTTACAAAGACCCGCAGGACACGCAGCTCTGGAAGTCGATCTTTCGGGTGTCTCACGACCGCTCCGATCCACGCAACCGTTCCCTGGCAATACTCTCTAACGTCTTTCTACACCTTCATCCCGCGAAAATTAATCGTGACGCCGTACGGTATCCGTTTACCTGGGGTATGGGTGGCATCACTTTTTATCTCTTCATTGTGCTCACGTTCACGGGTGTGCTCTTGATGTTCTACTACCACCCGACCAAGGCCGAAGCCTTTAAGGACATTCTCTATTTGGAGCACGACGTTCCATTCGGAAAGCTCCTGCGGAATATGCATCGGTGGGCGGCCCACTTAATGGTTATCACCACCTGGCTACACATGTTTCGGGTCGTGCTCACCGGGTCGTATAAGAGACCGCGCGAGTTTAATTGGGGCGTCGGAGTAGTGTTGCTAGTGCTGACCCTGCTGCTTTCATTCACGGGCTATCTCTTGCCGGATGATCAGCTCGGTTTCTGGGCCGTGACGGTAGGTACGAATATGGCTCGGGCGACTCCCATGTTCGGATCAGAAGGGCCCTTTGGAGTTCAGTTGGGAATGACTCAATTCAATGACGTCCGTTTTGGGCTGCTGGGCGGGTCGATCGTTGATTCAAATGCGTTGTTGCGTTCCTACATTTGGCATTGCATCGGTATCCCACTCGTGGCTTCGATTTTCATGGCGGTACATTTTTGGCGCATCCGAAAGGATGGTGGCATCTCAGGTCCGGCTCCGGTGATGCTTGAATCAGAGATGAAAGCGGTGAAGAAGAAATAGCTCGAAATTATGGCGAAGAGTAGATTCAACTTAGGTAAAGGTAAGTTGATAGGCCTTGCGGTGCTGGTGGTCGTGGTGGTCCTCGCGGTGCTCGCGGTCGATGACTGGCATCAACTGTGGAAGATCTCCTCGGCGCCGGACAACGTTCCGATCGTGGCGATGCTGTTCCTCGTTCCCATCTTTACCTGGATGGGGGTCAGACAGTCGCTGGCGAACGATCGGCTGATCAAGGAACTTGAACAAGATCCAAAACTCGCAAAAACCCACCATCGGAAAGCGGAGCCATGGCGACCGGGGTGGGCCCGTGAACTACATGTCTGGCCTTATCTGGTGCGCATCGAGTTCCTGGTGGCCGTAATCGTTACCGTTCTCCTTTTTGTTTGGTCGATCCTGCTGAACGCCCCGCTGGAGGAACCTGCTAACCCCAACCTAACTATGAATCCGTCGAAGGCGCCCTGGTACTTCCTCGGATTGCAGGAGATGTTGGTCTATTTCGATCCCTGGATTGCCGGCGTAGTAATGCCATCCATCATCATGGTGGGTTTGATGGTCTTCCCCTACGTCGATTCAAACCCGCTCGGTAATGGCTATTACACGCTCAGACAGCGCAGATTTGCGGTGGGAATGTTTGGCATTGGGTTCCTACAGTGGATCCTGCTGATCGTGATTGGGACCTTCATCCGCGGCCCCGGTTGGATCTGGTTCTGGCCCGGTCAGACCTGGGATCACAACGCAGTTGTGTTTGATAAGAACGTAGACCTGCACGACATGATAGCTGTGAGCTGGATTGGTAAAACGCTGCACCTCGGATTTCTCCAGACCGGCGTTGGTAAATTCGTCTTTGGCCTTCTCGTAGTGGGCGGCTTCTATGTAGTCGGTGCACTCTTCTTTCACTGGTTAATGACGGTAGATTTTAAACGGATCTCGCTGCGGCCGCTGCGTTTGTTTCCGCGCGATCCGTTTGAGCAAAAGCTGCTGCAACGAACAAGTATTCTCCAGTACATGACCTTTCAGTTTTTTGCAATCAGTGTGCTGTTGGCGATGCCGGTGAAACTTATCCTAAGGCTGGGGCTAACGATTAAATATGTCTGGGTGACGCCCTGGTTCAACGTCTGAGTGGTGCAACAATTGACGAGCGCGGAGGAATGATCCTGAGTGGCCGACTCTCCTGAAGCTAGCGAATCGTTGGTGAAGAAAGAGCCTGAGGTCGTCCCGGCACAGGATCCCATTGTGAGCCGTTCTACCAGCGGCATGATGCTGATTTGTGCTTTGCTCATGACCGCTTCTCTGGTATGGGCGCTTTGGGATGAGGGCTTCGGTCAACGTCCATGGAAAAACATTCAGCGAGAGTTTGTCAGCCGTTACACACGCTACCTGAGGAGCATTAAGGCGCAGGCCGGGAAGACTGAAAGCGAGCTTAAAGAAAGCGCCGAGTATCAGACTCTGGACGCAGAAGCTAAAGCAGCGCTGGAGCAAGTCAAACCTGAAACCGCAGAAATTGATCAAAAGGTTAGGCATATACAAGCACAGCTCGATGCGGTAACCGATCCCTTCCAGAATCAGCGCGGCCATCTCACCGTCATCAACTACAACGTCGAAACCGCCAAAACTCCGGCAGCAAAAGAGAAGTATCGGAAGAGGGCGGAGGAGAAACGGAAGGAAGTCGTCGAATTAGAGTTACCAGCTCCAGACGGCTCCAGCAATAAAGTTACGCAGAAGATGAATTACGAGCAGCTCGAGACATTTTACAACGACCGCCGGGATGAGAAGGCAACTCTCCTCGGTCGGAAGGCGGAGTTGCTTAAGGAGCCCACTGAACTCGCTAAGACGCGTGACGACTATTTGCGGCACCATATGATCGGGATGGGTCCTGGTCAGATCGACGGGCTCATCAGCAAGATGGAAAACTTCGACTACTCCATCCTTGGTCACCAGATTAGTGCGAATGAGTCAGACATAGTCGACCGTTGCGAAGTCTGTCATGTTGGGATCCGCGAGCCACTGGATCTCAGACCGGCGGACCTGGCACCAGACGGGCCGGGGAAAAAGCCGGACGGCCTTGCGCGCGCATTCGTCAGTCATCCCAATCGGGAACTGCTGCAGATTCATAATCCGGATCGGTTTGGCTGCTCGGGTTGTCACTGGGGCAACGGCCGCGCCACCACGAGTGATGTAAAGGGCCACGGACGGCACAAGTACTGGTTGTGGCCATTGTTTGAGCGCGAGAACATCGAAGCCGGATGCCAGCAGTGCCACGCCAAAGACCGGGTTACTCAAGGTGCGGACACGTTGAACCTTGGTCGAGATCTTTTCTATCAGCGCGGTTGCGTTGGCTGCCACCGGTATGAGGGGTTCGATCGCGAAACAGATGCCCTCTCGGGAGCTCGGCAGAGCACTACCCAGCTCGAAGATCAAATCATCGGTAACGAGAAACAGATTAGGCAGGACACTGAGTCAGCCAATCAGGCGGCCGATGATGCTGAAGCGCAACGGTTGCTGGCGCATGCTGAGTCATTGCGCGTCTCGAATAGTTTACTAGCGGCGCGCATCGATCAGTTGAACCTGCAGTCGAAGTATTTGATGCAGGACCAGAAGAAGATCGGCCCAAACTTGAAAGACATTCGGCTCAAGCTGCGCAAGGAGTGGGTCCCGGTCTGGCTGAAGAGTCCTCAGGATTTTCGACCGGGCACCAAGATGCCGACGTTCTGGCGATTCGGGGTCGATAAAGACGGCGAGGACCAGATCAAAGCGATCTCGGCGTATCTCTGGCAGGAGAGCTTCAGTGGTAAGTTGCCCGATCAACCGCGAGGTGACAACGCTCACGGTAAGGAGTTGTTTGAAACGCGAGGCTGCCTCGGCTGTCATGCGATCGGCGAGGGCGACAGCGTAATCGGCGGCACCTTTGCCGCGAATCTTCAGAAAGTTGGCGAGAAGGCTAATTACGAATACATCGTCCGCTGGGTTCATAACCCGCGTGAGCGCTGGGCGCCTTACTGTCCCAAAGAAAAGCGAGATCTAACCGCCGAAGACTACAGCAAAAACAATAAACCATTCGTCTTTGATACCGAGTTAAATTCTCGCTGTCCGAATGACGGCACTGAGTTACAAGTTCAGAACATGACCGTGATGCCAAACTTCCGGTTGGCTGACAAGGACGCTCGAGACATCGCCAGTTATTTGTTCTCGCTTTCTTCGCCTCCCAGCTATCCCGATGCGTCTTTCATGGACGATCCGAACTTGAAAGAGAAAGGGCATGCGTTGATCAAGCAGTATGGTTGCGCCAGTTGCCACGAGATTAAGGGGTTTGAAGAGGAGCAGCGGATCGGTAAGGAACTCACCGTTGAAGGCGCTACACCCATTGAGAGGTTAGACTTCGCTTTGCTGACCCACGATGCTGAAAAGGGACACGAGCCCCCCAAATTGAATGGTGAGCAGCATTCTCCTGAACAGTCTGCAGAACATCCTGAGAAGCCCTGGTACAACCACAAAGGTTTCTTCGAACACAAACTCGCCGATCCATCCATCTACGACCGCGGAAAAGAGAAGGATCCAAAGGATCGGCTGCGAATGCCCACGCCTTACCTGACTCCGGAATGGCGAAACGCTCTGACCACATTTCTGATCGGCAGCGTCGGGTCCGAAGGATCGAACGTGCCCGCTTCACTTTTCTACAACCCCCAGGACCAGCGACGACAGGACGTACAGAATGGTTGGTGGGTGATCAAGAAATATAACTGCATGGGCTGTCACCAGATCCAGGTCGGCCAGCGCTCGGTGTTGATGGATGTTCCGGTTTACCAAACTCCTGAAGGTAAGGATCTCCTTCCACCTCGATTGACGAGCGAAGGCGCGCGCGTCGATCCAACCTGGCTGTTGCGCTTTCTCCATGATCCCTCTTTGAGTGATCAGAAGGCCCCGGCTGCGGAACCGGTCGCAAACCCAACGCCTGCGAGCAACGGAACTCCGCAGGCCAACGGCGGAATCTCAGCCGCGGGAACAGCAGGTCAGAGCAACGGACAGCTGAAAGCCCAACCCGGACAGGATCGCAATGGGGTCCGGCCTTATTTGAAGGCGCGCATGCCCACGTTTAATTTCTCGCCCAACGAACTCCAGACTCTGGTGCGGTTCTTTATGGCGCTGTCTGGCCAGCAGGAGCCATACATTAAGGAGCCGCTGCAACCACTGACGGAGCAGGAGAAACTGGTAGCGCGACAGATGTTTACTTCAGGCACGCCCTGCTTGAAGTGTCACATCACTGGCGAACCAACCCACGACGAAAAGGCGATTGCGCCGAACTTCCTGCTTGCCGGCGAGCGTCTGAAGCGCGACTGGACCTTCCGTTGGTTGCTTGATCCCGCTCAGATTAGTCCAGGGACTGCCATGCCGAGTGGGTTGTTCAGAAAGGAAGGGGACCGCTGGGTGATCAATCTTCCGAATCCGCCGGCCAGCGCAAACGAATACAAGCATGACCATGCGGACTTGCTCGTTCGCTACATGTTGTTGCTGAGCCCGGAAGAACAAAGAAGGTTGCTGGCGACCTCTCCCGTACAGACTGCTGCCACTCCGGCTTCCCAAACACAGGGACGGTTGCGTAAAAAGAGCAGGAACAATCTGGCGAATAGAATTCGAAAGAACAAACGCACGCCCACTGTCGCCCGCACCGCCGGGCGAACCAGTACACGTGCTCCCGGAATGTAATTGAGCGGTGAACTTCGTGGGTCTACTTATGAGAAGGCCCGTGCTAGAGTTGCACCGAAAGTTATCTTAATTGGAGGAACTGATTATGTTTAAGCAGATGAAGGGCTGGTTTGCCCTGACGGTTATTCTTTCGCTACTCGCGCTGGGTTCGTCTTGCGGCAACAAGGCAACAAATGAAGCAACGCCAGAGACGGCGACAACTGGCACTCCGTTTACACCAACCGGGAAAGAAGGAACAGTTACGGGAGTCATTGCGTATACCGGCGCCGCACCGGCTCCGAAGAAAATCGACTCGTCGGCCGATCCAGTCTGCGGGCAGAGTAACCCCAACCTCTCAACCGAAGACACTGTCGTTAAAGACGGCAAACTAGCGAATGCTTTTGTTTACGTTAAGGATGGAACCACAGCCGACGGTAAGAAGATTGCGGACTACACGTTCGCTACGCCGACCGATGCAGTCGCGCTTGACCAAAAGGGATGTCATTACGTTCCGCACGTGCTCGGTGTACAGGTAAATCAGAAAGTGAAGATCACCAACAGCGACCCGACTCAACACAACATCCACCCGACACCCAAGAGCAATCCCGAGTGGAACCAGACCCAGCCTAACGGGGCCCCGCCAATCGAAAAAACTTTCGCTCGCGCTGAGGTTCTGGTGCCGGTTAAGTGTAATCAGCATCCCTGGATGAAGTCCTACATCGGTGTTGTCAAGCATCCGTTCTTCGCGGTCAGCGCTGAGGACGGCACTTTCACCATCAAGGGTGTGCCTGCTGGTACTTACACAGTTGCCGCGTGGTTCGAAAAAGGTGGTCCGAACGGGACTGAGAAAACGATGCAGGTAACGGTGCCCGCGAGTGGCAGTGGAAAGGCGGATTTCGCTTTCGGCGAAGCCGCGACCGCTACATCTCGGCCCGGTGGTCTGCAGATGATGCCGGCGATCGAGGTGCCGATGATCGCAAGGCACTGAACGGATTTTGGATTTTTGATTTGCGATTGAGGTACTGATCTCTGGAATTGGAGGGATGTCCTCAATCAAAAATCGGAAATCGGCAATCAAAAATATGCAACGGGGACTTCATCGGTTTGCTTTGCTCGTGGCGGGCGCAACGTTTTTCTTGATCATTGCCGGTGCGCTCGTCACGAGTCATGACGCTGGGTTGGCAACCGAAGATTGGCCACTCTCAAACGGACAAGTTTTTCCAGAGATGGTAGGTAATCTCTTCTGGGAACATGGTCACCGTATGGTCGCAACGACCGTTGGCTTGCTCACGATCGGACTCGTTATCCTTCTCTATCGATGGGTCTTCTTGCGCTTCGTGAAGAGACTTCTGGGAATGCAGGGGCATACGTCACTGCACCCGGGAGAACCGCCTCAATGGTTGCGCCGGCTGGGATTGATCGCGCTCGTAGGAGTGATCGTCCAGGGATTGCTCGGCGGCCTGACGGTTAAACTAATGTTACCGCTGTGGGTGTCCACTGCGCATGCGACGCTCGCCCAACTCTTTTTTTGCACCACGGTGGCCCTGGCAGTCTTCACCTCAAAAAGTTGGGTTCAATATGACCTAACCGTCGAAGAGAAGGGAACTCTGCCGATTCGCTACGTCTGCGCAGCCGCATCGGCGACGATACTGTTGCAGCTTGTACTCGGCGCTACTCTGCGACATTCCGCAACCTGGGACAAACATCTTCCTACGGAGTTGCTGGTGGCTCACATCGTTGGCGCCATCGCAGTGGCCTTAATTTTGGCAACTGCTACTTTCTTGATTCTGCGTCGTCACCCTGAGGTGAAGTTTCTTACCAGACCGGCAACTATCGCCATGGCACTGGTGGGACTGCAATTGCTCCTGGGAGTTGCCGCATATCTAACTCGATTGAAGTCTCCTGACGACCCGCAACCGCTGCATCCCATGGTTGGAATTACCGTGGCGCATGTAGCTTGTGGCGCGCTGGTCTTCGCGACCACAATCGTCATGACTCTCAGGGCATCAAGGGCGTTGCGTTCGGCCCCATCGTGGGTTACCGGTGAAGTTGCAGCGTCCCGAGGCATTTAGAGGACTAATGAAAGAATTGGTCGTAGAACTTCCGGGAATTAGCGAGTCGGCAAGCAATCCGCTGACGTTGCGCGAACGTGTGGCGGCTTATAGTGAACTCACCAAACCGCGCATCACCTTTCTAATCGTCTTGACCGCCGCCGCCGGCTTTGCTCTGGCGACCAGGGGCAGGATCGACTACCTGCGCATGGTAAGCGCCATGATCGGCATCGGGCTCCTCTCGTCTGGAATTGCGACGCTGAATCAATACATGGAGCGGGACCTCGACGCTTTGATGCGGCGCACGGCGGATCGACCTTTGCCGTCCGGCAAGCTTCTACCATGGGAAGCATTGGTGTTTGGTACCGGGCTGACTGTGCTGGCTGAGCTCTACCTGGCTGTTCTCGTAAATCCACTCACCGCCTTGCTCGGTCTGACGGTTATCGCCGGCTATTTGTTCGGTTACACCCCGCTGAAAACCAAGACGTCGCTTTCAACTCTGGTCGGTGCGTTTCCCGGAGCCGTGCCGCCCTTAATCGGATGGACGGCAGCGCGCGGCGAACTGAGTCTGGAAGCGTGGGTGCTGTTTGCGATTCTGTTTCTCTGGCAGTTTCCACATTTTCTGGCCATCGCCTGGATGTATAGAGAAGACTATGCCCGCGCTGGGATATTGATGTTACCCGTGGTTGAGCCGGACGGAAGGCTCACCGGTCAGCAGATAGTCATCTACACGCTCATGCTCTTGCCCGTGAGCCTGCTGCCGACGGTGTTGGGTATTTCCGGCAAGGCATATTTCTTCGGGGCGATCATTCTGGGTTTACTGTTTCTCTTTAGCAGTGTTCGTGCAGCGCTTTCGCAATCGCGACAGGAGGCCCGACGACTCTTGCTGGCCTCGGTCATTTATCTGCCGCTTCTGTTCATACTAATGGTGGTAAATAGTAAATGGTGAATGGTAAATGGTAAGTCAAACCGACGGGTTATTGGCTTCAGATTATCAACGGAACGAGACTGTTCTTACCATTTACCATTCACTATTCACCATTCACCAAAAGGAGTAACCGATGGGACGTGCTCTTGCGGTTATTATCTGGATCCTGACGCTCCTGTCAGTTTCTCTCTTTTTCGTCAACAAATGGTGGTTCCCGACGGCCATTTCGTCGCACGCCGCCGCACTCGATCGGCAGTTCCTTATAACCATCACCGTAGTCGGCCTGGCATTCACCGCCGCGCAGGTTGGTCTCGGCTACATGGTCTGGAAATATCGTGAGGATGCCGCTCGCACCCGGGCCACGTACACACACGGAAGCAGCAAGCTGGAGGTTATCTGGACCGTTGTCACGGCCGTTATCTTCATCGGTCTGGCGGTGATGGGACAGAGCGTGTGGGCCTCACTGCGCTTCAATGATGCGCCTGCGGGCTCTTATCAGGTTGAAGTCGTGGCGCAGCAGTTTCAATGGAACTTTCACTATCCGGGACCGGATAAAGTCTTCGGTCGCACCGATCCAAAGTTAATAGACGATTCATCACTGAATTTCATTGGCCTGGACGAGACGGATGCTAAAGCCAAAGACGATGCCGTACATAGCGTGCTCGCTATCCCCGCCAATCGTCCAGTCGAATTGATCCTGCGGTCGAAGGATGTGATTCATAACATCTGGGTGCCGCAACTTCGTTTCAAGCAAGACCTGGTGCCGGGCATGGCGATTCGCGTGCACTTCACCGCCATCACCCCGGGCAAGTATGAACTTGCCTGCGCCGAACTCTGCGGGCAGCTCCACTTCAAAATGAAGAGTTATCTGTTGGTTCTTCCCGATGATGAATTGAACGCGCTGACCGCGCTGCCACAGGATCAGTTTCAAACCCGGGTGACGGAGTTGTTAGCGAAGTATCCACTTCCCGCCCAGCCCTAATGGAGCGTTTGGCTAGTCTACGCTGCGGTTAGTTTGGCTTAACCACGAGGAGAATAGAAGATGTCAGGTGAATCCCACGAAGCTGTCCACCGGCACCCGGCCCCCACCAGCTTCATCCGCAAGTACATCTTTAGCCTGGACCATAAGGTCATCGGCATCCAGTACATCATGCTGGCGCTGGCAGCTGTGTTGGTCGGGATGACGATGTCCGTGCTGATGCGTATGAACCTGTCCTGGCCTGGAACGAACTGGCCGATTCTCGGCACCTTATTTCCTGGCGGCGCTCCCGGTGGCGCGATGAACCCGGAATTCTACCTTTCGCTGGTGACGATGCACGGAACGATCATGGTCTTCTTCGTGCTGACTACGGCGCCGCAAGGTGGCTTCGGCAACTATTTTCTGCCGATTCAAATCGGCGCCGAAGATATGGCGTTTCCGGTGCTGAACATGCTTTCGTTTTGGGTCACGTTTGTGGGATTCATCGTGATCCTCGCGGCTATTTTCTTTTCCGGATCCGAGTCTACGGTCGGACCAATCGGCGGCTGGACAGGTTATGCGCCGCTTAGTGCCCTGGGACAAATCGCCGGGCCCGGACAAGGGATGGGCATGAACCTATGGATTATCAGCATCGCCATCTTCTGCGTTGGCTCGCTGCTGGGCGCGCTGAATTTCATAACCACTCTGCTCAACATGCGCACGCGAGGAATGTCCCTGATGCGTATGCCTCTCACCTGTTGGGCCTGGTTTACGACGGCAGTACTGGCGCTGCTTTCGTTCCCGGTGCTGCTGGGCGGCGGCATCCTCTTGTTGCTGGATCGTTTAGCGGGAACAAGTTTTTTCATTCCCGGTGGGCTCTATGTTAGTGGAATCCTCTCCGGTACAAATCCAAACTTTCCGGTCCACACGGGCGGGTCTCCGATTCTCTGGCAACATCTCTTCTGGTTCTTTGGCCACCCAGAGGTCTACATCGCGATCCTCCCCGGCATGGGCGCGACTTCTCATATTCTGGCCACCTTCGCCCGTAAGCCCGTCTTTGGGTACCGGGCGATGGTGTTTGCGATTTTTGCCATTGGCCTGTTGGGGTTCTTTGTGTGGGGCCATCACATGTTCATCAGTGGTATGAGCCCATACTCGGCAATGACTTTCTCGATACTCACGTTGTCCATCGGCGTGCCCTCCGCGGTTAAGACGTTCAACTGGCTGGGAACGCTCTGGGGCGGCAGAATCCGTTTCACCACCCCGATGCTTTTTGCAATTGGGTTCGTGTCGCTCTTCGTCGCTGGGGGAATCACGGGCCTCGTGCTGGGTCAGACCTCCCTGGATCTCCCGATGCACGACACGTATTTCGTGACCGCGCACTTCCACCTGGTAATGGGTGTGGCTTCGATCTTCGGTATGTTTTCGGCGACTTACTTCTGGTTTCCGAAGATGTTCGGTCGCCTTATGAATGAGAGCCTGGGCAAGTTCCACTTCTGGGTAACCTTCATCGGTGTCTATTGCATCTTTGTGCCGATGCACACCATGGGCATCGTTGGAATGCCGAGGAGATTTGCACAGTTCACCGAGTACGAATATCTAAAGACGCTCCATCCGCTTGTGGTCTTCGTCTCTATCGCGGCGATAGCCACCGTACTGGTCCAGATTGTTTTTTACTTCAATTTGTTTTGGAGCATGTTCAAAGGGAAGAGGGCCGGCGAGAATCCCTGGGAGGCGACCACCCTCGAGTGGACCACGTCGTCGCCGCCGCCACATGACAACTTTGCCGGCCACCTGCCAGTGGTTTACCGGGGGCCATATGAGTTTGCGGTGCCCGGAGCTGCGAATGATTTTGTAATGCAGACGCAACCTGAGATAGCTCACCAACCGGTCGGGCAGGAGGGAACCAGTGGGAATGGCCACGACGGTCACCGGCACTAAGCCGATCACAAAGAAAGGCATGGGACCCGGTGGGAGATCGCGATTTCCCGGCGGGAATGGTGGCTCGCGCAAAGGCAACGGGCACGAAGGAGATTTTTCGCAGTTTGAGAAGTCCGCCAACCGTTACCGCATCGGCATGTGGGTAGGTCTGGCATCCATCTTGATGATGTTTACTGCCCTTACCAGCGCGTACATCGTGCGCGCCGCTTCCAGCAGCGACTGGCATCCCATCGCAATGCCGCAGATTCTATTGCTGAGCACGGTACTTATTATCGCCAGCAGCGGCACGCTAGAAGTAGCCAGACGCAGACTCAAATCTGCGTTTGGAGGCTCTTACAATTTTTGGCTACTGTTGACTACAGCTTTGGGGGCCGCCTTTCTGTGTTCGCAGTTGCTCGCTTGGCGTCAGTTGGTGCGGCAAGGTGTTTATGTCGCAAGCAACCCACATAGCTCGTTCTTCTATCTCTTGACTGCTACGCACGGCGTTCACTTGATCGGGGGTCTCATAGCACTCATCTATCTGCTGTTCCGCGCCCGCCGCGCCGCGCGCGACGAGCAGACCCTGGTGAAGCGGCACGCTGTCGCTGATGCCGTTACACTCTACTGGCATTTCATGGATGGTTTGTGGATTTACTTGTTTGTCCTCCTGTTCTTTTGGAGGTAGGTAGCACCTGACTGCACGGACTCTAAGTCTGTGTAGTCAACGGTTTTCACACTGAGCCCACAGACTAGAGTCTGTGCCACTTTTTGGAGGTAACAGGTGAGTACTGAAGCCCGCGCGGAACATTTTCCGGCAGCCGATTGGGATGGCGGTGTGCTCCCGTATCGCGTCGGCCATCGCAAGCTGGGGATGTGGTTGTTCATTGTCTCCGACTCGCTTACGTTTTCGGCGCTGCTGATTGGCTATAGCTATCTGCGCGCGTCCAACGTTTGGCCCACGCCTTTTCCGTTCTTTCCCAGCATCGTTTTCTCATCGGTGATGACCTTTTGCCTGCTCTCATCGAGCCTGACCATGGTATTCGCCGTTTCCGCCTCCAGTCGCGGAGATCGAGCCAAGGCCCGCAAGTGGATCATGGGGACAATCTTCTTTGGTCTCGCCTTCCTGGTGTTGCACTTGATCGAGTGGAACCATTTGATCAGCGATGGCTTGAGACCATTTAGCCTGCCCGCTGAATGGGTAACCCGGTACGCTACTCCTGATGGCACGCTGCCGTCGCCACTCTTTGGCGCGACCTTCTTTACCATCACCGGCTTACACATGTTCCACGTATTCACCGGCGCCATCTATCTTGCGGTGATAGCGACCAGGATCAACAAACTCAAGCATGAAGACGTCGAGATTAGCGGCCTCTACTGGCACTTCGTCGATTTGGTTTGGATGTTTGTGTTTCCGTTGATCTACATCATGTCGGTCGACATCGGCGCGCACTAACTGTCAGAACCGCGAGCGGTAGCGACCGGTTCAACATCGGGGCCTTACCAGTCCTGCGACTGGGTCATCGATAGGCTAAAGGAGAGACGCTTAATGAACGCACACGCTGACGAGCATGAACATTTTGCGGGCAGCAACAAGCTGTTTACTTCAATCTGGATCTGGCTCGTGCTCCTGACAATGGTTGAGATCGTCCTGGCTTACCGGCCCATGGCAATCCACATCATGCTGACGATCCTGCTGGGTCTTTCCATAATTAAGGCGGCGCTGATCGTGGCCTACTTCATGCACCTGAAGTTTGAGCGGCTCAGCTTGATTCTTACTATCGTGCCCATGCTGGTAGTCTGTATCTGTCTTTTGTTTGTATTCTTTCCGGATAGCTTTAGATCGCAGGACCTGCGCTATAAGTTTAAGGAGACGCCACCCGAACCGGCCGCGGAGAGCCATTGATGAACATTGCGCGAATAGCCAGGGGATTGCTGGTGCCCGTCCTGATCATGGGCGCATTTCTGGCGCTCGAGGCGACCGGACTCGCGCAATGTTCTATGTGTCGGGCTTCACTCGCCGGCTCAAACAATCCATTTTTTATCAGGAACTTCAATATCGCAGTGCTGGTGCTCCTGACTCCTCCGGTGGCAATATTTTGTTCGATCTTCATCGTGCTGAAGCGCCATAGCGCGCCGGAGGACGACGCAACCGATCCTGACCCTCCTACGCCATAAGTCCGCCGTTATGGACAGTCCCGTAATTCAGCATGTCTGACGATAACCCGCTAGCTCTTGACGTTGAGACGCGCACCACGCGCGGTCGTGCTTGTCCGCGCTGCGGCGGCAAGATTATTCCGTCGGACCGAGCGGTCTATCAGAGCAGCGGTGATCCCAACGCGGTGTTTGCAATCTGGCAGTGTGAACGATGCGGCTATGAAGAGATGTCCGAGCGGCCTAAACCGCCGGGCAAGGCCAAGCACTAAACGGCTCAGGCCACACAAACTTCCGGTATGCTGGAGGCGCTGCAAGCGGAACGATGGTCGCAAGTGAGGGAAGGTTGATGAAGAAAGAACTCGGGCTATTAAATATCGTCTGTGTCCTGTTGGGAATTTTCTTTATCGGGCTGGCCATTTGGACAGCGCTTTTCTCACCACAGTTCTTTACCACCGACGTTCTCTTCTTTATCTCTGTTTGCCTTGTCATGGCGCTCATGTTTGTGGCTATTCCGTTGCTTTATCTTCAGTCGGAGGGTCGCTTGCCAATTCCCTTTACCAAGCGATCCCCTCGCCCGGAAGTCGCTCAGTTGGCTGCGTCTGGACCTCCTTTGCTCGATGCTAGGGGTCGCGCGGTTCCACCCGACGTGAAATCCATGATGGCCAGGATGAAACCGAAGGAATCGGAAAAGACCTAGCGGAGTTTTTCTTACCGTGGACGAGCTCACCGGAACAGTACTGGGCAGTTTTGCGGCCTGGAAGAAGGACGAGCTGGATTTGCACACCTTGTTTGAAGCCGGCGGCAACGATCCGGACGCCCGTACTCGGGTTTTTGATATCGTCGAGCGACTGGTCAAAGAAGGATTGCTTGAGGAACTGGGAAACGATTTTTATTCGCTGACAAAGAAGGGCAGGCAAGTCGCCGCTGGAATTACCGATCGAAGGGTGTTTTGAGTCTGCGTCGGCGCTGCATTGAGCTTTACTGAATGCCTGAATACATCTCCTACCTGCCTCACTTAAACGCGCTCTTGAACACTACCAGCGGTTTGTTCTTGATTGCGGGATACCTTTTTATTCGCGCCCGATCAGTTCGATCGCACCGAAACTGCCAGATCATGGCGCTGGTGACCTCGACGTGTTTCCTGGTCTCCTACCTGACATACCACTACTATCATGGCGACACCCCTTTCCCCGGACAGGGAATCGTTCGACCGTTTTACTTTGCCATCCTGATTACCCACGTGATCCTGGCTATTGTTATAGTCCCCCTCGTCTTGATTACGGTTTACCGCGCAGCCCGTGGAGATTTCATCCGGCACCGCAGAATAGCGCGTTGGACGTTACCTCTATGGCTCTATGTTTCCGTAACCGGCGTAATCGTCTATTTGATGCTCTACCGCATCTACCCGTCATAGTTAAGCGGATGACAAGTAATACTTCAGAAACCATTGCGACTCCGCAGGTGAAGCGGATTCGCGCCTCGGGTCCGACCCTGATTCTGGCGGTACTGTTTGTAACCGGAGCATTCTTGACGTGGTATTTCACCTGGTTTGGCCGCGATCTATCCGATGCAGACATCTCTCAGTATCTCGTCGATGAGAAGCATCCGCGACGCGTCCAACATGCGCTCTTGCAAATCCAGCAACGGCTGGAACGCGGTGACCCTACTGCCAAACAGTGGTATCCGCAGGTCTTGGGTCTGGCCGGCCATCCGGAAACAGAGTTCCGTTTGACTACGGCATGGCTGATGGGATTTGACAGCAAGTCAGAAGAATTCCATCAGTCGCTGCTGAAACTGGTGCGAGATCCGGAACCGATTGTGCGCAGAAACGCCGCCCTGGCCCTGGTTAGATTCGCAGATGCAAGTGGACGTCCGGAGCTCGTCGCGATGCTGAGTCCCTACTTGGTGACTGCCTCTGCGGAAGGTGAGGTAGCTAGCACTCTCAAGGAAGGGGCGTCGCTCGCACGAGGGACCCTCCTCGCTCGAATTACTCAGCCTGACAAGAAGACAGTCGAGGTCAGGTCGCCGCTTCCCGGAAAGTTGGAACGGATCAT
Organism: Pyrinomonadaceae bacterium; assembly: GCA_023717565.1. Taxonomy (GTDB): domain Bacteria; phylum Acidobacteriota; class Blastocatellia; order Pyrinomonadales; family Pyrinomonadaceae; genus PSRF01. The sequence continues at coordinate 4,295 of JAMQPI010000409.1, read as the reverse complement.
CGCGGCTAGCGGTTCTAAGGTCGTACTCGGCGCGGCATTATTGACGATCAATTCGGATGAAGACAGTCTCTGGGAGGCACTGCGCGGACTTGCCCTGGTTGGTGAACCCCAGGACCTGCCGGCTATTGAGTCTTATGCCAGCGGTTCCACTGGTTCGGCCGATCGCATAAAGCAACAGGCGGCCCTGACGATAAAGGTCATTCAGAGCCGGACGAAACAGCGGTAGTGGTACATTGATGATCACTGCGGCTTGTCAACCAAACCCGATCCACGAAATCACACGAACCAACACGAAATTCTTTCCGTGCCGGTTCGTGTGATTTCGTGGATCTGTTTTTAGATCTTGTTGGCTTGGTGTTTCACTCGATAAGTAACCGCCACGCAGCCGTTTTTGAAAGGCTTGCAAGTCAGCAGTTCCAGATCAATCTGACGCTTCATTTCGTAAAATATTGGGATGCCCGAGCCCAGCAAGACTGGATGGATATTGAAACCAATTTCATCAATCAGGTCCGCTTCGAAGAGCGTCTTGGCGAAATCGCCTCCGCCCATCACGCAGATGTCTTTGCCTTCCTCACCCTTAAGCATTCTTACGAATCCCGCGGCATTTTTCGATATGATCTCGACGCCAGGGTTTTTGGCTGGCTGTAGAGTGCGCGAGAACACGTAGGATTTGATGCCCCGGTAAGGGTTGCCCTTGCCTTTGCTGTTCTTAAGCCCAACTTCGTAGGTTTTGCGTCCCATCAGTATCGTATCGATCGTCTTCCAATAGTCCTTCATCATTGAGGCCGCTTCATCACTCCACATCAGCCAATCAACCGAGTGATCTTTGCGTGCAAAGTGATTGTCGAAACTGCTCGCTCCGCCAAACGTTACTTTTCGCATTCCACTCCTCCTTCCTTAAGCGACGGCAATTTAGTATAAGAAGGGCCGGCACGTCTTGGCGTTTCTTGATATTACTTGAGAATTAGGCTTCCGGTTTACGCCGTTAGCTCAAATCGGCTGTGATGTAATATCACTTGAAAGGAGGGTGTATGAGATCACCCCTCATAATTTGTCTTTGTGTTCTCTTGTTCAGCAGTGGACTGGCCCAAGTCAATTCAACGCTGGCTCTTCAGCCCACGAAATTGGAAGCGTTCGCAGGGCAACCTACAGCACGGGTCACATGGTCCAAAGAGGTCGGACGCATCGAAAGCGCTGCAACTCGTTTGGTTGCTACCGCCCTGGTCGTTAAGGATGACTTGCGACCTCCGCACCGAATGAGTGGGATTCGGATAGAGCTTACCAGCCAGAACGCCACCGACCTTGTCTATCTTGAGGACGCTGAGCTGGAGGTGATGAAGAAGGCTTTGGAGGGGATTGAAAGCGGCATCGAGTATTTTCGGACTGAGCGGGCAGATGCCCCACTGCGTTATCTCGGCGCATGCGAGCTGCGGCAACCTCGCCCGACCATTCACGCGTTGAGCGCCGCGTACTACATTGCGCCTGATTCCTCCGGACTCTCATTGTCTGCGTTCAAGGGACATGAATTCAGGTTTCCTAATCACAAACCGTCGGAGTTGGCCCAAGTAATTCGCAGAGTAATGGACGAACTCAAGCGTCACTGACAAGGAATCCATCCTGTCGAGGCTGCTGACTAGCGGTTCAACCGACCGCGAATCAGATTGCCACTTATCTCAATGGCCAGGGCTCCAGGTTAGCCGTGGCCTTAAACTCGATTTGGCTTCATCAGCGACTGACAAACCCCGGGTGAGGTCCTGGTGGATTTGCGAAACTGTTTGTAGAAGCGACTCAGATCGTTGTAGCCCACATCTTGCGAGACGTTGATAATCTCCTCGCCCCTGGCCAGCATGAGGGGTGCATCGGCCAGGCGCAGTTGGTGCAGGTAAGCGCTGGGGCTGGTGTCGAAATCGCGTTTGAACTGCCGGGAAAGATGTTCATGCGTGACTCCTAATCGCTGGGCCACGCGTGAGATGGATGGATAGCTGAGATAATTCTCATCGATCAGCCGTTTCGCTTTAACCGAAAGCAGAGATGGTTTCGGGTTCAACTCCACTGATTGATGGTTCTCGCCCCGTCGAAAAATTTCCAAGACGTCCGCTACACCTGCCGGCAATTCGGTGCACCTGGTTTCAAATATTGTCGGTACCCTGGTGAGCCCAGCAGGCAAAGATTCAGTCGCGGCAACTCCGATCAGATGACCCCGTGCGTTTTCGAGGGAAAGTTGCGAGATGGTGAATGGAGGGTACAGAACCCCAAAACGGTTCGAAGTTGCCCGAACCTCACTTTTAGTGGTAGTAAAAAAGACTTTGCCAGCCGTCAATTGATAGAGTTCCAGCAGCCAAGCCGTGCAGGTGATGACTTTGGCAGCCAGTGCGCCGTGAACCTCCAATTCATCTTGGAACAAGTATGCGCCGTCGGCCAGAAAGCTCGTCTGGCGACGGGCCAATACCGCACCTGAATCGGACTGGAGCTCAAAATGGGAGTCTGAATTGCGTTGGTTCTTACTCATGGCGCTTTTTCGGACCGACTGCCAGGCTAACAGTCCCTCAATCAGACGAAGTGCGAGGCTCCCAAAACCAGGATCCTGAATACAATAATGGGGCGGTACGCCGAACGCGTTTCCCGCCCCTGATCAGTTTCGGAATCAACTTAGCTGGCAGGTGGGGCAGGTGGCGCGTCCGGAAGTGCGATCCCGTGAAGCCCTTCCCAGTCCTCAGTCGGGACCATCTCGATCGCGTCCCAGGGACACCCGTCGAGAAAGGCGCCATCGGGGCCTTTGCTGATGCATTTTTGGCAACCAATGCAGAGATAAGGGTCAACTTCAATGCGCCCGAACGGTGGATGATCTTCGTCGGGGACCCAGAACATGCAAGCCTCGATGGGACAATATTCGATACAGGCGGGTGATCCGGCACATCCGGTGCAGCAGTCTGTGGTGATAGCCAGGATCCGGGGTTTCTTCTTCCGCGTCGCTTTCCCGTCGCCAACAGACATCGGCCAGTGTTTATCTATAATGTCGTACAAGCTGGATTCTCCCGGGGGTTCTATGATTGCAATCCGAGGTCGACTCTAACATAACCTTGTTGATTTCCTCAACGATTTGCAGGATTATCACGAGCGACTAGGAGAAACCTCTAAGCGTTGAAAGAACTACTGCTAAACCTGGTTGTCTTGATCGGCATTCTAGGTCTTAGCGCAGTCATCACTGGTTGGTTCGCGCGCACGATGTACATCCGCTGTCTGGCTTGCGGAACTCTGAATGCCAGACGGCGTACGAAGTGCCGATCTTGCGAACGCGATCTCAGACAAAATTCCTCTGGTACGGATTCCCAAAGCTAAACATGTCAAATAACCCCCGCCCTGAATCTCCGCCCGAATGGCAGACACATGCGGAGAAGACCAACTACCGAGAAACACCCAACTATGCTGCGACGATAGCCTATGCTAAGCAGCTCGATGCGGCTTCTTCGCTGATCAGATACGTCTCATTTGGGCGTAGTGGAGAAGGGCGTGACCTCCCGCTCCTGATTGCCTCAGAAGGCGAGACCTTCACGCCTGAGGCGGCACGAAAGGCTGGCAAAGCCGTAGTCCTCATTCAGGCCTGCATTCATTCCGGCGAGCCCGATGGCAAGGATGCCGGGTTCGCTTTGTTGAGGGACATTGCCATCACGAAAACGCTACCGGGGTTGCTGTCAAACCTGGTCGTGCTTTTCATTCCTATCTACAACACAGACGGACACGAGAGATCGAGTCCTTACAACCGCATCAACCAGAACGGCCCGGTAGACATGGGCTGGCGGGCCACTACTACCAACCAAAACCTCAACCGCGACTATATGAAGGCCGACACCCCAGAGACTCGAGCGTGGTTATCTCTCTGGAACCAGTGGGACCCCGACTTATTTATCGATTGCCACGTCACCGATGGCGCCGACTATCGCTATAACATCACCTACCATTTTGAGCATCACGAAGGGATTGCTCCCAGTGTGCTCGAGTGGCAGCGGAAGGTGTTAGATGGCAAGGTGTTTCCTGCTACTGAAGCCGCAGGAAATGTGGTGTCGTGGTATCTCGAGTTTGCCGACAACCGAGACTTCAGCCAAGGCATTCGAGATTTCAATGGTAGTCCGCGCTTTTCCACCGGCTACGTGCCGCTGCGGAATCGGGCCTCCATGTTGATTGAAACCCACATGATCAAGGACTACAAATCGCGGGTGATAGGCACATACGACTTGCTGAGATCGACGCTGGCGGAGGTCAATGGCGACCCTAAACGCTTGCTCGAAGCGGTGCGG
>JAMQPI010000350.1 GCA_023717565.1 Pyrinomonadaceae bacterium | reverse complement strand
CCGGAAGAAGCTAAGGAATTGCTGGCGAGGCTGCGCGATCGGCTGCTTTAAGGCAGCTAGATGAATCGAACCATTCAAGGTGCGTAAATTCGCAGGTTGGGAAGGGCGGTTTACCCCCGCTCAAGTTGGCAAGCTCTCAAGTTCAAATATCTTCCTTCCGACCTTACAGCAACCGCTCGCGGAGCTTGCGCAAAAGGTCCTTGGCTTCCTCCGGCGAAAGCTGATCGGTGTCGAGGTTGCGAATGTCATCGACGATTTTTTGATTAGCCAGGTCGAAGAGAGATGTTTGCGACGCTAATTTTCGGCGCCCGGCTCGTTTGGTCAGCTCTGATAGGGAATCGCTCGGAGAAGTGGACTCACTAGACATCATTCCCGCGGCGCCGACTGCTGCAGCTGATGCCTTAGCTTCTTCCGCAAACCTGGCTCGCTGCTCCAGGATCTGATCTTCTTCGGCAAAAACATCCAGCTCATAACGCTCGAGTCGCGCTAAAACCTCACGAGCATTCGCGAGCACCGCTGGCGGCAGACCTGCCAATCGCGCCACTTCGATTCCATATGACTTCGAAGCGCGACCGCGCTCAAGCCGGTGCAGAAAGACCACCTCGCCATCGCGTTCGGCCGCGGTGATTTGATAGTTCTGGCCACCTGGCAATCTTTCGGCGAGTTCAGTCAATTCGTGATAGTGAGTTGCGAAGAGAGTCTTGGCAGCGTGTTCGGCGGAGTCGTGCAAGTATTCCGCCACGGCCCAGGCGATCGAGAGTCCGTCGAAGGTGGCGGTGCCGCGTCCGATTTCGTCCAACAGCACCAGCGATCGCGGGGTGGCGCTGTGAAGAATTGCGGCCGTCTCAGTCATCTCCACCATGAAAGTAGAACGACCGCGGGTGAGATCGTCGGAGGCTCCCACTCGGGTCCAGATGCGATCAAACAACGGCAGCCTTGCTTTGTCGGCAGGAACAAAGCCTCCCATCTGCGCCAACAGACAGATGATTGCAGTTTGTCTAAGGACGGTACTCTTGCCGCCCATGTTTGGACCTGTGATGATCAGCAACCGGTCCGTAGAGTTATTCATGTAGAGACTGTTGGGAACAAAGGGCTGTTCGTTGAAGATCTCAATGACCGGATGACGCCCCTGAACAATTTCGATTTCATCCCCATCGTGTATGACCGGCCGAACGAAACGACGTCGCACTGCGGCTTCGGCGAGAGAAGCCAGCGCGTCCATTGCCGCCAGCGCCCGCGCGGTGGCTTGAATGCGTCTGGACTCGGCAGCAACCTGACGACAAATGTCTGTAAACAGTTCTGTTTCGAGTTGAATGATTCTTTCTTCAGCGCCCAGGACCTTCTTTTCCCAGTCCTTTAATTCCGGAGTTGTGTATCTTTCAGCGTTGGCGAGAGTCTGTCGTCGCTCGTAGTCCGCGGGCACCCGCGCCGAGTTGGCCTTCGACACCTCAATGTAGTAGCCAAATACGCTGTTGTATCTGATTCGAAGATTGCCTATGCCGCTGCGGCCACGCTCCGTAGCTTCCAACGTTGCGATGATTTGCTTGGCATTGCGGCTGGTTGAGCGCAGATCATCAAGTTCAACGGAGTAGCCGGCACGAATCGTATCGCCGTCGCTCAACTTCGCCGGCGGATCATCACTAATCGCCCTGGCCAACAGCGCGCGCAGCTCCGGCAGCTCGTCGGTACCTTCACACAAGACCTGCAGCAGGGAGGACTGGGCGTCTGCGAGGAGTGCCTTGACATGAGGGATCTGGTCCAGTGAACGTTGAATAGAGTTCACATCGCGCGGCGTTGCCGAGCCCAGGTTGATCCTGCCGTTCAAGCGTTCGAGATCCGAAACTTCTTTCAAGAGAGATCGGAGTTTGTCTCGCAACATTTGCGACGCGCGCAGGTCATCGACGGCTGAGAGTCGGGCTTCAATTTCTCCTCGTCGCACCGCGGGACGGAGCATCCATGACCGCAACAGACGCGCCCCCATTCCGGTCACTGTTTCGTCTATTACGTCGAGCAGAGATCGGCCCGACGATCCACCCAGTGACTCAACCAGTTCGAGATTCCGAACGGTAACGGCGTCGAGCACCAGATGGTCTTGTGGTTCGAAGTAGACCAGATCCGTGACGTGGGCTGCAGCGGCGCGTTGAGTGTCGCGGGCATAGCGCAAACACGCTCCGGCAGCGCGTATTGCTTCGTGCTTGCCCTTGAGACCGTAGCCTTCCAGCGAGCGCACACCAAACTGATCCTTCAAGAGCGTGGCGCATTCGTCTTCCTGCCAAAGCCAGTCGTCGAGCGGCGTTAAAGTCGCTTCAATTAGTTGCTCGTTGTTGGAATCCCTCGATGAGCCTCTATCAGATTGAGACTGATCTATCTTCGAGTCTGACCCTGAATTGTCTTCCACAGTCAAAGGCAACGTTCCTGTTTGGACTTTCCCAGAGAGTCCGGTCTTTATCAGGGGGGTCAGGGAAGCAGGGAAGAGCAATTCGCGAGGCCCATACGATTCGAGATCCGCCCGCATCTTTTCCCAGGCATTTGGGCCACTTTCCTGCGTGGAACGGAACTCACCTGTGGAGATATCGAGGAAGGCGGCGCCGATAGTCTCCCCGGCACTGCACACCGCTGCTAGAAAGACTGATTCGCGTGCTTCGAGAAGTTGAGGGTCGATAGGCGTTCCGGGCGTGACGATACGAACCACTTCGCGACGTACCAGCTTTTTGGTCTTGGAAGCGTCTTCGGTCTGTTCGCAGATTGCGACTCGAAATCCACGTCGAACCAGACGGGCGATATAATTGGCAGCAGAGTGGTGAGGTACGCCACACATTGGCACCGGGTTGCCGCTGTCCTTGTGACGCGCAGTCAGAGTGATTTGCAGTTCGCGAGAGCCGATAACGGCATCTTCAAAGAAGAGCTCATAAAAGTCGCCCAGCCGAAAAAAGAGCAAGGTCCCGGGATGCTGCTGCTTCAACTCGTGGTACTGGCGCAGCATTGGCGTGGAATTGGTAGTGGTCATGACTATGTGAGGAATGAAAGGCGAAACCCGCCGCAAATACTAAACCGTATTTCGTGATTGGTAAATACTCGGTTTGTCATTCGTGTCACCCTATCACATTCTGATCCACCATTCACGATCCACCAGGTTATATGGTAATTTCCAAGCTCAACTGTTCGAATCGCGAAGTAGCGCTTTGACGACAGTGACATTGAGGCGTGGATTGCATTTTAGTTTGGCGGAGTCAATTGCGAAGTGGACCAGCCGAAATCAGAGAGACTAACTGCAGCGACGCTGCTGAAACATTCCCTGCAGGAACATCTCGAGGCGATCCAGGCATTACTCCAAACACGAATCGCTGAGATTGAGCGTAGCGGCGAAATGATCTGCGCCGCTCTGCGCGAGGGTCACAAGATTCTACTCTGCGGAAATGGTGGCAGCGCTGCCGACGCTCAGCACATTGCCGCGGAACTTGTGGGACGATATGAGCTCGAAAGGCGCGCCTGGCCGTCTATAGCACTCACCACTGACACTTCTGCTCTCACCGCACTCAGCAACGATTTTGGCTACGAAGAAGTTTTTTCACGCCAGGTGCAGGCGCTTGGCAGCGAAGGCGACGTCCTAATTGCACTCAGCACAAGTGGCACATCAGCGAATGTGATTAGGGCCGCTGAGGTCGCCAGAAATCTGGGTTGCCGGACAATTGCTCTTACTGGCGGTACAGGCGAACCGCTTGCTTCAATCTGCGATCTGGTTGTCAGCGTTCCTTCTCAGCGAACCGCACGTGTACAAGAAGCACACATAACAATAGGACATCTTTGGTGCGAAATGGTGGACGCGCAGCTGGGATAAGGCCGCAACAGTCTTCTAGTTTATTTACGTGGATCAATCTGCTTGACAGAAGTAGTCGATGGAATTAGGCTCTGCCTCACAATCAGTCGGCCTCATTCGGCTCCCAGTAGTTTTACCCGATTGGGCCGGATGGTTTAGAAAAATCTGTTTTGATAACTCGCGGAGAACCCGGGAAAGGCCAAGGGTCTGTACCCTTTCGTCTTAGGTTCCGTCCCTGTTACGAAGTAACGCGCGGCCCCCTAGCCAAGAGCTGGAACGAAAGTGTTTGTTCCACTTCCTGCCGCTAGTAAATTTTCTAATTGCCTGAATGTTCCCCCAAAAAGCCCCTCTCATCTCCGGAGTAGATTCAAAAACCTACTCTTTAGGAGAGCACAGCGAACATTTTCAGGGCCGTCCCAACATGGCCCTCGTGGCGCTGAGCCATACCCCAGTTGAGCATCAACTCTATCGAGCGATGCTTCTTGCGCTCGATGAAAACGCAAAGCCTGCGCTGCTTACTGCTCGCCGGTTGATGAGCGTCACCGGAATTCGCAGCCTCAGCACGATCCGTCGTGGCCTCGAAGGCCTACTGTCGAAATTGAGTATCGAGCGCGAACAGAAAACTACCGCGAACGGTGCTGCTTATCGCGTCTACCCTCCTGAGGAGGTGATTGCCAGACGACGAGAGCAGGGACTTGCGGGAGTCGAACGCGGAGAGTTGAACCATTCTTTTGAGCGCGCCATCACCCGGGTAGTTGAGCATCGAAGCCTGAGCCGGCGAGAAGCGCAAGTGGCACTTTGTTGTGTGGAGGGATTGACCAACGCGCAGATTGGTAGTCGTCTCCAGGTCACCGAACAGACGGTGAAGTTCCACCTGCGCCACATCTTCATCAAGTTTGGAGTGAGAAGACGGGCGGAGTTGATATCGAGATTACTGATGTGAAGTGAATTTCGGATTGCGGAGAGGAATTTCGGATTGCGGATTGCGGATTTCGAATTTATAGGGTTGCGAAAGTTGAATAAACTTACTCATCGGATCAAGTTCTGAAAATCCGAAATCCGCAATCCCAAATCCGAAATTCTTTTTGACAACCTGATGCTGCCTCGCCATAGAGGCTTCCCCACGGGGTACTGTGTGTGAACTTCCGGCTCAATTACGAGCTAGAAGTACATGCAAGGGCACGGGTGTATTTAGCGACCGGACAAGAAAAATGACTACAAAAAAAGAGAAGAAGAAAACTGTTAAGAAGAAAACGGTAAAGAAGAAGAAGACTGCCCTCGTAATTTGCCGCGACCGCAAGGAGTTTTGGACCACTCAAACTCAGTTCTGGCAGTGGGTGCGAGAAGGCATCGTGGTCAAGACTGATGATCGTCCGTTGACGGGAACATTTCAGCGAGAACACGAAGAACTGATGGTTCTATTGAGTAACACGGTACTGAACCTGGCCCATCCGAACCACATGCGCGAAGCCTTGTTGTCCCGCCGAGTCGGTCTGGGAGGAAAGTAAGTCATGAATAACAAGATCTGTTCGATCACTTTGTGCCTGGCCGTGTCCCAGTTGGCCCTTGGCCAGGCGCCCCATCAACCCGCAGTTGTTACGAGTCAAACTGTAACTACTTCAGTCAACACTGGCGAACCCGACGACCGCTATCGGATCGGGCCGGGCGACGTGCTGGACATCCGCATTCTGAATCGCCCGAACCTCTCTCGTGAATCTGTCCGCGTCGAAGGGAATGGCATGATCCGCATGCCTTTGATCGACACTGAGATACCAGCCGCCTGTCAGACAGAAGGCGAGTTGGCAAAGGCAATAGCCAGCAGGTATCTGAAGTTCTACCGGAACCCGCAAGTAGACGTATTCATTAAGGGTTATCACTCCAGGCAGGTGGCCATCATCGGGGCCGTCAACGATCAAAGCCGTTTTGAGTTGCAGCGGCGAGTGCGACTTCTCGAACTGCTCACTTACGCTAAAGGTCCAACGCCCAAGGCCGGCCAAACAATCAACGTGGTCCATTCGCCCCAAGCCTGGGCCTGCAACAAGCCAAGCGACGACGATGTTGCCACCGCCTTTTCAAGTTTCAAGCTTAGCGAGACACTCCAGGGCCACCCTAATGCCAACCCGTATCTCGAACCGGGAGACATCGTCACGCTCCCCGAGGCCGATCAGGTGTACGTGGTCGGCAATGTGTTTAGTCCGCTGACAATCCCTCTGAAGGAGCCGGTTTCACTGTCGCGGGCGATCGCTATGGCGGGCGGCGTCAGACAGGACACTAAGAAGGACAAAATCCGATTGCTGAGACAAGAACCGGGGAGCCCGACGAAAAAGGAAATAATCGTCGATCTCTCCGCCATCGAGAAAAAGCGAGCTGAAGACATCGCGTTAATGCCCAACGACATCGTTGAAGTTCAGACTTCCGAAGGAAAGGCCCTTCTGCGGAGCCTGGTCACCGGAGCCGGTTCGAGCGTCGCCCAACTGCCCATCCGAGTCATTCCCTAAAAGCATTTTTGATTTCTGATTTCTGATTTTTGATGCGCAGTTTCTCGGGGATCTGTTGTAGCAAGCGCTAAAATACAAAAGCGATCCACGAAACCACACGAAAGGGCACGAAAAGAGACGTCTTAGTTCGTGTTGCTTAGTGTGATTTAGTGGATCGTTTTACTGCTTTCGCATTCCGAACTTTTATTTGGAGTTAAAGATGAAGCCATCGCGTGAATTAGCGAAAAGAGAGCCGGAGCCAAACGCGATCGAGAGACCGGTTGAGATGAGTGCCCCTCCGCACTCGTACAACTACGGCGTCGATCCTAATGCGGAGACGGAGGTCCATCTCCTTGACTACTGGCGCGCTGTACGTAAGCGACTGTGGTTGGTGATTGGCATTGTCGTTCTGGTGACGATGCTGGCCGTGCTCTACATGGCTCGCAAGCCCGATATCTATGAGGCAGAAGCTCGCGTGCAGGTCGATTTGGAAAACAATGCGGCACTCGTTGGTAGGACGCCATACGTAATCGGACCCGCCAACGATCCAACCTACTTCAATACTCAGTTGCAGATTCTCACGAGCCCCGGTCTGCTTCGACGCGTTGTCAAGACGCTGGACCTCGAACACAATCCTGACTTTTTCAAAAGCAGCTCAACCCAGAAGCGATCCACCTGGCAGACCGTCTTGCGAATGGCTGGTATCGGTGGAGAAGAAAAGGACGCCCCCACAACTCGCCCGCAAAACGAATTGCCACTTCGCACAACCGTTGCGCCGGCAAGTTCAAGAGAAGATCTGATAGAAGCTAAACAGCTCTCGCGGTACGTCGGCGGCATACTCGGGGGCTTGAAGGTCGATCCGGTCAAAGAAACCCGTGGCTACTACAAAGAAACTCGCCTCATTGATGTGAGTTTCACGCACACTGACCCGCAGGTCGCAGCGAAGGTTGTCAATGCCATCGCTGAGACGTACGTTTTCTCAAACCTTGAGAAGAAGACTGAAACCAACACCAGCACGGGGGATTTTTTGCAGAAGCGCGTCGCCGAGCTACAGCAGCAAATCCGGACGGACGAAGAGCGCCTCGTTAACTACGCCAAGAACAACCAAATCCTTTCGCTTGACGCCAGTCAGAACACTGTGGTGGAGCGCTTGGCCGGGCTTAACAAACAACTGCTCGAGGCCGAGAACGAACGTAAGAGCGCGGAAGCTGCTTACAAAGCCGCCCGAGCTCCCGGCGCAGCTACCGCATTGGTAGATGCCGATGAGAAGCGCATTGCTGAAACCGAGTCGACGCTAGCGGAGTTGCGTCAGAAGCGAGCGCAGTTACTGGTCGATGCCACTGAGGAAGCACCCGAGGTTAAGGAAGTAACCCAACAGATCCAGGAGCTTGAAAGCCAGGTCAAAGATCTCAGTAGTCGCAAGAGTGTTACCTTGCTGACGAATTTGGAAACCCGGTACCGGCAAGCCGCGGGGCGCGAGGAATTACTTAAGAAATCCTTCGATCAGCAGCGATCGGAAACTCTGACGCAAAACGAGGCGGCCATTAACTACCGGATCATTCAGCAGGAGATCGAAACGAACAAGAGTCTGCTAACTAATCTACTGCAGCGCTCTAAAGAGAACGACGTCGTCATGGCGGGCAAGCCCAACAACATTTCCATTATTGACTACGCGATCGCGCCTGATAGTCCAATTGGGCCAAACCGAATGAGGACGGTGTTCATAGCCCTCTTCCTTTCGGTAGGTCTGGGAATTGGTTTCGCACTGTTTCTGGAATATCTGGACGACACCGTCCATTCAACTGATGAAGTCGAACGATTGTTACACTTGCCCGCTCTGGCGATTATCCCCTCGGTAGGTGCAAGCACTCGCCGGCGGCTGCTCGGTGGCAAGGGAGCACTGCAAAAGCTTAACGGAAACCCGGCTGACAATCCGGAACTCCTGATGAACGTGGATAGCCGTTCACCACTCGCCGAATCATATCGCCACCTGCGCACCTCTGTTTTGCTTTCCACTGCCGGCCGCGCCCCGCGGTCACTGCTGGTAACTTCCAGCCTGCCTGGAGAAGGGAAGACAACCACAGCAGTAAATACAGCGATTAGTCTGGCGCAGACCGGGGCCAGCGTGGTGATCATAGACGCCGACATGCGACGCCCACGCTTGCGCTCGATATTCTCGCTGAGCGAGCGGGCCGGGCTGAGTTCGATCCTGTCGAGTGACTTATCGGAGGCCGGCATGCTTGAGTTGGTGGATAAAGACGAAGTCACCGGATTGCACCTGCTTACGTCTGGACCCATTCCACCCAACCCCGCCGAGTTGCTGGGATCGGATCAGATGCGACGGCTGATTGCGACCTTGCAATCCAACTTTAATCACGTGGTGGTGGATTCGCCTCCGGTCAGCTCTTTCACCGATGGCGTGCTGATTTCGTCGATGGTCGATGGAGTACTGCTGGTGGTCCATGGCGGTAAGAGTTCCCGTCATATCGTCAGACGTTCGCGGCAGCTACTTCAGGACGTAGGCGCGAAGATCTTTGGCGTGGTGCTGAATAACATCAGCTTGCAGTCGCATGACTACTACTACTATCAGCGTTACTACAGCCAGAGGTACTACGACCGAGACGTTGACCAACAGGCAGTCGCGGGCCGGTAGGCACGGGTACGGTATCGGCTCGTCGGAGCGGAGCGACCGGATCCCAAATTCAACCAGCTCAAGCACCGCTCAGCCACAGAACCGTTTGCCGTAGCCAATGGATGCCAAATTCAACCAGCTCAAGCACCGCTCAGCCACAGAACCGTTTGCCGTAGCCAATGGATGCCAAATTCAACCAGCTCAAGCACCGCTCAACCACAGAACCGTTTGCCGTAGCCAATGGATGCCAAATTCAACCAGC
>JAMQPI010000347.1 GCA_023717565.1 Pyrinomonadaceae bacterium | reverse complement strand
ATGTCGTCACGGAGCTGCTGGGAGGGAGGCATCAGGTCAGCGTTACCAGCGGAGGCTACAAGAATCAAAGGGAAGCGGTGGAAGTTAGGGCGGGCAGTTCCACGAACAGAAACTTTACGTTGAAGTCTGCTAGTGGGAGTGGGACCAGAGAACGTGCGGGTGAGAGCAGAGAACGTGGGAGTGAGAGCCGAGAGCGTTCTCGTGAAACCGGCCAACTGAGAGGCCGGGTGACGGACGAAAAGAGTGGAAGGCCAATCTCAGGCGCGCGAGTCACGATTCAAGGACGAAGTGATACGACGGACCGGGCGGGCAATTATGTGGTCTCCGAGGTGCCAGGGGGGAGGCACCAAGTCAGTGTTACGAGCGGAGGCTACGCGAATGAGAGGGAATCCGTGGAAGTTAGGGCTGGCAGTTCCACGAACAAAAACTTTACGTTGAAGTCTACTAGTGGGAGTAGAAGCAAAGAACATCAGCGTGGAACCAGCCAACTCAAACGCCGGGTATCACTCCTGCGCTTCTCGGCTGATGCAGTCCAATAAGTTGAAAGGAGAAACATGATAAGGAACTTTCTTGCCGGATTCATCTTGTTAGTGAGCCTCAGCACGGGAATTGGGGCTCAGGATCTCGACCAGGACTGTAATCCGCTTGTTGAGCCACCGGAGTGTCAGCGACTTTTAGACGCAATCGAGTCGCTCGATACCCGAATCGGACGCTTGCAGGAAAGGTTGAGAGACGCGAGTCCGGCGATGAAGCCCGGTCTACTGAGAAGCATCAACCAACTCAACTCCCAGCGTTCAGCCCTAAGAGCAGAAGTGGCGCGTTGTCGGAGCGAACACGGAGCAACACCGAGGGTGTGGGCGCCAGGCGTGTTGAGAGCGCGTTTCACCGGGACGGCAACAGTGCGAGCCATCCTCGCCGAGGTACCTGCTGTGGACCTCGATCTCGTTCTTCAATTTACGCGAAACCGGTGCCACGTCATTATTGCGTACTTCCCTCCGCTCAAACTCAAACCCGAAGCAGAGGCATCAGGACGACTAAACGCCCAGTTGATCAGGATTTTCGGCGGAGGGGCCTTTCATCCTGTTTCAGGCAACATGACCATGTCGATCGGGGTGCAGCTTGAATCCCCCGGACGACACCGGATTAACTCCAGGGTGGATGCCGTGTTTCGTTTGAGCACCGGCAACTCTGTCGAATGGGGCGAATCGAGGCTCAATCTCACAGGCTCGCCGCTCACGGAAGGCGGCAGCATTACTCTGGTAGGAACCGCGCAGTTTCAGAGGGGAGTGCTGGAGGGGCGTTCAGGCAGCCTGGTTATCACCGGGAATATCTCGCCTCATCCGTAACCCTGCCAAACGCTGGAACGCCATGCCAAGAGAGGAGAGAACCGTGAAAAGAAGAATGCTCTTTGCCTTTGCATCGCTTCTTACCATCTCATGCTCAATGAGAGTACGGTCTCAGTCTCTGCAAATCTACTCCAGTGAGCCGCACATCGTGGAAAGACTCTCATGGCCCGCCTTTTCTCAATCCGTTGACCGGAATTTCGCGGAGTCGGTCTCCAAGAGCGAAACGGATCGCAGACGTCAATTCATCGCAGCCTTCGATTGGTCGGTCGATCGCAGCTCCGACTATATCTGGCCCTTTGAGTCTATGGGACCAGCGCCGTACAAGTCGTTATGGATGGTGGTAGAAAAGATGCCCAGCGTTTGGACCGAGCGAGGAAAGGCGAAAAGTGCGATTCCTTTGTCAGCGTATCGGTCGCTGAGAGTCAACGGTCATTCCCTGCCAAGACCCCAGGTGAGCGGTTCGCAGGAAGAGTTTCGAGTAACTTTGGTTAATGGACGCCTCCGGTTTTCCTTTTCTGTCCCGTCCGGCTTCAGACTCGACGCAAAGAATACAATGATCCGTATCAAACTCTATCAGGTTGGCTAAATGGTCCGGGGGAACGACTATCGTTCCACCACTTTCTCGCCCACCCGCTTGTCAGAGCGTGCTTATGCCCGTATCCTGCCAGTAAGCCGTACGACCTAGAATTGAAGAGTTCACAGGGGATCCGGTCGTTCGAGGACCGAGGCGCGCATGGTTTTTCGCTCCTTGAAGGCCAAATATCTCAGTTGAGGTGAGGTCGAGAGCCAAGGTGTTGATGCGGCAGCAGAAAACCAGTAACTTTTAGCCGGGGAAAGGCAACGACGCGCTCTAAGCGCGGCATCACACCCGCGTCGAGGGTACCTGATAATCTCGCGCTATTCCCGCTCCGGGAATTCGTGAGAAAAGATACCGCTCCCTTGAAATACGGCGGCAGCGTGATAGTCGTGAAAAACAAGCAGTTAGGATGCTAATTCCTTCGTCGCTTGCCCAAAGACGAACCACGTGACCGCAGCCGAAACCGAGACACAACCAGTAACCGATTACGGGCTGACTCAGAGAGCTTCGCAGGGCGACATGGGAGCCTTTGAAGAACTCTACCAGCGCCATAATCGCCGGGTTTACTCGCTCTGTTTACGGATGACGGGTAACGTCTCGGAGGCTGAAGACCTGGCACAAGAGGTCTTCATTCAGCTCTTTCGAAAAATAGGAAGCTTTCGTGGCGAATCTGCCTTCACTACCTGGCTGCATCGGCTAACTGTTAACCAGGTCTTGATGCACTTCCGCAAGCGCGGGGTCAAGATGGAACAGACCACCGAGGACGGTGAGACCCCGATACAGATAGTCAAAGGCACGGAGAACCCCAACGCAATGCCGGTTGTCGACCGCATTGCACTCGACAAAGCCATCTCGCAGCTGCCGCCCGGGTATCGTACGGTCTTCACGCTTCACGATATTGAAGGGCACGAACACGAAGAGATTGCGCGCATGCTGGGCTGTTCGGTTGGGACGTCAAAGTCACAACTGCACAAGGCGCGGATGAAGTTACGGGGCCTGCTCAGGCAACAGAAGGTGAAAGAGTAGATTCCAAGAGGTTGGAAGAAATGAACTGCGAAAAGTGTCAAGAACTAGTCGGTGAACTGGTTGATGGTGCGTTGAGCCCAGAGGACGAGTCAACGTTGACTCTGCACCTGGAAGAATGTCTCGCTTGCAGCGAGGTGCGCAACGACCTTCAATCAATCGTTTCCTTCTGCCAGAGTCATCGCGGAGAATACAGCGCGCCACCAAACGAGACGGCCTTATGGCTGCGCATTCGCAACGTGATTGAAACGGAAGTGCAGCTACCAGCCACAGCACTGCCAGCCCAGGGCTTCTGGTCTCGCTGGATGAGTCGCAGTTGGGAACTCTCGATACCGCAGCTGGCGGCGTCGGCGGCTGCGATGGTATTGATCGTTTCGCTAGGTACTACAGTTTTGCTGCGTCGTTGGGATAACGGCGCGGGAAAGGCACCAGTGGCCACGTTACCGAACTCTGACGCCGCAACGCGTGTTCGCGATCGCATGCGGGAACAGCAGCAGGCCATGGATTACTGGAATCATCGCGTGGAGGCAAACAAGGTACGTTGGAATCAACAAATGCGCGATACTTTCGACCGTAATGTGAAGGCCCTCGATGAGACAGTAAACGAACGGCTAAATGAGTTGAACCGAAATCCCCACGATGAGTTTTCTGAAGCGATGCTGAACGCTGCCCTTAACGACAAACTGGCGATGCTAAGGGATTTTTCAGACCTATAACGACAGTACAGAGTTTTAGCTCGGGGTTTTCCCCAGCAGTCTGTAAGAGCTTTGATTAGTGAAGAGCCCGTGCAAATGAGTATCCGACTGTTGTCGCCCATTAGATTTTCTGTTGCGCAGATTTTCTCAGCCCTTGTTGTTTTGGCTGTCCTCTGTTCGTGTGCCTCACCTACGGCGCACGCGCAGCGCAGTGTGTCCAAGCGTTTTCCCGCCGGGAAAAACGTCCGGGTGGAACTCAAGAATATCTCCGGAACGATTACCGTTGAGTCCTGGAACCGCAACGAGATAAAGATCACTGCTTCGTTGGAAGCTCCGACCGCCAACGTAACTCCCAAACTAATGGGCGAGTGTGTTTCCATCGACGTGATGGGTGACAATCGCGGCCGCGGAGACGTGGGCGATGTGAACTTCAAGATTCAGTTGCCGCAGGATTCCTCGGTTGATATTGAGACGCGACGCGGAAATATTACGGTCAGTAATATTCGCGGCGGCTTGGTGCGGGCCCACATCACTAGCGAAGGTGATATCACCTTGAGTGGCATCAGCGCCTCGCAGGTACTGGCCCAGAATACTATCGGAGACATTTTCTTCGATGGAGATTTTTCGCGAGGTGGCACATACCAATTCCAGTCGACAAAGGGAAACATCAGCGTACGTATTCCCTCTGATTCAGCGTTCCGGCTCGTGGCCCAGGCGCCGACAAAGAAAATTGCGCTGAACGAGTTCTGGAACAACGGCTTTAAGAACCTTGGTGACGGCAGGAAATTCGTAGGCGACGTGGGCGATGGTCGTTCATCGGTAATGGTGACAACCTTTCAAGGCAGTATCACGTTTCTTCGTCGCTAAGCAGTACCATAAAATTAGCACTTTCTAAATGCGGACGATTTCGATCTGACGATCGAGAAAGTCCGCATTAGTTTTTTGGCACCGTATCCGCAGTTAGGGGTGTTACGTGCCTGGATGATATCATGCGCAACTGAGGCCGCCCTTCCTCCAATTTGGTTCACATAGAGCCTTCAGCGTATTGAATCGATCGTAATCCGATAGTAGTGATACCGGTCCAACTTCCAACATGGTCTTACATTACAGATTCATCAAGCTCAGCTTGGGCATAGCAGCTTTCGCGATAATCACAGGCACTGCGTTTCTATCTACACCGCTCGCGCAGAAGAAAAAGGAAACCGCTGTCATTAGTGCCGTTCCGTTGCTCACACGCAGCGCTACCAGGCACGACAAGCGGCGGCTGGGGTATGGCAGCACCGTCACCATCATCGGAGCTCCGCAAGGATCAATCACAGTTGAGGGGTGGCCACGGAGCGAAATCGAAGTTACAGCTGACATCGAACTGCGGGCAGAAACCGAAGCAGATCTAAATAGCCTGGCCGTGGTCAATACCTGGGTGCTGGATGACGAACCCAATCACGTGAGTATCCTGACCACCGGGACTCACGACAAGGTTTTCATGCGACGGGTGGCGAAGAACTTTCCCAAGAAACTACTCGGTCTTCCCTGGAGGATCGACTTCCGGGTTCGTGTACCAACGTCCGTCGATCTCGAGATTAACGCCGGAGGTGGTCCCATAACACTTAGTGGAATTGATGGCGCCATCACGTTAACGGCCACCGAAAGCGAGACTCAGATGACCCTCACATCCGGAACGGTCGTGGCCACTATCGGCTCCGGAAGGATCGACGTCAAGGTCCCCACGCGTAGCTGGCGCGGCTCTGGAGCGGACCTTCGTATCGCTGCGGGAGAATTAAACGTGGAGCTGCCCGCAGGGTTCAATGGCGACATCGATGCGGACATCTTACGGACTGGTCAGATCAGTGACGGGTTTTCAGCGCTGGAGTCGCGCGAAAAGCCCGGGATCACTGATCGGATCGTCAGAGCTCGTGCCGGAGCGGGAGGGGCGTTGTTCAAGTTCACCGTTGGCGATGGAACAATTCGCATTGGAAAGCTGGCAATGAGCGACCAGTGAGACGATTGCCGATTGCTGTCAGTTGTCCGTGGTCAGTGGTCAGTTGTCCGTGGTCAGTGGTCAGTTGTCCGTGGTCAGTGGTCAGTTGTCCGTGGTCAGTCGTTTTTTGTCTTTGCCGAAGACCGAACACAAACTGACGATTGACTACTAACAACGGACCACGGACAACGGACCACGGACAACTGACCACGGACTGCTGACCACGGACTGCTGACCACGGACCACTGACAACTGACCACTGACCACGGACAACTGACCACGAACGCTGCCTCCTTGTCACTTATTGCACGTCACTGTATTCTCTGACCCCATCATGACAGTTAAATCAGATCGTTGGATCCGCCGAATGGCCGAACAACACCAGCTCATTTCTCCGTTTGAGCCGAAGTTGGTCAGGCATGTTGACGGCCGCCGCATAATTTCCGCGGGGGCCTCGAGCTACGGCTACGACATGCGACTGGCCGATGACGGCTTTCGCATCTTTTCACCCATCCACGGCCGCGAAATAGATCCTAAAGCCTTCGATGACGAATCGCTGGTAGAGCCGCCGTTGCGCACTGCCGAAGATGGGTCAAGATACTATCTGCTTTCGCCACACTCCTATGCGCTCGGCGTCACCGTCGAAACCTTTCACATGCCGCGTAACGTCACCGGGATCGCCATGGGTAAATCTACCTACGCGCGTGCTGGCCTGCTGGTAAATACCACACCGCTGGAAGCCGGATGGGTCGGCCGTTTGGTAGTTGAGCTGGCCAACCTTGCGGATCTGCCGTTGCGCATTTACGTCAACGAAGGCATCGGTCAGGTGGTTTTCCTCGAATCAGACGAAGATTGCGACGTGTCTTACGAGGATCGTGGCGGTAAGTACCAGGGCCAGACCGGTCTCACCTACTCAAAACTTTAAAAAAGCGCAATCCGCGAGACAATTAGGCGCAATCCTGGTTCGTCGTTAGAGCAATCTGGGCCTAGGCTGATTCGTTCATCGATTCAGTGTTCAACCACGACAACCGGGATCACCTAACCCCAGTCAAGACTCTGGTGGGAACAAACTCCTCCACCGAATACCCCTAATCTGCTCCCCTTACGAGCCCACAGGTGCAAACGAAATGGTTTTGTAACACTCCCGCCACTCAAACGGGTTCCGATCGGTGGATAATACCTCTGTCGCATACGTGCACGGGGTCAGGTTGACTGCCTACCAATGCAATCGGTACGTATAAGCGACCTCGCTAAGACAGAGGGCCTTAGGTGAATTGGATTTCACCGCCGGCTGTTTCCCACTCTACCTTATCCAAAAGCCCCTTTTAATCCAATAAACCCCCGGGGGAAGAACCCGTTGTTCGAGACTACGTTGTCGGGGTGTAACTTTGAACTATGAATCCTTGGAGGAGTAAGAATGAGAATTGTTTATAAGACACTTTGCGCTGCGATACTGTTGACGCTGATCAATATTGGCGTGACGAGTTCGGTATTGGCGCAACGCCAGTATCGTGACAGCGACACCACCATGCGGACGCTGATCCGGCGTGTTGAGACGCGTTCCGATACTTTCAGTAGAACGCTGGAGAATGCGCTTGACCGTAGCCGTTTGAATAACACATCTCAAGAGGACGAGGCGAACAGACTGGTTGCAGACTTCGAGTACGCCACTGACCAGCTAAAAACGCGTTTTGAAAACCGACAATCCACTTCCACCGACGCTCGTGCAGTTCTGGAAAAGGCAGCGCTAATCAATGGCTTTCTATTAACCAATCGACTCGAGACGCGAGTCGATCAAGACTGGCGATTATTGCAGGCCGATCTTGATCTGCTGGCACGCGCTTATTACATCAACGACTGGCGCTGGAATACCGGCGGCATCGATACCAGTACCAACGTCGGCTCTCGTTTAACTGATGCGCAAATGCGCCAGTTGGCCCAGCGGATCGATAGTCGCACCGACCGCTTTGGCCGCAGCCTTCGGATGGCCCTAAACAGAAGCCGCATCAATGGTTCCTCGCAGGCTGAAGCGACCCGGAACTTAGCCGCTTTGGAGTCAGCGACTAATCAACTGATGAACCGGGTTAACACTCGACAGTTCACGGAATCCGATGCTCGCAACGTCTTGGAGCCGGCAACTTTCTTAAATTCATTGTTGGTCAACAATGCCTTCACGCCCGCCGCCGAACGAGACTGGACCATGTTGAAACAGGATCTCGATCAACTGGCTGGCGCTTCTAACATTGCGTGGAACTGGAACACTGGATCCGCGCCGGGCGGACCAATCTATAGCGCTGACGGCGAACTGACCGGGACCTATCGGTTGGATACGTCGCGCAGTGCCGATGTCGAGCAGTCTGTGAACAACGCCACGCGGAACCTGCCCGCTTCCCGGCGCCAGCGAGTCTACGACTCCTTAATCCGACGACTTGATTCCCCTGAGACTCTGGCGATAGAACGGCGCGGCAGCACGATCACCATCGCCTCTTCGCAGGCGCCACGGATCACTTTTGTTGCCGATGGCCGGGATCATGTTGAGACCACTCCCAATGGCCGCACCGTACGCGTGAGAGCCAGTTTTTCCGGCGACCAGTTGACAGTCACCAGGACCGGAGATCGGGCCCAGGACTTCACAGTCACTTTCGATCCGACGGATCGTGGTCGTCACTTGACTGTGACGCGCCGGCTCTACTCTGACCAGATTAGTCAACCGGTAACCGCGTTGTCGTATTACGACCGCACTTCCGATGTTGCCCAGTTGGATCTAAACACTGGTACTTCGGACTATCCGCCAGTTGGAAGTACCAGTGGTGACTTTGCAGTGCCTAACGGAACGCAACTGGTCGCAGTTCTAGATACTAATCTCTCCACCAACACGGCGCGCGACAATCAGCGTTTTACGATGACGGTTCGTTCGCCCTCCCAGTATGACGGTGCGACCGTTGAAGGTTACGTGACGAACGTCAATCGCAGCGGACGCATAACCGGGCGCTCGGAGATGACACTCAACTTCGACACGATTCGTCTGCGGAACGGCAGAAGTTATCGATTCGCGGGAATTGTCGAAGCAGTTCGCACTCCCGGTAACGAAACCGTTCAGGTCGATAACGAAGGAGCGGTTCAGGAAGGTAATCAGACCACGCGCACTATCCAACGCACCACAATCGGAACGGCCCTGGGTGCCATCATCGGCGCAATCGCGGGCGGTGGTAAAGGCGCGGCAATCGGCGCGGTCTTAGGTGCCGGAGCGGGCGCTGGTTCGGTTTACGTGCAAGGCCGTGAGGATCTGGAGCTGACAACGGGAACTGAAATTACCGTAAGGGCGACTGGCCCCAGGCAAGTCGCTCAGGATTCCCGACCATAGTCCTGATCGCACGGGCTAATGCAGAGAAGAAGTACGGACGGCGAGTCATGCGCCGTCCGTATTTTTGTTTTCGCACTTCCTAGTTCAGGACGATCTCAACAGGCTGTGGCAGTCGTTCAGCCTGCAGAGTTAGTCCTTGCGGGCTCGTGACCGGTTCTTTGTTTGGAGTTTGAAAGAAGAGAAACCCCTGGCGACGACGGTCGGAGGGCGACAAGGGGGGTTTGAGGTCGATACCATAGGCAGCGAACTCTCGTTCAAATTCTTTGCGAGAATTTGGATTGTAGACATAGACACCATTCGCTTTCAGGATTCGCGAAATTGCCTGCTTGGGAGACAGCAGCTTCCATTCCTTGCCTCCGCCGTCCCGCAAGCGAAAGCGAGCGCGCTTAAGTTCAACGGGCACCCCACCTTCATATTCGAGCTCTAATCGCAGGGGCAGCACACCACCCAAGGGAAGGTTCGCTTCGAAGAGATCCTGGCTCTCTTCGTCGCTTAGCAGTGGCTCAACCTTAATGGTGACGCCTCCGGCATTTGCGCTTTTCACCGCCCCGGTCAGTGGCGGAAGCTCCACTATCGGCTTAACTTTGAAGAGCGCGCCGGCGCAGCCGTTTACAAAGAACGTCAGAGACGAGCAGAAAACTAACAGAATGACATTTCTGTATCTGAAGATCGTTGGCCGTCGGGAGGTCACGGGCGCAATTTCTCACGCTGGTCCGCAGACTGTCAACGTGGCACAGCCTTTAGTCTCCGATTCAGCCTTGCTACAAACCTACCTTAGGAGGAAATGGGGCCTTAGAATCACAGACTGAAGTCTGTGCTACTATGGCGCAAAAATATGATTAGACCGTTCCGGGGTGTTCATCCTCAGATTCAATCCAGCTCCTATATTGATGTGAGTGCGCAGATTATTGGTGACGTTCACATTGGTGAACAGTCTTCGGTATGGTGTAACGCCGTATTGCGTGGCGACATGTTTTACATTCGCATCGGCGACCGCACTAATGTGCAGGATAACAGTGTGATCCACACACGCACCGGAAGCCATCCCACTATTTTGGAAGACGAAGTCACGATAGGGCACAGCGTGACGTTGCACGGATGTTACGTCGAGCGCGGTTCCTTGATTGGGATCGGCTCCATTGTGCTCGACGATGTCCGAGTCGGCACGCAGTCATTGGTCGCTGCCGGTTCATTGCTTTCACCCGGGACGATCGTTCCACCGCGTTCTCTAGTGATGGGCATGCCGGCGAGGGTAAAACGGCCCTTAACGGAGGAGGAAGTTGCCGGGCTCGATTTGTTTTGGCAGAACTATGTGGAATATACGAAGAAATACAAGAGCGAGTCGTAGGCCTTAGGTAACAGAAGAGCAAATGGGATCCAGTACCAAGCCAGCGCGCGGCATGCGCGACTTTCTGCCTGCGGAGGTACGGCGCCGTGAATATGTCATTGGCGTCATAAAGGAAGTGTATGAGCGTTACGGCTTTGAGCCACTGGAGACTCCGGCCGTCGAGAATATCGAAACACTGCTGGGGAAATATGGCGAAGAAGGCAACCAGCTTATCTACAAGATTCTCAAACGCGGTGTTCACGAAACGACCGGCGAGGTTGACCTTGCGCTCCGTTACGATTTGACCGTACCTCTCGCCCGAGTAGTTGCTGAATATCGTGACAAACTGCCGAAGTTTTTTAAGCGCTATCAGATTCAACCGGTCTGGCGAGCGGACCGGCCTGCGCGCGGGAGGTTTCGCGAGTTCTATCAGTGTGATGTCGATGTCATCGGCTCACGCTCGATGGTGGTAGAGACCGAGTTGATCGCAGCAGCAACCGGAGCCTTGGAAAAGCTCGGCTTTAAGGACTTCGTTGTCAGGTTAAATCATCGCGAGGCGCTTACTGGACTGCTTGCCTGCGCGGGTGTGCCCCTTGAACACCATGAAGCCACGTTGATAGTTTTGGACAAGCTAGACAAGGTTGGTCGCGAAGGCGTCGCTAAGGAGTTAAGCGATCGCGGCATAACTGAAGCAGCCGGCAAACGTCTACTGGATTTCTTTAGCGAGCTGGCTTCCCTTGAGCATGCTGCCGACATCGCGATCGGTGACGACCCTGCCGTTAATCGGCAAGGCCTTAACTCTGCGATTCTGGGCCGGCTGGTTGAGTTTATGGGCACGAACGAGAAGGGCGCAAAAGGGGTTGAGGAGCTGCGTTCGATTCTCGAGTACGCGCTGGCGTCCGGTGTCGCTGGTCGGATCAAAATCGATCCCAGCCTGGCGCGCGGGCTCTCGTATTACACTGGGGCAATTATTGAGATCAATGTGAAGGATCTGGCGGGCAGCCTCGGTGGCGGAGGGCGTTACGACAATCTGGTGGGTATGTTTTCTGGGAAGGACGTGCCGGCATGCGGTTTTTCGCTGGGCGTCGAGCGGATTATTGTCGTAATGACTGAGCTAGATATGTTTCCGGCAGAACTGGTGGCATCGCCCGCCGATGTAATGGTTACTGTTTGGAACGAAGATTCGATTGGTGATTCATTGGCCCTCGCCCGAGAATTGCGCGCATCCGGATTGCGAGTCGATCTCTATCCTGAGGCGGACAAACTGGGCAAGCAGTTTAAGTATGCTTCGGAGCGCGGAATTCCGGCGGTAGTCGTGCTCGGCGATGACGAGAGGATTCGAGGTGAAGTGGCGATCAAGAACATGAGTACGGGTGAACAACGAACGGTGAAGCGAGACGTGGTTGCTGCTTCGATCCGACAAGAGGCGAATCAGTAACCAGCAGGTTATAAGTTACGACCGATGAACCAAGAGCTCGGACGCCACTATCTTCGCGACGCGACCATAACCTTTCGCGCTTATAAGAAGCTGGCCGAAAGGGCTTTGGACCAGCTGCAGGACGAAGAGTACTTCATCACGCTTGACGAAGAATCAAACAGCGTTGCGGTGATCATGAAACACCTGGCCGGGAACATGCTGTCGCGCTGGACAGATTTCTTAACTACGGACGGCGAGAAACCTGAGCGGAATCGCGACATGGAATTTATCATCGAGCCCCAAACCTCAAAGTCTGAAGTCATGAACTATTGGGAAAAGGGCTGGCAACGCACCTTCGAAGCGCTGGCAGCCTTGCAACCAGAAGATCTCCTGCGCCCAGTGTTGATTCGTGGTGAGGCGCACACCGTCGTGCAGGCAATAGATCGCCAATTGGCTCATTACCCGTATCACATCGGCCAGATAGTTTTTCTGGCCAAGCATTTTCGATCAGCTTCGTGGAACTCACTGAGCATTCCGAAGAACAAGTCAGCGGGGTTCAACAAGTATCTTGAGCAGAATCCCGAAAAGGATGAACATCGCTTCGACGCGGCAGCAAGGTTCAACGATGCGACAAAGGACACCTAATTTGGAGTGCGGGGGCAAGGCTTTGCGCGACACCGCTTTGGATATGCGTCCGAGACTTATTGG
>JAMQPI010000290.1 GCA_023717565.1 Pyrinomonadaceae bacterium | reverse complement strand
GGTTCGAAGGAGATTGGGTTGCGCATCAACGAGCGCGCGGCCAAAGTCAGCGAGGGACAAATCTGGATCAAGCGCGTGGTGGCGGAGATGGGCGGAAAGGACGCGATTATCGTCGCCGACGATGCCAATCTTGACGATGCGGCAACCGGAGTGGTGCAAGCTGCATTCGGCTTTCAAGGTCAAAAATGCTCGGCGTGTTCACGCGCGATCATTGATGCGAAGGTCTACGAACCGATGCTGGAGAAGATTGCCGAACGTACACAGCAGATCACGGTAGGTGATCCGCGTGATCCGAAGACGAGTATGAGCGCAGTCATTAACGAGAAGGCCTTCAAGACCATCAATGCCTACATCGAGAAGGGGAAGGCAGAGGGCGGACGGGTGGTGGCCGGTGGTGGTTCGGATGGCGAGCAAGGATTTTTTATCGAGCCGACAGTGATCGCTGACGTAAAACCGCTTTCCACTATCGAGCAGGAGGAAATATTTGGCCCGGTCCTGGCAGTGATCAAAGCCAATGACTTCGATGATGCTCTGAAGATCGCCAATGATACGCAGTTTGGGTTGACCGGTGCAGTCTACAGCGCCGATGAGGACCGACTCGAGCGAGCGCGACGGGAGTTTCATGTCGGCAATTTGTATCTCAATCGTAAGTGCACCGGAGCTTTGGTAGGGGTCCACCCGTTTGGGGGCTTCAATATGTCAGGCACTGATTCAAAAGCCGGCAGTCACGACTATCTCGCGTTGTTCTTACAGGCAAAGGTTTGGTCAGAGCGAACGGGAGCCACCGTGAACAAGAAAGCCGAAGTGGGAAGAGCCGTATGAGATGATTTGACCAGGTCTAATTGCGACGATCCACAGGTGACAGGATGCCGAGGCAACTGTCACCTGTATCTCTGTTGAGTTCAAACTATGCGCATTGTCTTCATGGGTACTCCCGAAGCGGCCGTGCCGTCGTTACGGCGGCTGTTGGAAGACGGCCATGAGATCGTGGCCGTCTGGACCCAGCCAGACAAACCGGCGGGAAGAGGTAACAAAGTCACGGCTCCTCCGGTCAAGGTGCTGGCGCAGTTGTTCGGTCTAAAAGTCTGCCAGCCGGAAAAGATAAGAACTGCCGAGGCGAAGAGTCTCTTTGCGTCGCACAATGCCGATCTTGCAGTCGTGGTGGCGTACGGCCGCATTCTGCCCGCCGAGTTTCTAATAGCCCCTAAGAGAGGTTGCATCAACGTTCATTTCTCTTTGCTGCCACTCTACCGAGGAGCGGCGCCCGTCAACTGGGCCCTGATAAACGGAGAAGAGAAGACCGGTGTGACCACAATGTTCATTGAAGAAGAGTTGGACTCGGGTCCGATCTTACTTCAGCGAGAAACGCAGATCGGCGCAATGGAGACGGCGCCTGAAGTGATGGCTCGGCTCGCGGAGACAGGAGCGGAACTGCTGGGGGAAACCCTGGCTCAGCTTGACGAAATCACGCCCCGGCCTCAACACGACCGGGACGCTACTTTCGCTCCCATGCTGCGCAAAGAAAACGGGTTAATCGACTGGTCTAAAAGCGCTTTTGTAATAGGACGCATCATTAGGGGTCTCCAGCCGTGGCCAAATGCTTACACCTATTACCAAAGTCACCGCCTGATCGTCTGGCGGGCAGACCCCGGCCGCGCCGAACTGTCGAGTGCGGTCTTGGGTGGGGAGGTGCTGGCCGCCCAGGGCGATGACCTGATTGTAAGTTGCGGAGAGGGTACGGTGCTTCGTCTCATTGAGGTACAACCGGAGGCAAAGCGTCGGATGAGTGTGCGAGACTTCCTGAACGGCACACATCTGAAGGTGGGGGACACCCTCGCGTAACAGCTTCGCGCTTGAAACAGGCGGCCACGGCGCAACCCCCAAATACACCGGAGCATCTCAGCCGGGGACATTCGAGGTGTTCCGACCCGACATTAACAACGAATCAGGTGGCCAGCACGAGCCTGATGAGTGCTGTTTCTGACTGCGCCGTTAGACCGTAAACACAATAGTTACCGGAAATAGGCTTCTTGCCGCGGGTGATTGCGGGTGTTAGACTTCGCAGCTTGGTTTCTACGGTGTCTAGCTTGGGCGAAGCGAGGAATCAACCCTAGTGGGTGTCGCAAATCTAGTATTCTCGGCCTTTCGCCGACTGGGCCTCGTAATATTGATTACGATCGCCTTCTTTTTCGGCCTGGCCACCACCGTCTATTTGTCGCTGCGGAGTCCCGAAGTTACAGTTCCTGAAGTCGTAGGAAAGGATCGATTTGAGGCCGAGCAGATTCTGGGGAAAGCCGACCTGAATTTCCGCGTACGGGCAACCCGACCCAGCAACCAGGTCCAGGCGAACACGGTGCTCTTTCAAGTGCCGCGCGCCGGAGAAGTAGTCAAGACGGGCCAGACGGTGGCGATGGATATAAGTCGGGCCGCGAAAGAGGGAGAGACCTCGGAAACCGTAGTCAACGACAAGAAAGCAGGCGATGAAAAGGCTGCTGAGAACCGGAACACGAACACGCCGGAAACGACCAAAAATACAAACGAGAATAGGCCAAAACGAACTGTAAACGCGAACGCCAACGAAAACTCTAACACCAATGCGAATAGAGCTCGATCGACTAACTCTGCGAATGCTAATTCCCGGCCATCAGCGGCCAATAGCAACGCGAGCCCAAGCCGCACGGTAAATCAGAACGATAACAGCCCAAGCCGAGCTGTAAACCAGAACGATAACAGACGGCCTCCTGCACCGAAGCCCGCGCCCACTAGTCAGAACGACAATCGAAAGAAGCGCTAGTTTGCTGACGGTTCAGGCGTACCACGAAGTGACAGATGGTGAATACCAGAACAATAGACATCGCGCCTTCGATCCTGTCGTCTGACTTTTCCCGCCTGGGCCAGGAGATAGAGGCGGTTGAACGTGGTGGCGCTGCGATCCTTCATGTTGATGTGATGGATGGCCATTTTGTTCCGAATATCACGATCGGTTTGCCCGTGGTCAGGTCGATCGCGGGCTCGACGAAGCTGCCGATTGATGCTCACTTGATGATCTCCGAGCCTGGCCGTTACGCGGATCAGTTTGTGGCCGCGGGCGCTAAGATGGTTTCGGTTCATGTGGAAGCAGATGCTCACCTGCACAGGACACTGGCGTCTATCAAGGCTGCCGGTGGCGAAGCTGGAGTGGCGATTAACCCGGCGACTCCGCTGGTAGCGGTGGAAGAAGCGCTCGATTTCGCGGATTATGTACTGGTGATGTCAGTGAATCCGGGTTTTGGCGGCCAACAGTTTATTACTACATCGCTGGACAAGGTGCGGAGGCTCCGGCGGATGATCGATGAACGTGGTTTGAAAGTTCGGATAGAGATCGATGGCGGTATTGATCGAAACAATATCGCCGTAGTTGTCGCAGCTGGAGCGGAGATTATCGTCTCCGGCTCGGCTATTTTCGGCTCGCCGGATCCGCAGGCGGCAGTTCGTGAATTGCGCGAGGCGACGGTCGAGTGGGTGTAGAGATTTTTGATTTGTGATTGCTGATTTTTGATTTGAGTGTTCGCGTATTTTGAAGGCGCCGCAGGAGGCGTGCAATGATGAGAATGAAAATTGGCAATCGGCAATCTTTGGAGGATTAATAATATGAACTATCGCTTTATGGCGGTGGCAACACTTGGCGCCGCGCTTCTCCTGAGCGCCGTTCCTACTGCTCTGGCCCAGAACAAACCTCAGAGTGATCTTTCGGCCGCCCAGCGCCTGGAGGTTATGCGGTCGAAGCTTGAGTCTCTGCGTCGGTCGCTCGACAACGCTATCTCTACTCTGCCGCCGAAGAGCACGGACAAGAAGCAAGCCGTTGACGATCCTCGACAAAGACTGCAAGGCCTGGAAAAAGAGGTCAGTTCGATCCTCTCCGAGGTCAATGATATTCGCGGCAAACAGGACCGCTCCGAGCGATACGACGCCACCGTCCTCGATCGACTTGAAACGTCAGTGGTTGACATCGACACGCGGGCGCAGGCCGGCCTGCAGGCCACAGCCGGCGCTCGCACAGCCAGCGCGGCTTCCGCAAACGCCCCCGCCAAAAAGAAGAAAAAGGGAAAGCTTTTTGGGCTTTTTGGAGGTGGAGGCGACGACAAATATGCGGAGCTAACTGGCGAGGTCGCCGCCGGGCGCGATCGCGTGCTCTTTGAAGAGGCCGCCAAACAGGTTCGTAAGGGAAGCCATGAGACCGGGCGCCTCCTCTTTACGACAATCATCAATACTTATCCCGATTCTCCTTTTCTGCCTTTAGCAAAACTGGCAATCGCCGATTCTTTCTATCTTGAAGGAACCACCAGCAACTTGATCCAGGCCGCGCAGGCATATCAGGATTGGTTAACCTTCTTCCCGACCGACCCTCTGGCTCCCTACGCGATGATGAAGGTTGCGGAATCTGAAATGAGACAGATGGGTCTTTCGGATCGCGATCCCACTCATGCGTATAAAGCTGAACTAAGACTGAAGGTACTTATGCAGCAGTATCCGCAGACGAAGCTCCGGCCCGATGTCGAGCGACGGTTGCGCGAGGTTCAGGAAAATCTGGCGATGCACAATCTGCAGATAGCAAATTTTTACGCGTACAAGCACTACCAGGGGAAAGGCGGTCTGAAAGGCGCCCAGTACCGTTACCGGGAGATTGTTGACAAGTACCCCGACTTCTCGTTCATGGATGAGGTCCTTTTCAAACTGGCTGCAACTTACCAACTGGAAGAAGAGCCCGACGAGGCTGCAAAATATTACCAGAAGCTGCTTCGGAATCATCCCAACAGCGAGTTTGCTGAGAAGGCCCGCGAGCAGTTGGGCATTATCGGCGCACCGGTTCCTGATCCCGATCCCGTACGTAAGAGTGCGCCGCCGCCAGTCCGTCCGGGAATGGTGGGAAATCTGCTCCAGCAGGTTAGCGGTAAAGCTGACGTTACTGTCGACAAGAATGGCGTTCTCATCAGCAAAGACGGGAAGGGGGGCAGTGACTTGATTGACGAAGCCTTGAAGTTCAATGGTCAACTGCCTACTAATGTTACGCCACAAGCACCGGTGCGGCGCGATAGTCTGAAGCCGGCCCAGGCTAATCCGGCTCCACGTTCCGGAGTTCAGAATGTTGCCCCCGTCAATGCTACGACCCCGGCCTCCGCCCCGGTCAAACCTTGAGCGCAAAATCAACACAGTATTAGTTAAGGGCCTGCTGATCCAACCATCAGCGGGCCTTTTCTTTCGATTCGGGCTCAATCGCACTTTTCTCAATCAGCCAAGGCTGGTATTTTATCGCGCAGAAACTACAGCAAGTTGCAACCAGGCCTGATGCTTTTTATCACTGAACCCGTTGCAGCGGAGTAAGGTCTAAAATTGTCCAGTCAAGTGACCGAGTCGATTGAGAGCGAGATCGTGCGGCGGCACAAAGCGACTGCCACAACGGTTGGTGGACTGATGGTTGCGACCGTTCTTCTGGCTATTGTCGCCTACGTCAGCAAGAGCTTCCTGCGCCAGCAGCACAATCCCTCTCTCGACATTGTGCTAAGAATCAGCATTCTCATTTTTGGACTTGGCTCAATAGCCTTGCGTCGCACCAGATTCGCGACCATGCGACTGCAGGACATCGGAGCCCTAAGTGGGGCTTCAGGGCTGCTTCGTACTCTGGAGAAGACGACCATTCAGGTGGCGCTAATTGGGGCCGCGATCTCGGCGATGGGATTCATTGCTACTCTCCTCACCGGAAACGATTTCTATACCTATGGAGCAACGCTAGTTGCTGTCTTCGTGATGCTCTATTGCTTTCCCACTCTTTCTTCCTGGCGACAAACCTTGCAGCAGTTTGCTCAGGTTCCTGGCGATCCAGCCGCCCCAAAACCAGGGCAATAGCCCGAGCTCTTTATCGAGCGCCTGCCAGTCTGCCTTGAAATCGAAGCCTTTCGGGAAATGTGTTGATTCGGGTTGAATCATTTGTTAGTTTGTAAGTGACCGTTTGAACCTGCCGGCCCCGGCACGGTGATCAGATTCAAGAGCCATCCTCCCCGGCCCCCATACGCCTTTGCAACAGGCAAAGTTGGGTTTCCCTGATTAATGATTTCACTAGAACTCACACGAACGTTATTGATCCATTCAACCGTCACGCGGCTGGTTCTAATCACCATTTGTTTGCTGGCGCCCATCTTACCGGGCGTAGTTTCAGCGCAGACGGTGCCGGCGCGACCGGTGGCCCGACTCATCACCGGTACTACCGACGAGGTTGGTCACTCGAGACCGCGACGCGTTAACGTTCCCGCGAGCGACACGGCTTCGACCTCGGCTACCATTCCATCGATCAAGCAGGCTACAGAGACTGAGCGCAAAGCGTTTGCCGCAACCAATGAAATGCGTGCGAGGAGCGGGTTTTCTCCATTGAGTTGGGACGGTGAACTGTCCCGTATGGCGCGGGACCATTCCGAAAATATGGCCCGACTGGGATTTTTCGCTCACGAAACGCCTGAAGGCTTGCGTCTGAAGGACCGGGCACGGGCCGCGAGAATCCGCTTCCAGGTTATCGGCGAGAACATCGCGTATAATGAGGGCGTCGATGATCCTGGAACCTTCGCAGTTCAAAGATGGATGATTTCGTCAGGGCATCGTGCAAATATTCTCAGCCGCGAATTTCGAGCCTCGGGAGTTGGTAGCTTTATCACCGCGGACGGCAGGGTTTACATAACTCAGATTTTCATCGCGCGTTAGACGCCGGACAAGTTCTTTAATGAATTGGCGGCTGGCGCTAATCCACGGTCAGCCGCCTTTAACGTGTCTACGCCTCTCTTTACGCTTCAGTCGTTTGCGAAGATCAATTGCAGCTTGCGCATTCTGGGCCAACGTCCGGATGGCTATCACGACATCAGGACGGTGCTGCAAACCGTTTCGCTTCATGACACTCTGCAGTTCGCAACCATACCTGACTCGGAAATATCACTATCCTGTGATAACCCTCTGATTCCAATTGGTCGGAACAATTTGATTGTCCAGGCGGCGCATGCACTGCGGGATCGCTATGGAGTTCGGGACGGAGTGCGTATCCACCTCGAAAAGCGAATTCCAGTTCAGGGGGGACTCGGTGGCGGCTCGTCAAATGGAGCAGTGACCCTGCTAGGGCTCGCGCATCTGTGGCAGGTCAGGACGGAGCCTTCTGAGTTAGCGGAGTTGGCAGCCGGATTAGGTTCAGATGTCCCGTTTTTTCTAACCGGAGGTAGAACACTCGGCACCGGGACCGGAACCAGCATTACTGCGCTGCCCGATCTCGACGTGCAAGACCTTCTGATCGTGACTCCCGCTGCCACCGTGGCCACTGGGGATGCGTATAAAGCGTTCAATTCAGCTGCCTTGACAACACGGAACTCCGTCTCTATTCTTGCTATTTCGCGTGGGTCGACCAAATCCTCAGATTCGGATCAATGGTCCATCGCTGACGATTTGGGGAATGATTTTGAACAGGTGATCTTTGATATTGAGCCTGAGATTGGGCGAGTTAAGAACGCCCTGCTTCAGGCTGGTGCTCGTAGCGCTTTGCTCGCTGGAAGTGGTTCGAGCGTATTTGGTATCTTTGACAACCGGGAGGCGCAACAGCGCGCCCTTGAGCAAATCCGGGCGGAAAGCAGCTGGCGCATCTTTCCGTGCGTCACTCTGTCGCGCGAGGAATACGTTCGAGCGATGGGATCCTGTGGGGCGCTGCTCTTACGCTCTTTTGATTTGCGATCCGATACTGGGGCGTAGCCAAGTGGTAAGGCACCGGTCTTTGGAACCGGCATCCGTAGGTTCGAATCCTCCCGCCCCAGCCACTTTTCAAGTAATAAGTGATCAGTGAAAAAGGGATGAGACCCTTCCGATCTTCGCACCTGTTAGCTTGTTACTGACGTTATGGGCACGACCGGCGGCATAAAAATCTTTTCCGGAAACGCAAACCCTAAACTGGCGGAAGAGATATGTCGCCATCTGGGTTGTGATATGGGGCGTGCCTTCGCGGAGCGCTTCTCGGACGGCGAGTTTAACTTTCAGATCGACGAGAATGTTCGCGGCGGTGATGTTTTTATTGTTCAGCCGACGTGCCCTCCGACTGACGAGCACTTGATGGAGTTGCTGGTGATGCTCGACGCTTTCCGTCGATCATCGGCAGAACGCATCACGGCCGTGATTCCATACTATGGCTACGCGCGCTCTGACAAGAAAGATCGGCCGCGCGTGCCAATCTCGGCCCGGCTGGTGGCAAACCTGATTACGGTTGCCGGCGCTGACCGTTTGCTGACGATGGATCTGCATGCAGCGCAGATTCAAGGGTTCTTTGATATTCCGGTGGACCACTTGTATTCGGCCCCCGTCATGATTGGCTACTATCAGGACAATCCTATGCCGAATTTGACGGTGGTTGCCCCTGATACCGGAGGGGCTGAAAGAGCACGCGCCTACGCGAAACGCCTGGACGCTGAGCTGGCGCTTTGCGACAAGCGACGCGAGAAGGCAAATGTCGCAGAAGTGATGAACGTGGTGGGTGATGTTCGCGGTCGCAGCTGTCTGGTTGTCGACGACATGTGTGACACCGGCGGGTCGCTGACGAAAGTTGCTCGAGCTTTGAAAAATGCAGGGGCGGAAAGCATTCACGCCTGTTTCACGCATGCGGTTTTGTCAGGCAAGGCTGTGAACCTGCTGGATCAGTCAGAGCTCGAACAGATCATGGTCACGAACACGATTCCCCTCCGCGACAACGCGTGCAAGTTGGAGAAGATAAAGGTACTCAGTATCGCGCCGCTTCTGGCGAAAGCGATCAAGTCGATCCATGAGGAAACCAGCGTTTCCTCGCTCTTCGTGTAAAGAAGTTTTGATTTTGGATTTTAGATTTTTGATTTACCCGTCGCGACACTTGTGCTGCTGGTGGCAACAACATCTCAACTCGCACATCAAATCAAAAATCTAAAATCGAAAATCTGAAATTCCCTGGAGTGATTATGGCAGAGCGCAAAGACATAACGGTGAAGGCTAAGGTGCGTGAAGGGCGAGGCAAGAACGACGCTCGGCGCACGCGGCGCGAGGGATTGGTTCCAGTTACGGTTTATGGCGGCGGCGGCGAGACCGTGGCAGCGTCCGCGCCGCTTAGTGAGCTGGCCGCGATTCTGAGATCCGAAGCCGGTCGCAACACGATTTTCACCATTGACATCGAGGGCCTGGGCGCCAGCGAGGTGATGTTCCACGATCGGCAGATCGATCCCGTGCGCAGTCGTTTGTTGCACGCGGATTTTCAGCGATTGGTTAAGGGCCAAAAGATTGAAGTGACTGTTCCAATACATCTCGTGGGCGAGCCCGTTGGGGTCCGTGAGGAGTTGGGTATGCTCGAGCAGATCATTCGCGAGATCGAAATTCGTTGCGAGCCGCGCGAAATCCCGGACGCGATTGATGTCGACGTTTCCAATCTGGGAGTCCACGACGTACTGCACGTTTCCGATATTCAGGTAGGTGAGAACATTGAGATTCTTAACGATCCGGATATCGTAATTGCCACAGTTAGCATCGTGAAGGAAGAGCCGGTTGCGACGCCGGTGGTTGAAGCCGAAGGCCCGGCAGAGCCTGAAGTAATCGGCAAGGGCAAGAAGGAAGAGGAAGGTGCCGGAGGCGAGGGCGAGAAGGGCAAGAAGGAATAAGATCATTTCCGATTGCCAATCGGCAATGTCTTAAATTGGCAATGTCATGCGTCTCATCGTAGGTTTGGGGAACCCGGGCGCCGACTACGAGTGGACGCGGCATAACCTGGGGTTCATGCTAATTGACAAGTTGGCTGCTGACGCTGGGATTGCGGTGAACAAGCGCGAGTGCCAGGCGTTGGTTGGGCGGGCCGAGATTGCGGGTTGCGCAGTTAAGCTCGTCAAGCCGCAGACCTTCATGAATTTGAGCGGCGAGTCGGTTTATTGTCTGATTGCGAGACACAAGCTCGAAACGCCAGCTGAAAAGTTAGTTGTAGTGTCCGACGATCTGGCTTTGCCTTTCGGAAAGATTCGCATTCGGGAACGTGGTTCGGCTGGGGGCCACAACGGGTTGAAATCAATAATCGGTTGTCTCGGCACGAACGAGTTTGTCCGGCTAAGAATTGGAATACAGCCGGACCACCCGATCAACGATTCGAAGCGCTTTGTTTTGGATGTGTTACCCAGAGCAGCGCGAGCGGAGGTTGAGAAAGTTCTGGAGCGAAGCGCGGAGGCACTCAGGGCCATCCTCGGGGATGGCGTTAGACAAGCAATGACAGAGTTTAATTGATTGCCGATTGCCAATTGCCAATTGCCGATTTGAATTATAGGTTCCTGGAGCTTACGCTCCATGACACGATTCAATCCGGGTAGTCTTTAAATCGGAAATCGGCAATCGCAAATCAAAAAATAGCCTATTTCCCTTCTTGCTTCATCCCACGAGATGAGGCTTGACATCCAA
This sequence comes from Pyrinomonadaceae bacterium, assembly GCA_023717565.1. GTDB lineage: Bacteria > Acidobacteriota > Blastocatellia > Pyrinomonadales > Pyrinomonadaceae > PSRF01. The sequence goes on along the minus strand of JAMQPI010000290.1, from coordinate 5,740 downwards.
AAGGAGGATGATTTTGGAAGCAGTAAGACAATACGAAGTAGTCTTTATCATTGACCCCGGCGCTGACGATGATGAAGTGAATCGCCTCACCGAGAACCACAAGCAGATCGTCACCGACCAGGGCGGCGTCATAACCAAATCAGAGAGCTGGGGCAAGCGACAGCTGGCTTATGAGATCCTTCATAAGACCGAGGGCACTTTTGTGCTGATGGAGATCGAAGGCTCGGGTAAAGAGATAGCCGAGCTGGAAAGACGTATGCGCGTCAACGATCGCATCATTCGCTACCTGACAGTACGGGTCGATGAAGATCGACGTCGGGCTGAGAAGTTTAAAGATCGCCGCACTCGCAAAGCCGCGAAGAAACCAGCTTCACGTGGCGGCCCGCCGCGCGGGGCCTCCGTCCCGGAGTTCGCCGCTACTGACGAGAATGATGAAGGCTAAATGATTTTAGATTTCAGATTTTTGATTGGCCCGCTACGAGTCTTGAGCTGCTAGCGTCAACAACATCAATCGCAAATCAAAAATCAAAAATCGCAAATTTCTTGAGGAAACACTATGTCGAGCAACTATGAAGACCGCAACCGCGGATACAATGGCGACGAGGATATGGATCGAGGGCGGCCGATGCAATCGCGCGGCGGCCGTCGTATGCACAGACGAAGAATCTGCCGCTTCTGCATCGAGAAAACTGATCTCATCGATTTCAAGGATGTGAGGCTGTTGCAAAACTACATTCCCGAGCGCGGCAAGATCATTCCGCGACGCATCACCGGCAACTGCGCCACGCACCAGCGCATGCTTGCCGAGGCAATTAAGCGGGCACGCAATATCGCGCTGCTTCCCTACACCACCGACTAAGAAAGGAGCGCGAAGGATGGCACACACCAGAATACTTTTACGCGAAGATGTTGATGACCTCGGCGCTCGCGGCGAGATCGTGAGAGTCAGGGCAGGGTATGCGCGCAACTATCTGCTGCCGCGCAAACTTGCCGTGGAGGCGACCGCCGGCAACGTGAAACAGATCGAGCGTGAACGCACCGTCCTGATGAAGAAGGAAGCGGGTGAGCGGGCCACGGCTGACGCTCAGGCAGATCAAATGCGCGCACTGGTCCTGACGTTCGAACGTAAGTCGGGTCCGGAAGGCGCCCTCTATGGGTCAGTAACTTCGATGGATATCGCCGAAGCGCTCAAGGACAAAGGCTACGAAACTGATCGCCACCGGATCCATCTGCGTGAGCCGCTGAAACGCACTGGGGACTTTGTCGTACCATTGCGGTTACATCGTGAGGTAACGGTCGAACTCCAGGTGAAAGTCCTGGCAGAAGGCCAGGTAATCGTGGGACACATGACTGCGGAGCAGGAGGCGGAACTAGCGGTAAAGTCAGAGGAGGCGGAAGGCGGCAAGGAGACGGAGGGTTAAGACTTTACATTTTCCATTTCTCATTTTTCATTTGTCATCGGATGATACTGTTGTTCGTTGACAGCAGAGAGGTGGGGAGGCAAGGGCTGAAGAGTAACCTGTCGATTGGTTGGAATGTCTTGATATAAAACGTTCGCACGAGTGCAGGTATTAATGCCCTGTAGTATAGTCCGAGGCGCTGCAAGTTTATTGTAACTTGCAGCGTCATTTTTTATGCGGCGACATTGATTTCATGATCCGTAGTAGCACCAAACAATAATGGCCACTCCTGATCCTGCCCGCGAGCAATCGCTCGAACGTGCCCTGCCAAACAGCGCCGAAGCTGAACGCGCTATCCTCGGAGGCGTGGTGCTCGATAACGGCCTCATTAGCCAGACAATCGAGCTGCTCCGGCCGGAGGACTTCTATATCTCATCGCACCGGCGCATCTTCATAGCGATGATTGCGCTGTTCGAACGCGGCGCCGAGATCAATCCGATTCTGATTGGCGAAGAGCTGAAGAAGGAAAACGCTCTGGAATCGGTTGGCGGCATCAGCTTCATTACCAATCTTACCTACGGCCTGCCTCACTCGACCAACATAGCGCACTATGCGAAAGTGGTCCGCGGCAAGTCGATGTTGCGCCAGCTCATCAAGGCCGCCAATAAGATCACCCAGGAGGCCCTGGAGCAGGAAGACGAACCAGAGATCATTCTTGACCATGCCGAGCAGGCGATCTTTCAGTTGGCCGATGAACGCATCCGGCAGGGCTTCGTTCACGTAAAGCCGGTCGCTGAACAGTTGCTGGAGAAGGTCCAGGAAATGGAAGGACGCGCGGCTGTCCTGACGGGGCTGACAACGGGCTTTGCCGATCTCGATAAAATGACCTCGGGCTTCCAGCGTCAGGACCTGATAATTGTTGCCGCCCGTCCTTCGATGGGCAAGACCAGTCTCGCTCTGATGCTGGCAGAAAATGCAGCTATTCACGCCGGAGCGGTGGTGGGAATCTTTTCGTTGGAAATGTCGAAGGAAGCTCTGGTTATGCGCCTGCTTTGTTCGCAAGGCAACATCGATGCACAACGATTTCGGAATGGTTTCCTTTCGCGCCCAGAGTGGGCCCAGATTGCCAAGTCGCTGGGTATTCTCGCCGAGTCGAAGATATTTCTAGACGACACGGCCGGCATCTCGGTACTCGAGATGCGCGCTAAGTCGCGTCGCCTGGCTGCTGAACAGAAGAAACTCGATCTTATTATTGTCGACTACCTGCAGTTGATGTCCGGCTCCGCAAAACGCTTTGAATCGCGGCAGCAGGAGGTTTCGCAAATCTCTCGCGAGCTGAAAGCACTGGCCAAGGAGATGAACGTGCCGGTCGTGGCGCTGTCCCAACTCTCGCGTGCTCCCGAATCGCGCTCGGATCACCGGCCGCAATTGGCGGACTTGCGTGAATCAGGTGCGCTGGAACAGGATGCCGACGTAGTGGCCTTCATCTACCGCGAGGAGCAATACAAGACCCCGGAAGAGAGAAACAATCTACCTGAGGATCAGAAGAACGTCGCCGAACTAATCGTCGCCAAACAGCGCAACGGACCCACCGGCACAGTTGATCTTCGCTTTACGCCTTCAAGCATGCGCTTCGATAATCTCTATCGTGAATAGTGCTCCCTCACTTCCTTAAGCCTGGGGTACGATCATGGCGCTTGGAGGCATCAACTTCTATCCTGAGACATGCAAATGCTCAAAGGAAGGTAAAAAATGAAACTCCACAACCCCCTGTTGCTCCTCACAACTCTCCTGCTCGCGTTACTCTCGGGTTGGTGCGGCAAAGATGAAGCTCCCAAACCGGAGAACAAGGATACGGCGCCCGTAACCCAGGTGAAAAGCACGGCGCCTCCGAGGCTCCCAGCCGGCACCGGCGAGGAAGTCACCTTTTTCCCCACCTATGGTTACCGAGAGGGGAGCGGCTGGAAGATAAACGTGCGCGGCTGGGTACATCAGGACAGGTCGCACCTGAACAAGGTCGTCACCAAGCTGATAACTGCGCTGGCCACCGTCAAAGACAAATGCGACGCGGCAGAAATGGCCAATTTTCAGTCACTTTCAAATGATTTTGAAGATGACGATAAGTCACTCGAGAAGGTGATCATCAAGTTCGACTTTGACCCGGATGGAAAGTTGTACGAGTTCAATAAGAGAAGTGACGCCAATGGGATTGTAGAACTGGATCTAACTTTGACCGATGACCGGGCAAAGCAATTGCTGGCCAGCGAGAAATCTACTAACGGTTGGTTAACATTTAGCTCCGCGTCCGGCGAGCATACAGGTCGCGGGCGGATCAGATTGATCGAACCCGAAGGAGTGTCGTTGATCTCGGATATTGACGACACCATCAAGGTCACTGACATCCCCGCTGGTACAGACACCGTCCTGAGAAATACCTTCTGCCGGGCGTTTAAGTCTTTGCCGGAAATGGCGAAGAGTTACCGCGATCTGGGCGAAATACCCGTACACTATGTTACGGGCGGGCCTCAGCAGATGTTTGGGCCGCTCTACGATTTTCTGATCATTGGACCAGGAGGTTTCCCGGAAGGAACCTTTCACCTGAACTTTTTCCCTAAGAATTTCTTGTCAGAAGATACGAGGAGGCTGGCGGTGGGCGGTTTCAAATCTACCTTCGCTCACAAGGTAGATGAAATTACGAAGCTGATGAAGAACTTTCCGCGCCGGCAGTTCATCCTGGTTGGAGACTCCGGGGAGGTGGATCCTGAAGTTTACAAGAAGATTAGAAACGAGAGACCCAATCAGGTGAAGGAAATCCGGATTCGCGACCTCATTAATGATGCCGACCCCAACGCCAATCCCTGTCGTCTGGAAGGGATGGTAATCATTAAGGTAGATCCGGTCGTCTGCATCGTAGAAGATCACTTCAAGAGTCTTTCCGCGAAACTGAAGGAGATAGATTCGGCGACCACGTACAGAATGAATACGGCCCCACCTTGCGGCGATTCTGGTATGAAGGCCTCATCCGTCCCACAACCAACGCCCACACCGTGCCCGACACCTAAGAAACCCCTGATTCCATGACGGTTGCTTCAGATAAACAGTCTATAGCGGTCCATCATCGGCCCACCTGGGCTGAGATCGATCTCGATGCGCTGGCCACAAATTTTCATATCGTAAAAGACCTGGTTGGACCAGACGTACATGCGATGGCGGTCGTCAAGGCGAATGCTTACGGCCATGGCGCCGTGGAGTGTGCGCGGAGATTGGAGCAAGAAGGCGCCGACTGGTTTGGAGTGGCGCTGCCGGAAGAGGGAATTGAACTAAGGGAATCAGGTGTTACTCGCCCGATTCTCTGTCTGGCCGGATTTTGGGAGGGTCAGGCCGCCGCCTGTATACAGCAGAGGCTGGTACCTGTCGTCTATCGTCTCGACCTGATCGAAAAATTAGACGGCGCCGCGCGAGATGCCGGAACTATCGCCGATGTGCACGTCAAGATTGATACTGGTATGGGTCGCCTGGGTGTGCGCTTTGACGAGGTGGCAGAGTTTGCCGAGGCGTTGAAGCGGTTCAAGCACATTCGCGTCAATGGTTTGATGACTCACTTCGCCGCCGCTGATGATCCAACCTGCGAAACGTTAACCGAAGATCAGGTGAAGCGCTTTGAAGGTGTGCGCCAGTTCTTTAGCGCTCATGGTTTTTCGCCAACATTTGTGCACTGCGCGAACTCAGCCGGGATCTTTAGCCATCCGGAAGCGCGGGGGAACATGGTGCGACCAGGCGGTGTTCTTTATGGCGTTTGGCGCGACATCCTTCCACCCGCAACTGAGCACAGTGGGCTACGGTCCGTAATGTCTTTGCACTCACGCATCGTGTTGCTGAAGTGGGTGCCCATGGGGGAAACCATCGGCTATGGGTGTACGTTTGAGGCTTCGCGGAAGTCTCTGGTGGCCACCGTTCCCATTGGCTACAACGACGGATACCTACGCGGCCTTTCGAATCGCAGCCACGTGATTGTGCGAGGCACTTATGCTCCGGTGGTGGGACGCATATCGATGGACCTCACAATCCTCGACGTGACCGGTGTCGAGGGCGTGGAGCTTGGCGATGCCGTGACGTTGTTGGGACGAGAGGGCGACTTAGAGATTACGGCTGAGGAACTTGCGAGCATTGCCGGCACACTTTCCTATGAAGTCACCTGTGGGATAGGCGGGCGGGTCCCGAGAGTGTATTCGACAAAGTGATGGGTTGACGTTCGGAGCACTCTGTAGGAGTGAGATGTTTATAGACCGGGATTCAATGACTTATCTCTTCGCCGTTTCGGAGGGGCGGACTGAGACTTG
>JAMQPI010000271.1 GCA_023717565.1 Pyrinomonadaceae bacterium | reverse complement strand
TTTGGAAGCCACCCGCCTGAATTCCGACTTGAAGAAGTGTGACTCCATCACTCCGGTAACACATATGCGCGGAAAAGTTAACCTGTCATTCATTTAAGATTGGCCTCCTTTCTCACGTCTACATAAGTGAACTCACGACAGCATAGCGTCAAGTCTTAGTCACTTAGGAGGAAAAGTAATAATGAAAACCAAGCAACGATTCACAATGGCCATATTAGCGCTCGGCATGCTGACTTTGCTGTCAATAAGCGTGAAGGCCGATCCACTAACCTTAACGTTAACTAACCCAAACCAGATTGGCACAGTCGGCAGCACCTTAACCTTTGCTGGCAGCGTCACGAACGTCGCGGTGCCGGCAGTGCAAATTGTTTCCAGCCAAATCACTTTTAATGACGGTGGAGGCACGTTGTTGTTTGACGATAGTCCATTTATTTCAAACTTCCTGTTTCAGACTGTCGCACCTGGAGCCACACTTGGGCCTCTTGACATGTTTACGGTCGAGATTCTCGCAGGAGCTGCGCCCGGAACGTACTCGGGAGTGTTCTCAATCCTGTACGACAACGGAACCAACACACTCGAAACGAACCTGTTCACCTTCTCAGTCACTGTTCAACCCACCGGTGCACCGATCCCAGAACCGACGACGATCTTGTTGTTGGGTTCAGGGCTGACTGGTATTGCATCGCTCGTACGCCGGCGCAAAAGAAATGCAGCCGCGATGCTTAAACAATAGCTCTGTTTGATAGAGAAAATTACTGCGACAGCCTTGGCGAAAGCGAGGCGAGGTGTCACGCGGAATGGATCACGTCACAAGGTCTGTGCTGACGCCGTAGCAGTTGAGTTAACCGAAATATCGCAATCGTAAAAGTTGTGTTGAAGGAGGGAAAATGAAGAAAAGAATATTCCTGGTATTAGCGCTAATCGGCGTGTTGTCGATGATGTTGACGATGATAACGTCCGCAGCAATGCAGCCGCAGTTTCCGGGCGTGCGGTTGGTGACGACGACGACCATAAGATGCGAAGCAGGCAACGTTATCGGTGCGGTAACGGTAACCAACAACGGAGATACTGCAGCCAGCAACGTCGAACTTACTCAGGCGACATTGCTCAGCCCAAATCAAAGCGGCAGCCCGCTGCCGCAGAGTTATGGGAGTATCGCGCCTGGGCAGTCGGTCACGCACGATGTCAGCTTTGGTACCTATCCATCGGGTCAGCGTGCGTTGAGAACGCGCGGTACCTTCACAGGGGGAACGTTCGGCAGTACTCAGGCCGTAAATGTTCCTCCTTGTGAGGCGCCCACACCAACCCCGACGCCAACACCAACCCCGACACCAACGCCGACCCCGGCAGGTCAATTGCTTCTGAACGAAGTCGAGATCGACCCACCCTCGACTGAGACCAACAGTTGTCAGTACGCGGAGGTGCGCGGTAATCCGGGCGGGCTGGTTCCAGCTAACACGTACTTCCTTTCGGTAAATAGTGATGCTGGCAACTTCGGCTTTGCCAATCACGCAGTGAACTTCGGCGGCCTATCGGTTGGAGGCAATGGAACCATCACCTTAAACAACACGGCTTCCGTGTGCAATCGCACTTTCCCAACCGATACCACGCTGCTTAGCTACGCGTCATCTCTACCAATCGGGCAAGGTTCAGAGACCTACCTGGTGGTTCAGAGCACGTCCGCATTGTTCTCAGGGCAAGACCTCGACACGAATGATGACGGAATATTCGACGCGAGCCTGGGGATCACGGTAATTGACGGCTTCGCGCTCCTTGTCAATCCAGAAGAGGAGTTTGTATACGGGGCCGAAGTCGGCGTGGTGAACATTAGCAATACTACCTCGCTCGACCAACCGGACGCGGTAACCCGCTTCGTGAGCAACACGACGCCGTTCGCTTCCGCCGCCTTCTTCTTCGGAGAGCTGGCCGCTTCACCGGATGAGGCGACACAGTATGTTGCGCCTTTGAGTCCAAACGCGCCCGCGTGTCCCGAGTTGACACCTGGAGCGCAGAACGTTCAGCCGGCCGCTTGCCCGACGCCAACGCCAACGCCAACGCCAACGCCGACGCCGACGCCGACGCCGACGCCAACGCCCACGCCGACGCCAACGCCGACGCCAACGCCAACGCCAACGCCAACGCCGACGCCAACGCCGACGCCAACGCCGACGCCAACGCCGACGCCAACACCAACGCCAGCCGGTCAACTTCTACTCAATGAAATAGAAGTCGACCCGCCGTCAACGACTAGCGACGCGTGCCAATACACGGAAGTTCGGGGCCTGAACCCGGGCGGGCTGGTTCCCGCAAACACCTACTTCCTGTCGGTCAACAGTGACATCGGGAACTTCGGGTTTGCGAATCAGGCCGTCAACATCGGCGGACAATTGGTAGGCGCTAACGGCACTATCACGCTACTCAATAACTTTAGTGGACCGTGCGTGGGCCGAGCCTTTCCGGCAGACACAACTCTGGTCACCTTCACTTCCCCGAACTTCATCGGGCAGGGATCGGAGACCTACTTGATTGTCCAGAGCACAGCAACATTGTTCTCCGGGCAGGATCTGGACATCGATGACGACGGGTTGTTTGACCCTGGCTTCGGCATCACTGTCATCGACGGCTTCGCGTTGTTGGTCAACCCTGAGGAGGAGTTCGTCTACGGCGCAGAAGTCGGGGTGGTGAACATCAGCAATCCTGGACTCGACCAACCGGATGCGGTGACACGCTTCCTGCTCAATACCACACCGTTCGCGAGCGGGGCGTTCTACTGGGGCGAGCTAGCATCGTCGCCCGATTCAGCGACCGCATACGTGCCGCCGCAGAGTGCGAACTTCCCGCCAGGTGGTGCATTAACACCGGGTGCGCCGAATAGTCCATAGCGTGACGTAATTGGCTATCGGGACAGGAGTGACGTGTCCCCAGAAAGGACACGTCACCCAGGCAGCCGAAAGCGCGAGGAAGAATTTCAATCACGAGCAGACAATCTCAAGACAAAGAAAGAATAGGAGAAGAAAGATGAAAAGCACGTTCAGAGCATCACTTGCATTATTTTGCGCAATCGCGATTCTCTCGTTGCCGTTCGCCGCATCGGCACAAATCGGCTACTCAATTACAGACAACAACCGTGACGTCACGGGTTTGGATCAACAGTACTATCAATTTGATCTTGCGACCGGCCAGGGCACTTTGATTGCCAATCTGGTTGTTGGCGGGTCACAAATTCGTCGGGAATACGAAGGCTTGGGAGGTACCGGCGGTGTCATGTTCGGCATGACCGAATTCGACACGGAACTATGCAACAGCGGGTCTGACCCGATTACTGGACTATCAGCAGATGTACGTGCCTTTCGCGCCAACGGAACTTACCCGTTAGCGAACGGTATTCCGAGCGCGATCGGTCCGCAGATCGGCGAGATGTGCATCCCGGCAGGCTTTACTGAAGGTGCGGGTGCCTACAATCCACTGGATGGTTTTCTCTATTACATCGCATCGGATGATCTCCTGCCGAACACCGCGCCGCGCAGCAGGTTATACCGCGTTAGCCCGACTACTGGTTTGGCAACGCAAATCGGACCGGCTGCCGGTATCACTCTAACCGCAGGCAGTGGCGGTGACCAAAATCCTTACTTTGATGGTCTTGCCATTCTCCCTGACGGACGCGCGTTTGCCAGTGAGGCCCGCTTCTCAAACGCCGCGGTTCAAGACCCTAACGACGTCAGCGGCGCCAACGATAATGCCGGCTTGTATCGCGTCTTCTTATCTGGTCCAAATATCGGTCGAGCAACTTTTGTTAAGCACCTGTTGAGAACCGACGTGAACCGCGACACCGGTTTGGCAAACAACGGCCTCGTTCTCTATCTCTTGCTCGAAGATGGCCGGGTTTACACAACCGATAGCAGCCCGGGTGGCGCAGTAATCGCACCTGCTTTTCCGCTAGGTAACCCGGCAGGTTCGAACACGCTGGCAACGCCTGGCTGTTTGCGACCAATCGCTTTCCCAGGTCAATTCTGCGGAGACTTGGAAGGCTTTGACATTCCTAATAACGGGAATGGGCTACGTTAAGAGGACGATGGTTCTCTTTTGACCACTGGTTAAAAGATAAGGACTAAATGGGACCAGCAGTAGAACTCAGATCTGTGTTCTGCTGCTGGTACGTTTTTTATGGCGAGGTCAAGATCGAATTAAGACGATGTAGCACCAACCCCAATCTCCTTCTCGCCCACTCCACCAATTAACAAGAAATCAATCTGCCGCTTACATGAAATCAATATGCCGCTGGTAGGTTCATCACGCAGCAAAATAACCCGTAAGGTCATCATGAAAAAAACCTGGAAGTGGCCCAAAGATGCACTTGTAATTCCGATAATTTCTCTTTGCATCGTTTTCTGTTTGACGCCTCCGGTTTCTGCTCAACAAACCGACAACGGCGGCCTGACCGGAACAGTTACAGATCAAAATGGTGCCGCAGTGCCAGGCGCGACCGTTACTGTCACAAATTTGGGGACAAACGCCAAGCGAAGCACCATGACGAATGAGGAAGGTCGATGGACCTTTGCGGTGCTTCCGCTCGGCAATTATCACGTGACGGCGGAGGCCCCGAACTTTCAGCTGGCGAGGCAAAACGTCACCGTGGTAACGAGCGAGACAACTGAAGCAAACCTGGTACTGGGTGTTGCTGGATCTGAAGTCATGGTTCAAGTTGATGTGCCCCAGGGAGAGCTGGCAATTAATGGAAATTCGCCAACTACGGGCACTAGCATTTCCGGTCGAGCTCTCGAACAGGCTCCCCTGGTAAATCGCACACCTTTTGGACGATTACAGACTGACACCGGTGTGAGTGGTGATATCGCGGATCCTCTCACGAACGGAAATGGCAACCCGGAGATCTCGATTAACGGTTCACGCACCACCAGCCAGGGCACACAGTTCAACGGAATCGACGCGACCAACTTCTCTGGTACAGGTAGTCTCACCGAGAGCATCTCACCCGCCCCTGAGACTGTTCAAGAAGTTAGGTTGCTTTCGAGCCTCTACGATGCGTCTCTGGGAAGGAACGGTGGTGGAAGCATTCAGGTGGTGACTAAGAGCGGCACCAATGCCTTCAATGGCAGTGCGTATCTTTATGCCCAAAACGAAAAGTTCAACGCTAACGACTTTTTCTTTAATCGCGACGGCATCGACAGACAAAAGGCGCGTCGCATAGAAGGTGGCTTTACCCTCGGCGGGCCCATCATCAAGGACAAGTTCTGGTTCTTCGGCGGCTATCAAAAGACCGATGCCGCTACGGCCTATGTACCCACGGCGCAGAGTTTCGTAGTACTGCCGGAAGCGTTAGCGTTTATCACCAACCGCTCAAACCCGGAGAATGTGCGTGCGGCCTTCGCGATGTCGCAAAGGCAAGGAGGACTAGCGGGAGGTAACTTTGCTCAATCAGGTTGCGTCAGGCAGCAAAGCACAG
>JAMQPI010000265.1 GCA_023717565.1 Pyrinomonadaceae bacterium | reverse complement strand
GCGGTTCCTACCTTCCCGACGACGATGCCGGCAGCGTGATTTGCGAGGTTGGCAGCTGCGAGCATTGATGCTCCGGTTGCCATGGCGGCGGCCAGCGTCGCGATGACGGTGTCTCCGGCGCCGGTGACATCATAGACCTCCCGCGCCGCAGTTTCGACATAAACGGGTTGGCCGTCACCTTCAACCAGGATCATGCCGCCCGGCCCACGAGTGATTAGCACTGCATCACAGTTCAGTTTTTCTCGCAGGAGCTGAGCCGCTCGATGCAAACCCGCATCCGAGTCCTCCTCCAGATTAGTCATCCGCAAAGCCTCGTGGTGATTTGGCGTCACCAACGTGGCCGGACGGTACGATGCGAGATTGCGAATCTTCGGATCAATCAGCACCGGTATCCGGTTATAAGCCAGCGGCAACACCTCGGCGAGAATGCGCGGAGTCACCACTCCTTTGTCGTAATCCGACACCACAAATGCATCCGCATCGGCCATGGCGTCCTTTAAGATGCTGATAATCCGATCCTCAGTCTGCCCATTAACATGAGTGCGCAACTCTCGATCGGCCCGAACAACCAACTGGCTGTGCGCAATGATGCGAGTCTTGACGGTCGAGGGTCTGCTTTCGTCAATTACGATGCGCTCGTCTGTTTGCAACGGACTAGCGTCGCGCAAGCTCGCTCGCAAACGTTCCCCGGCCGCATCTTTCCCGACCACACCCACCACGCAGGCCTGGGCACCCAGGGCTACCAGATTCGCCAGTACATTTGCCGCACCGCCGAGATGAACGGATTCGCGGCGAATGTCCACCACTGGGACAGGGGCTTCCGGAGAGATGCGCGTCACCTCACCCCATACAAACTCGTCTAACATCAGGTCGCCGAGAACGACGATCTTTCGATCGCGCATCGAGCCCAAGATTTCGGTGACATCGTGTCTGGAAAGTTTCACGCTGGTTCCGGACGCTGGCGACAATTCGCTATTCCGTTTCTCTCAGTACGCGATCAATAGAGCCAAGCACTCGCTCCACCGGAACTCGTTTAATGCACTCCGGCTGATCAAACTTCTCACAGAAGTAGCCATGGCACGGCTGACAATCCATCTCCTCGATAACGACCTCGGCGGGAGTCGTGGCCCAGGGCCGCCAGTGTGCGGTGTTGGAAGAGCCGAAGATGACAACCGACGGGGCACCAACCGCCGCGGCCATGTGCGCGATGCCGCTATCGTTACCCACAAAGAGTCGCGCCCGAGCGAGGAGAGCAGTGACCTCGGGCAAAGAGAGATCGGTAAACGCCACGACCGGCGCCGTCGTGAGCTGCTTCAACCTATCGGCAACAAGGGCTTCGGTTGGAGCTGTGATCACAACGGTAGCCAACCCGCGAGCTGCCAGGCTCTCCGCTACTTGCGCAAATCTCTCAGTCGCCCATTGTTTGGTATCAAATGCGGCCGCCGGATGAATTACAGCCAGGGGCGTTACTGTTTCGTCTAAGCCGGAAGCGTGCAGCCGGGCGGTAATACTTGTCGCAGCCTGGTTTGTGATCGCCAATCGTGTCGCTGGCCGATCCGTTACCGGCACGCCCGTCCAACCGAGCAGCGCCAGTTGTTGCTCTACCGAGTGTGTCTTATCTCGTTCCCACAGTAATGACGACGAGGGCGCAAGATGATTGTGCAAGCGCCCGTATTGATAGCTTGAATAGCCCACCCGATGTTTGGCGCCAGAGGCCCGAGTGAGCAACGTAGCCGTGGTGCCACCGTGGAGATTGTAAACGACGTCATAGCGTGTCGCACGAATTTGCCGAGCGGCTCCGGCTCGCGCGGCAGTGCTGCCGCGTTTCAGCGTGATGATGTTATCAACGTACTCAAACCCTTCGAGTACCGGAGCGACCCAGTCCTCGAGGAGAATGTCGATCCGGGCATGCGGCAGAAACCGTTTTAGCGCGTAGAGAGACGGCGTGGTCAAGACGGTGTCGCCGATTGAGCGAAGTCGCACCACTAAAAGGCGGTCCACGCTCTTCCAGTCCCAAAGCGGGAGCCCGAGCGGCTGAGCTGATTCCTCACTGCGCAAGGTGTGCATCGCCACGGCGCGCAGCTGCGGAGAGACTTCGACTATTTCGCGCAGACTCTTCATTTCGACTGAGGCTGTTCATCTTCTATGGTGGCTTCGTCGATGAGCATGACCGGAATGTCGTCGCGGATGGGATAGACTCGTTTACATTCGACGCACTTGAGAGCGCTGCCATCCGGTTTCAATTCCACCTTCGCCTTGCATGCAGGACAGGCGAGTATTTCTAACAAATCTTGACTGATTGCCATGACAGGACCTCTCCAGTGGCTCAGGAATTATTTGTGCACAGGCGTGCTGAAAAGAAGCTTTTTAAGAGGGGTAAAGCTTATCACAGGTAGGGGGGAGGCAGGAGGCAGGAGGCAGGAGCAGACGGCAGGGCGGTAGGAGCAGGCATCTGTCATTTCTCATTTGACATTTTTCATTGGTCATTTTCTGAAGCTCTTTTCGGGGGTAGTTCGTATTACTTCGTGACGTTTGCTTGGCCGAGAGATGAGGACCGATCAACAAACCACCCGAACGACTCGAACGACCCGAACGACTCGAACGACCCGAACGACTTGAACGACTCGAACCAGATCAACAATTCGCGAATCCGAAATGAAAAATGAGAAATGTCACAGGAAAATGGTTGCTTCCTCGCGTGAAAAGTACAGGCCCAAACAACCTCACGTTGCAAGGCTGTGGGACCGCCCGTATAATTCGGCACGGCGATCCATTCGCCCGCCGGAGTATTAGCAACCTATGCCCATATATGAGTTCGAGTGCCAGAAATGTAAGGCGCATACCGAAGTCTTTCAGAAGATGAGTGACAAGTCGCCCACTAAGTGTGACAAGTGTGGGGGACGTTTAGAAAAACTAGTTTCAGCCTCGGCGATACAATTCAAAGGATCGGGCTGGTATGTGACCGATTATGCCGGCAACGGCAAGAAGGCCGCCGAGAAGGCCGAATCTGAGGCTGCCAGCGCCAGCGACAAGGCCAGCGACGGCGACAAGAAAGACTCAAAGAAGCCCGACAAAAAATCAAAAGACACCTCCCCGTCAAAAAAGACTTCCGAAAAAGCTTCATCAACAAAAGTCTCCAGTAGTGATTGAAGCGTCTTAGTGTGAACTGATGTACCGGTCACTTCGAGGCGGAACCGCAACAACTCGGCCCAGGAACGGCCGTAACGTCCTACGACCTCTGCGGCTTCTGCTGCTCTTGGCGGCAGTATGTGGTCTAGTAGTCGGGCAGGCAGGTCGGAGGCAGAACACATCTACTCAGAGTGGCGTGCTCGTGAGCGTGGTGGTTAAGCGCGACGATAAGTCGGCGGGGAACATAACGAGCAAGCAACTCTCCGTTTATGATAACGGTGTCGAACAGACCATCAAGAACTTCACTCCGGATCCCTCTCCGGCTCGGATAGTTTTGTTGGTGGACAACTCTCTGACCCTGCGCGCGGCCGTCGATAAGCTCGAAAAGGCCGCGCGCGAATTTGCTTACGAGATCTACGAAGGCGACCAATTGCTGATCGTCGGTTACGATGAGGAAGCCGAGATTGTCGCTGACTGGACGGATAACGCGAAGTCCATCGAGACGTCGCTAAAGGGTTTCCGGAAGAAAGGCCAGCCGCACCTCTTCGACGCCCTGAGTGCAGTCGTCGACCAGGCCTTGAGTCCGCTTGCCGGTCAAAAGCGCGCGATCGTAGTTATCAGCGATGGACTCGATCGTGGCAGCAAGACTACGTTTGAGAAGGCACTCTCAGAACTGCAAGCGAATGACATCGTGGTCTACATGGTCCAAATCACTGACCGGACGCGGGGTGCTATTCGGCGCGATGTGCCCAAGCCAAGGCAAGTCATTGAGAAACTGGTTGAAGGAACCGGAGGACTGGTCTTTTCTATCGATGAGACCGTCGAAGCGGCTAAGAGCGTTTGTGATGAACTGAGAAAGAACCGGTACGTGCTTTCATACGTCCCTTCGAGTGTGCCTTATGGCGAAGCCCGTCGCTTGCTGGTGGTGGGCGATCAGGGGATCACGATCCGATCCAAGTCAATGCAGCCGCCTAACTAGGGAGATGGGGAGATGGGGAGACGCGGAGATGGGGAGACGGGGAGATGGGGAGACGGGGAGACGGGGAGACGGGGAGACGGGGAATCGCAAGAGCACCTAACGCCCGTCTCCGTGTCGCCCTTTCTCCGCTTCCCCGTGTCTCCCCGTCCCCCCCTCTCCTTACTTACCCTTCTTGCGTGAGTAGAGGTAGAACAGGACGCCGATGATGATCAGGACCAGGCTTTCCATGAAGACGAAGAAGCGGGGAACAAATGTGCCGTCCTCGTCGTGAGCATCCTGGAAAGCGACTAGCGTGCCGAGAGTAAGCCCCCCCGCGAGCCACATCAGTTGCCTCTTAGCATCCCAACGATTCTGGTTCATAATGAGTTTGAAGTTCAGAGTTCAACCTTCAGGTTGCGGCCCTGCATTGCGGAGATGGTAGAGCTTGCTGAACTCTAAACTGGCGAACCTTGTCAGTCGCCCCGTCGTAAAACATCCCGGAAGCCGCGCCCCGTTAGGTCTGGAGAGCTTATGTATTGCCCACGATGCAGTCACGAACAGGGTTTGGAAGAGATGCGTTTTTGCTCGCGTTGTGGTTTTGCGTTGACCGGGGTCGCAATGCTGCTGGAAAGCCCGGGAATCATTCCGAAACCTGCAACCCATTCAACTCAGACACCTAAACAGCGCCGCTGCATGATCAAAGAGAGCGTTGTCCTTACCGTTCTGGCTTGGGCAATAGGTCTGGCTTTGAGTCTGATGTGGAACGTCGGCGGCCAGTTTGAGTCCATTGCCAAGGTTGGGTCACTGGTATTCTTCGTTTTGGGCCTGGTAGGCTTAATACGATTTCTCTATGCGTTTCTGTTTGTCAAAGAAACAATCCAAGCACCGTTGCAGTCGACCGTCCCCGGCGCATTCTACTCCCAAGGCATGGGAGAAAACCCAGCTCGCTCCGCTTTGACTCCTGCGCAGAGTGTCCCCGTTAGCGACTACTACCCCCGGA
>JAMQPI010000261.1 GCA_023717565.1 Pyrinomonadaceae bacterium | reverse complement strand
TTTCTGCCTGTTTGGATGCACAAAACAAAGCGCCCCTGCTCCGGAATCGGCGCAATCGCCGCCGGCAGGGGTGCAATCCGTAAGGAGTTTACCCAAGATTGTGGCATTCGGCGACAGTCTGACGGCCGGGCTTGGTCTTTCCGCGCAGGAGACCTTCCCCGCACTCTTGCAGCAACGATTAAGACAAGACGGTTATGACTACGAGGTGGTCAACTCTGGAGTTTCAGGCGATACGAGTGCCGGCGGCGTACGCAGAATCGACTGGGCGCTGGACGGTGACGTCCGTTTCTTGATTCTCGAGTTGGGCGCCAACGACTTCCTGCGCGGCCAGCCCATAGCCGAAACGGAAAAGAACCTCGCTCAGATTATCGACAGGGTTCAGTCGAAAAACGCGAAGGTTCTGCTGGCCGGTATGCTGGCGCCGACGAGCGCAGGGCGAGAATACGAAGAACAGATTCGGAAAATGTTTACCGACCTCGCGCGCGAAAAACAAGTGAAGTTGATACCGTTCTTCCTTGAGGGGGTTGGCGGGGTCGAGTCGTTGAATCAGCCGGATGGCATTCATCCCAACGCCGAGGGTTCGAAGGTCGTTGCCGAGACTGTCTATAAATATCTGAAGCCCATGCTCGATGAGCGCAGGTGATTGCAGTTTAGAATTCAAGCTTGTCCGCACCGAATGCAACAACCTAAAGGTCGGACTCTGAACTCCCGGACTCTAAGCAACAAGCTGCGTTCTTCGGCGTCCATCCAAAGCGTCCATCCAGTATTTACGCGCGGCGTGGAATCTGTTACTTTGTGCCTTCCCTCCCAGCGGCAAGTGTTCCGCCGCCAGTTATAACAAGGTCGCCCAACGGTATTTCTACAAACCAAGTCGAGTGACAAAGGTTTCGGTAGATGTGGACCAATGCGCAGCTGAAGATCATCACACACTCGTGCGGGTAGCATCTCCAGCTGCG
Organism: Pyrinomonadaceae bacterium; assembly: GCA_023717565.1. Lineage (GTDB taxonomy): Bacteria > Acidobacteriota > Blastocatellia > Pyrinomonadales > Pyrinomonadaceae > PSRF01. The sequence goes on along the minus strand of JAMQPI010000261.1, from coordinate 6,970 downwards.
CAATGGTTCTCGGCAAAGCACTAGGGCATTTCTCACCTGAACAAAACCATAAGGTGGTTGCAGATTTTGGCGAACGACGTTTCCATCTTGTACAGCTATCGGGAGAGCTGTTGCCTTACCTCAACCAAACTCAATGGAGGCACCAATGAATCGTAAGCTTTTGGTCTTAGTATTACTGGGCGTTGCACTCGCAGCCGCCTCAATGTTTCCGTCACGCAAGTCCGATGCTGCACGCAGTCTGCGGCTAACGGGCGCCAGGAGCGCACCACTACAGTCACGAGCCCTACCCAACTTTGACATCCGCCTCGCCGAGAAAGGCGAGTTTCTTGATTATGATCTCACGTCTCCAGCAGGCAAACAGAGTGCAACGCAGAACCCCGCGACTCGTGCCCGAGTTTCCGCTGTTGACCAATTCCGTTCGAATTCCAAATCCGAAGCAGTAGAAAACCTGCGCGCGGTGGTCAACGAAGCCGGGGCGCTGAAAAACTTCTTCATCGACGGAGCGACGCTTTCAGAGCCGCAATCCGATACCGCCGACAATATCGCCCGCAATTTCCTAAGCCGGCATAACTCGCTTTTCGCATTGTCCGCGGCTGACGTCGCCAACCTGAAACTTACTAAAGAAGCCAACGACCATGGGACAGTATTCCTGGAGTACGCTCAGACAGTCGGAGGGATTAAAGTTTTTGAGGGACAAGTTCAGGTAGTCGTAAACAAGAATGGTGAAATCCTTTCCGTCCGCGAAGGGTTTCTCGTCGGCGATACGCAGGTGAGGCTGAAGTCCACCCTGACCGAGGCCCAGGCCATTGCCAAGGCCTTTGAGTACGCCGGCAGAGACGTCGCGCCGCAGTTTGCTGAGACTTCCGCCCGAACCTCCAAAAGCGAAATGTCGCGATTTGGTAACCCGTTGGACGTGAATCTCGAAGAAATCCTGTCGGAACAAAACGTCGTGCGGGTCGGTGATAAAACACGCCTGGCATGGCACGTCTTTGCTGAAGTTGGACCTGACGAGTGGTACGAGATGCTGGTTGACGCAAACACCGGCGAATTGCTCCTGCGTCATAACCTTTACGTCTTTGACGCGCAAGGCACGGTCTACACCGAATCGCCGGCGACTGCGCGCCAGCTGGTTTCCTTCGTTGGCAACACGACCATCAATACTGCTGCCGGCTGGATGGGTACATCGACCGTGACCACAGGCAATAATGTTGAGGCTTACCTCGACACAGATGCCAACAACGCTCCCGATAACAACAACGGAGCGGGCCTCTCCACCGGTCATGCATCGTCGGCCACCCAGGATTTTACTTTCCCCTTCTCGACCGCGGTTGACCCGCGCACGCAACAGGCCGCGGTGGTGACGAATCTTTTTTACTTCAACAACATCATGCACGACTTCTCGTATGGCCTTGGCTTTACTGAGACGTGGCGCAACTTCCAGGTCGACAATTTCGGCCGCGGTGGCAACGGCAACGATTCCGTGAGGGCCGAAGCGCAGGATGGATCTGGAACGAACAATGCTAACTTCGCGACGCCGCCTGACGGTTCGCGGCCACGCATGCAGCAGTTCTTGTTCACTGCACCCAATCCGGACCGGGACAGTTCGGTGGATGCCGACGTGGTATTCCACGAATACGGACACGGCATCTCTAACCGCATCATTGGCAACGGCAGCACTGCGCTGAGCGGGACGCAGTCGGGGGCGATGGGCGAAGGCTGGTCTGACTACTGGGCCATCACCCTCAATGGCGACGGCGCCGTAGGTGAGTATGTCGTCAACAACACCGCCGGCATTCGCCGCGCGGCCTACACGGTTCCAGCCGCAGCCGTACACAACTCTTACGCGGACGTCGGCGCGGGTGGGTTCGAGGTCCACAATGACGGCGAAGTTTGGGCGGCGACGCTTTGGGATCTGCGCACTCAGCTCGGCGCAGCAATCAGCGATCGCATAGTGCTCAATGGCATGAAGTTCACGCCGAATCGTCCGTCGTTTCTCAACGCACGTGATGGCATCCTGCAGGCTGACCAGAACGAGAACGCTGGGGCCAACCGTTGCGCCATCTGGACCGTCTTCGCGCGTCACGGAATGGGTTTTTCAGCGGTCGGCAACGACGGCACAACCCACACCGCGGCTACGGACGTTCCCAATGATTGCAGCGGCACTTGTACCTTCTCTATCAATCCGACCAGCGCCCCCTTTGCGGCAGCCGGCGGTACGGGAAGTGTGACAGTGACTGCAGGTACGGGTTGCTCCTGGACCGCAGTTAGTAACAACGCGTTTATCACGATCACGTCAGGCAGCAGTGGCAGCGGCAACGGGACGGTTAACTATTCCGTCGCCGGCAACACTGCAACGACATCGCGCACCGGCACGATGACCATTGCGGGCCTCATCTTTACGGTGACACAGGCAGGCACTGGTGGCGGCTGCACCAACAGGATAGTCAACCCAGGCTTTGAGACTGCTTTTGCACCGTCGTGGGTTCCAAGTGGACAGGTTGTCCGCAGCACCGGTGCGTTCCCTCATAGCGGCACCGGTTACGCGCTCATCAATCCAGGGAACAGCTCGAACGGCTCGATTTTTCAATCAGTAAATATCCCGAGCGGATGTGCGAATCTCAGCTTCTGGTTGAATGTAACCTCAAGCGAGGCGACGGGGGCAGCAGTGTTTGACAGGCTCTTCATTGAAGTGCGGAGCAATACGACGGGGACGCTGCTGGCCACGTTGGCGACGTTCAGTAACCAAAACAAAGGCACGGCGGGGGTCTACGTGTTGAGAGGACCGTTCAACCTCAGCGCCTTCGCCGGGCAGACAGTGCGGATACAGTTCCGGGCCACCAACGACATCACGCTGCCTACGGCATTCCGCGTGGACGATGTGTCACTGCAGTAGCAGTCGGCAGTCGGCGGCTCAAAACCAAAGGGCACGGCGAAGACTCTTTCCGCCCGTGCCCTTTTTTGCTTGCTGCCCTTTGGTGGATTCGCCGATTGCCTCCTGCCGTTTGTCTACTGCTTTCTGTCTCTTGCCTTCGGCGGGGGAGCGATAGGCACAACCGTTACAATCTGTCCACCGCCTTTAGTGGTCGCCACTTTTGTCACCACTTCCGATCTCTCGCGAAACTTGCCGCTAATTCCGGAACTCCGACTCGCCATAGAATTTCGTGCAATTGGACCGACTGCTCGACAGGCGTTGGCAAACTCCGTTGGCGTCAAATTGCCAACCTTCCGGAAAGGATGGACATTGACTGGCCTAGTCGCCGAGTGACGCATCACAAAAAACGACGGATAACCGTTGACGCCGAAGCGGTTCGACAGCGCGCGCTCTGCCTGCCCATGTTCAGGGTTGATTCGTACCTTCACCACGCCTCGCAGGTAGTCCTGAACTGGCGCTGAGGGAAGATATTTGTTGTCGAGAGTGCGGCAATATGGGCACCAGTCGGTGTAGAAATAAACCACGAGGGGAACGTTTAGCTGCTTCTGCAACTCAACTGCGCGAGCGTAGCCCGCCGCGCCATTCAGCCAGGCTTCTCCAGTTACATTCGGCAGCGTAGGTGCCGCTGAAGACCGCGCTGAAGGGAAGTAAGCAACCAACAGTGTGACGACTAGAGCGAAGCGTACAAGTTTTTTCATATAGCACCTGCTGGAAAGGTCCGAGTGGGCTAGCCGATTCTTTCTCCGATGAATAGGATCAGCCGAAGTTAGTTTTACCAGTTTCGTATTATGAGAGGAGGGGCCAGAAGCACTTACACCATATACTTCTGATACGTGTCGAGCAAGTACTTTTGTCGTTTGTCCTAATTTGGTTACATCTCGGCAACGAAAGGTCAACCACTCAGCCCGTTAAGCGGTCTTCGCAGTTCCCATCTCCTCGGCGCCTCATCGTCCAGAATGGTATCGAGCTGGTAGGTTCAAATCCGTGGGTCAACACTTCAAAGCCGTGCCGCTGATAAAAGGGAACATTCCGCGCCTTGGCCGTCCAGAGAAAGGCAGGCAAGCCTGCTTTGTCTGCGCGATCGAGGATAGGTCTCAGCAAAGCGCTGCCGGCACCCTGGCCCTGGAGCCCTGGGGCGACTCCCAACAAAGGCAAATACCAATGAGGCTCGGGCACTTCCTTGGGATGCAGTCTTTCGACGTAGTCGCACACGGTATTGAAGCGCGCCCACGGGGCGGCTCCTAGAACTTCCGAAGCTCGATCGAGCCCCGACCGATGGATGCGCTCAGTGGTCAATTCGGATTCTCCCGGCCGGAACCAAACCGCTGTTCCATCCGGATTGCCGCTCGTCGTGTAGACCTCACCAAAAAGATAACCATAGCGAATGAACGCACTGAAGTGCCACGGTGCGAGCCGGCGCCGCTCTTCTTCGTCCGGAATCATGTAGGCCATGATGGCGTCGTCGAAGAATGCGCGAGCCATCGCCGCTCCCGCCGCTTCGATTTGCGATTCCGCGAGTGGAATGACTTTTATCTCTTCACGAAACATGGTGCACGTGTCGAAGCAGTTGCATATGCGACTAGTCTCCCGGTACAGGTGCCTGCTGCGGTGCAGGTAACTCTTGCTTCGCATACTGATCCAGCCCGAGCCCAAGCAAGACTGTAGCCAGGATGATCGCGGACGCGAAGAAGTAAGGGGACGACACGCCCAGCGAATCGAACGCCCATCCGAAAAATAGCGGGGCGACGACCCGAGCGACGCCCCCATAGGTCTGTTGCACTCCCATGTAGAGGCCGCGTTCTCTGGCGGCGATGACGCGCGACAGCAGGGCCGTCACGCAGGGAAAGGTGAACGCTGTGCCTAACGGGATCAGCGCCGACGCGACCGCAAGCGTGGCCAGGTTTCGCGACAACGGCATTCCCAGAACACCGGCGGCCAAGAGCACGAGCCCCAGGCGCGAGAGCTTCGCTTCTCCCAACCAATCGACCATGCGTCCGAGCAACAGCACCCGGGCGAAGACGGAGATGGAGCCAACGTACATGAAGAAATAACCGATCGTCTGTTCCGTGACCTGAAAGCGCGCGTTCAGAAATAGCGCCAGCACCGAAAAACTACCCTGATACGCGCCCATGGAGATAGCGTAGATCCAAATCAGACGCGACGAAGGCTCACTCGAATGCGAAACCACGTGCCAGGTAGCCTCACGCGATGTGCGACGCACGTCCCCCGTGGCGTGCTCAGTCAATTCACGCGACTCGTTCAGGTAGCGCGCTACGAAGGCCATGTTTAGGAGACAGAGCGCCGCCGCGATGATCCCCGGCGCGGCGTGGCCCATGTGCAGAGTCGATGGTCCGGGCAAAAGGTCGTACTTGCCCAAGGTGATGGCAAATGATCCGAGCACCGGTCCCAACGTCACGCCGAGGTTGGTGGTAGCCGAGAGCCACCCGAGAGCACGGGCGCGGTCCTGCGGCGCAGTCGAGTCGGCCACGTACGCCTGAATTACACCTACGGTCCCACCGCCGGCCCCCTGCACGATCCGGGAGAGAAACAAGAGTATGAGCGAGTGTGCAAAGCCGAAAATCAGATAAGCGACTGCGGACGCGCCGAGCGCGATGAGTAGGATAGGTCGGCGGCCTACGCGATCGGAAAAACGTCCCCACATGGGCGCGCTCAGCAGTTGTGCGAAGGTGAAGGCGGCAATGATGAATCCCGAGATGATCCCGATCCCAAAGTGTATCCCCATGATCTTTACACCCGAGCCGCCGAGCGTCTTTACGTAAAACGGCAGGAGCGGAATGATCATCAACAGGCCCAACATGTCCACGAAGGCAGTGGCCATGAGGGTGAACAAGTTTGCCGGGATCTTGCGCACTTCCCGCCATAACACGTAGAGCAATCCAATCGCGATCAGGAGCAGCAGTCCGCGCACGATTGGCGATTGGAACGCCTGGGTGATGTTCTGCTGGAGGATCATGAATGCGTGAGAGTCTTTTCGATGCGACGATCAGGAATGAGCCACATGATTGCCACCAGAATGTACAAAGCGCCAGACAGCCACCACTTCAACAGTGCCAGGGGTATGGCCACCAAATAAATGACAATTGATATCTTGCCTTTGAAGTCTTTGCCCATCGCAGTCGCCAACACCGAATCCCTACCGTGCAGGGAAATAAGAGCCAGCACCAAAATGGTGTAAGCGATGCCGGCAAACAACAGGACAATTCCATAGAAGGCCAGCGTCCAGGGAGCAAAATGATTCTCGCCCATCCAGGCAGTGGCAAAAGGGATCAATGACAGCCAGAACAATAGGTTTAGATTGGCCCACAGCACACCACCGCCAACGTGTTCGACGGCGTGGAGCAAGTGGTGATGGTTGTTCCAGTAGATGCCGAGATATATGAAACTTAGTACGTAGCTTAAGAACACCGGAATCAGCGGCATGAGCGCCGCAGGGTTGGAGTCGTGCGGTGCTCGTAGTTCAAGCACCATGATGGTGATGATGATCGCGATCACCCCATCGCTGAATGTTTCCATTCTTGTCTTAGTCATTAGGGTTGTTTTCGATACTCTCAGTGCCGGTTTTTCGGGTTAGCGATTCATGATAACAACAGCCGGTTGGATGAGGAAACCCTACTGCCGCGGAAATGTTGGATCCACAGATTACGCTGATTACGCAGATCAAACTGCAGCAACTGAGTTGGGCTAGAAATACCCATTGACTTCCCTCGCTACGAGGCTTAGATTGAGATCGCCAGCGCCAAAATTCAGCGCGGCGCGCTTGCCCAAAACCTCACTCACTTAATAACCGAAATAGTGGACCGCTATTGGCAGCAATCGAGGTTTTATCATGGCCAAGATGTTTCTGATTACTTGCTTCCTCGCAGTGACGTGTCTGTCTGGTTGCTCCGCGATGCTTGCCAGACCTTCGCAGCTTTCTACCTCACAAGGCACCCCGGGCACGCCTCCCGAGCGGGCCTTAGCCGTGTTTAGAGTTTTTCCGGACAGTCCCGCAGCAGCCGCAGGCATAAAGACTATGGA
>JAMQPI010000246.1 GCA_023717565.1 Pyrinomonadaceae bacterium | reverse complement strand
GCTTTTCCGGTGATTTTGTCGGCAGGGTCACACCCGTTCCCATCCCGAACACGGAAGTTAAGCCTGCTGGAGCCGATGGTACTGCGCGGGTAACTGCGTGGGAGAGTAGGAAGTCGCCGGGATTATTTAAGAAAGCCCGCTTGATTCAATTCAAGCGGGCTTCTTCATTTTGAAATTCTGAGATCTGAGATTTTCGAACTCGAGATCTGAAACCCGATCTTGGATTAACAAACTCGGATCGTTCACTGGTTGGGTTCAACTCACGGGAGCGAACAAAGACCAAAGACCAAAGACCTTTTTTTGATCAGAAAGCCCTCGGCCTGGGTTTAGTTCCCTCCGGACCATACGTGTAGTCAGCGGATTGACTATTTATTAGCGCGGCTTGTCTGAGCGTGGGATTCTCAGCCCAGGACTTCCCCGAGACGAACGAGACCTGATCGTACACCAGCACAATTGTTCCCAACTCCATTAGCTGGCTCAACTCACGAGCTGCAAAAAGTGGTATCCGAATACAACCATGACTTGCCGGCTCCGTTGGGACGCTTCGGTATCCGTGAATCGCCACGCCCCCGCTGATGTAACTGGGGTAATACATCGATTGAAACGGTGGCTTTTCCCAACCGGGAGTTTTGTCATAAACAAGGAACCTGCCACGGGGTGTGTAGGCTATGCTCATCTGCCCATCGTCCATAAACGGCTTGCCGCTGCCCGTCGAGACCGGAAGAACTCTGACGCCACTTTCGTCGTTGACCACTAGCAGCACCTGACGATCCAGATCCACTTCAACATGGGCATAGCCAACTTCCCTTGCTTTTGGTGACCGAACGTTACGAATCGCCTCCAGCTCAGCGATTGTAAGCTGACTAGTAATAGGACGCCCTTCCCATTTCTGAAATGCGATCAACGCCGACCGCGTCGCCGGATCAAATATTCCGTCGACCGCGCCTGTCCAGTACCCCAACTCGGAGAGTCGACGTTCTGCCTCTCTCGTTTGTGCTCGGGTCAGCGATGCGTGTTGCTTGCCGCTCGGCTGAGCGTTCGCGATAGACGGTGCTGAAATCAGAAGTAAGCAGATCAGTAGAGAAGATTTCATTTCTGAGCTTCCTGAGGCTCATGTGTTCCTAAGCAGGGCCGGTGTTCTAACCTGAGCCGCACGGACCAAATTGTATCTACGAAAGAAGAGTGTCAGCGGCCGTGATTCCTCACATTTAGACCTTATGGTGCGCAACGGCTGACAGTCAAATACCCGAGCGATAAACTGATCCCTCACCCATCCGTGCTTGCGAGCTTACTTGCCAGGAAAAACCAGAAAGCATAAATGCCCAATGCTGTTCCCAGCGGAATGATTGGTATCACCACGATCGCGGCAATGATTCCCCACACCCGCGCACCTGGTTTTCGCTTCAACATTTTCCAACTTGCGAGCGCTGGAGGTAAAACACAAATAAGTCCCAGCACACCATAAAAGATTAGCGTGAAGATTGCGCCGACAATTCCGATCCCTGCTTGATTAGGATCACTTGATTCGTTGGCAAAAGTGATTCCGAGAGCTACGAACACACCAACGCTGACGAGTGCTAGTAGCAAGAATGTAAAGAAAAAGATGGCCGCAAAGGCGGCAAAGCCGAAAGCCAGAATCTTGTTGTGGTCCGCGCCAGTCATCGTCAGTTCACATCCGCGAGCAGCTGAGATCATCAACTATCTGAGACTTCAGGTGGATCTTTCCGCCTGTAGGGGATCCCTTCTTCCTCCAACCACTCCATCGCGATCCTTTCAAACTCCGTCTGCCGGAACTGATACCAGGATTCTTCCACTCCCTTCGAGTTGATCGCATCCTTAAAGCGTCTGAAGGCCCCGCTTCCTTTGATTAGTCGATGCAAGTCCTCGCCCACGCGGCGATCTTCGAACGCCAAACAGAAGTCTTCCATGATCTTGTACTCATGAATGTCAAACTTATCAGGCAGGGCGATGAAACTTTCGTCTGAGTCAATTAACTCGCGTGCTTTCAAGATCGATTCACGCTGCCAATCCGGATACTCAGAAATGAGTTCATCCTCTTCCGCCGCTTCCATCTCCTCGTTGGTGATCATGACAATCTCGCCAGTGCGCTTATCAAGATAGTGCGTGTGTTCATCGCCCGCCATCTCCAGCGCTTCGATGACATCATTGAGTTTCACTGATAGTGTCATAACTGCTCCGTTGCTCTTGTCGTTGGGTAAGCTTGCGTCATGCTGCACCGGTCAACCACAGAACCATTTGCCGTAGCCAATGGATCTTAAGCTCAACCAGGCCCGAAGCTACTCAAGCTCAACCAAGCCCGCAGCTACTCAATCACAGAACCATAGGCGGCAGTGGATTCAAAGTTCAACCAGCTCCAGGACGCTCAATCACAGATCCATTTGTGGCACCAGCGGCTCAATCGACTTGACCCGGCCTTGAGTCGCCGCGGCCTGGTTGAGCTTAGGATCCATTGGCTACTGCAAACGGTTCTGTGGTTGAGCCGTCACAACAAGTTCAAAGGCCTCAGGCCATCGACCACCAAGCACCCAAAACCAAAAGCCTAAGTGGAGCATCGCTAGGGGCCGAACCTCTGGCGAAACTCACCTGACACCAGGAATGCCTTGACCATGTCGGCCTGCACAAAGTTTCCGTTGAACTGGTTCAGCTTGTCCAGCCAGAAGTTGTAGCCGAAGAAGTCTACGTTTGGTTCATCGTTGGGATTGCGTCGCAGATAGCCAAAGTACTGCATCAATACAAACGCTTTGTTGAATTCCGCATTTTTGAGATCAGGATCTTCTGCGATAGCGCGTAACACCCAGGCGCGCTTCCCGATATCTGTCGGAGTGGTACCCAGCACGCCCACCAGATTCGACTTTTCCGTCACGGAGAGCACGCCTCCGGCATTTGTGTTCAGCTGCGTGACAAACTGATCGGCGGTCATCGAGGCAGGGAAGACTGCCAAAAACTCCGGACGCTGAACATACTCGATCGCAAAAGTACGCGTGTTCAATTCCAGTTGTGACTGCCAGTCTCCTATTCCCACCCCAACCCCTTTTCCGATCTGTTGCGTAGCCCGCAAGAACTCATTGAATCTCACCGGCACCGGTGCTCCGGTTAGATTACCAAACGCGCTCTTGTACATCCGGTAAACAAGGTAACCTGTCTCCTGGAATTCAATCGACAGAAAGAACGCTGCCGAGACATTGATGCGTTTGATCTCTATGCACTGGGGGTCCACACCACACTGCGTGATCTGGTTGGTCCAGAAGTTCAGACCATCCGGGTCAGGTTCTCGATTGAGGAAGTCGACGTAGTGTTGCCGCACAAAGAAGCCGGCCGTATCAATCGGATTACTGGTTCCATTTACAGCATCGTTGTCAGCGATGGTTAGCGTCGCTGTGGCGGGCGTGTTCAGTATTGCTCCGATAGCATTACTCAGAGTTATTGTGAAACTCTCGCTAACTTCGGCGTAGACGTCGTCAATGATCGGAATCGAGATAGTCTTCGTAGTTTCTCCAGCGGCAAAATGCAGTGTACCCAGGGTCACCAGATAGTCGCAGCGCGAAGACGCAACGCCATTCATGCTGCAGGCGTTCGCCAGAGCCGTATCACTGGTGGTGTAGTCAATACTTGCAGCGACAGATGTATCACCCGACCTCGAGACTCCAATCGTCACACTGCCAACACTCTCGGGCCCGTTGAAGCTTCCATTCACGAACTGTATGGTTTGATTCGGCGCGGGTTGCACAACCTGCACAATATCGCCACTGCTCGCGGCGAATTGGGTGTCGGAAACGTAGATCGCCCTGATCGTGTGGTTTCCGCCATTTAGATTCGATCGAGTGGTCGAAGCGACTCCGCTGGAGTCGAGCGGAACCTGTCCAATTACAGTTGTGCCATCCTGGAAGGTGACCATGCCAGTTGGTACACCAGCGCCGGACGGAACTGCCGACACCACTGCGGTGAACGAAACTGCCTGCGCGAAGGATGAAGGATTAACTGATGAAGTAAGAACGGTGGTTGAGGCGTTCGCGTGGACTTTTTGGACCATCGTCACTGACGAAGCAGGATGGTTCGAGTCGCCGTTATATCTCGCAGTTGTCCAATGATTTCCTAAATTTGAACCACCCGCCGCCAGCGAAGAAGTAGTCATGGCTGCCTGGCCGTTACCGTTGAGAGGAACGCTCGAAGCGAGTGTTGTAGTTACTGAAGTGAATCCGTTGTAGGTGCGATCCTCAAAAGTTACTGTACCAGTCGGCGCCGGAAGTGAGCCGCTGACCGTTGCGGTAAATGTGATCGCGCTGCCGGCCACCGTTTCGCGCAAGTCGGGTGAACTCGATCTGATGGTGACGTCAACACCCGGAACATTTCCGAACGCAAAGAAGTTTCCCCCGTTGAGCGTGTATACGGTGCCGTCTGGTCCCACGACACTTGGAACGTAAGGCTGCCCAAGACCTTGATTTAGCGCAACCGCCTGGTCCAGAGAGTTCGTCATTAGATTCCAGCGATAGAGATGACCATCTTCGCTGTCGAAGAACACGCTGTTCGTCGCCGGGTTCACGGCCGGAGCGTTGATACACCACTCTCTTACTGCATTGGGTACACCTGGACTATCAGAGTCCGGAGTTGGACCGATTACAGACAACACTTCTCGCATCTCGACCAGACCCGGTGCCGATGAATGATGATCAATTTGGGTGTCGTTAGGATCAAGCAACGCTACTCTATTCACACCACTTCCGTCGCCGAATGGGTAGTCGTTGTATTTGCAGAACAGAAGGTAAGACGAAGTCCCGGTGTATGACGGGACCGAGCCAGCCGGGATCACTGCGGCCGTATAGTCCCAGCCGAATCCTCCAGGAATCTTTTCAGTCGACAGATCGGCGCTGAAGTGAAGCAGGAACCCTCGAGATCCATTGCCGGGGGTCACCATGACTCCGAAGTAGACGTCACCATCTGGACCAACCATTGGAGAAGAAGTGCCATCATCCGGTATTCGGGCGCCACTTCCATTGCGCGGATCCCTTAGGAAAACGGAATGCCGGGTAGCTAGAGTGGTCGAGTTCAACCCCAGCAAGAAACAATGGTTCGCGTCTGTAGACGACTTCACGGCCACATATAGCGTACTTTCGTCATTGCTCAAAGCAGGCGCGAGGTTGTGGCTGTCCCGGTCGATCAGGATGTCGTTGGCCGCCGACCCTGCCAGGACGTGAATGCCGTTGCCGTTGGGATCTATGCGCGCGAAGCCACTTTGCGATGTGTTCAGTGGGGCCGGTGCGTTACCTTGCACTCGAAAGCCAAAATAAATGTTGCCGGCCGAATCAGCAGTAATCGGAGTATTGACGAAAATGGTGCTGTTGTAAGCTGCGGCGTTCGAGTTGTAAGTTGCTAGAGAAGTGTAGAAGACCTCGCGAACCGGGGCTCCCGGCGTGTTTGAATCAACATTGTCGATATGCCAAATGGTGCCGCCCGCACCCGCAAAGTACATTCGCGTACCAAATGTTCCAGTTGCGATGCAAGGGTTGTAAGTCGGAATCCAATTGTGTGCGGGGAGAGTGTAGTCCGTTCCAACCGAGTATTTCGGCACCGCGGTAACACCGCTGAACGCATCCACTCGAAAGCCGTTAGTCGCGGTCTTCACAGGAACCAGCACGGTGTTACTTGCAGTAACGAGAGGCGATCCGTAGTGGGCGAAGGCCCCTGAATTGTTGAGGTCAATAGTGGTCGACCACTTCAGCCTATTTAAGTTCTGCGCCGGCCCGTCATAGCTGGAAGTGTGTTGCGCATCGCCGCCGAAAGTAAGAGATTGGCCGTGGGCGCTCCCACACGTGAAAATTGAAAGGCAACAAAGAAGAGCGGCGGTTAGAACTCGACGTATAGAACTCAATCTGATGAGACGACGAAGTGCAGTAACGTTCGTGAGCTTCCTCATGCCTGACAACCCCTCGATCCGACGCCTCAGAGCGATGGAAACAGCCTAGCATGGTTTCAGCTGTACTTGAACTATCCACCAAATGCCGAAGTTGTGGAAAATAAGAGATCGACCGGGGTGTATAACTTAGGGTTTTCCTTGTGTTTGCAGCCCTGTTTGAACTAGATTGTTAGTCAGCCCCTATCTCACAGCCCCAATCACTAAACCTCAGTAAGGAGATTTGTGGACGATGCGTGAACTGTGGGATTCGTTTGTGATGCTTATTCCCATCTTCTTCCTGCTGACGCTCATTTTCGGCGCCGGCTTCGTAATAGGTCGGATAAGCAAGCCAGAGCGATAGAAGCCGGCGAGGTACCGAGAAGTACGCGGTTGGCAGGTGCACCCGATCGGCCGCTGGGCTCAAACGTGTGGACGAGTGTCGATCTCGATCTCCACGAGCGGGTAGCCGTTGGCGAAGCCGTTCAGCCCGATATTGTAGTGTTTGATCTTGGAATGAAGCGTGGTGACTTTCAGGTTTAGTAGTCTCGCCGCGCGGCCCTGATGTCCAGCCGTCTGCAACAGCGCTCGTTTGATAAGGTCAATCTCGAAGCGACTTACTTCGTTGTAAAAGTTGACACCACCCTCCAGGCTCAGGGTTCGCACTTCAGTAATGGCTTGCACCTCACGAAGCAGGCGGAGAGTCAGTTCCTTGAGAGCCGTAATGGGGCTCTGGTCAAGAGCTTTATGCTCCCCAAGATCCGTCATGGTGCTAACCTTCCCAGGCTGTGGAGCTGCTCATTACACACATCTTCGATCTTTTGTGAATTGGCCCGGCTCAGTCCGTCGTCGTTGCCATCATCTGGCAAAAGCCATTGGCCATCGGATCCCTTCACCAGATGGCCCAGCTCGTGAAGAAGCAGTAGTACCCGAGCCTCTCTCGTGTTTGGTTGGAAGGTCCCTATCCTGGGCACAGTAGCCTCCCAGAGCCCGGCCTTCCTTCGATAAAACGGGCCGCGGGAATTTAGGGACACCTTTTCAAAAAGGCGGTAGTTCTTTTTGGTCCGCTCATCGTGAATGTGCATCGTAGCGCCCGACATGCGCATGCCGACGTCGCCCGAAAGGGTGTCCTTCCGGATCTTGCTGACGAGGGCGTTGAAGATGCCGATCGAAGGCGGCCCGCCAAAGAAATCACTGCAGGGATTGTTGGACCTCAGAATGCTCACGGTGTCGTAGTAAGCAGAACCTAACACCTTGTCCCGAGAAATGAGGGGAGGCGCCAGCGGCTCGCTCGTCCTGGCCCCGACTACACTTCGGACATCGCCTGCAAAATCAGGTCTGCAGTTGTCGCAGAGGAGACTCGGCGCGGCGGCTATTGTTGTAACTAACGCAATGGACATAAGCGCCGTACCAAATAGAAATTCGTGTAGCCTCATGGAAATAACCTCTTGACCGAAACTGTTGATTTCCGCCTCTCACTTCAGTAAGCGGAATCAGGCCCCGAATGCGGCAACGATGCGGAAGATTTCTCTAATTCTTCGTGGTTCTACTGCCGCCTTATCTCATGACGCGTAAAAGAGGGAGAAAACGGCTAACGACTTCGGTGAAAATTGCCGGTGAGGCGTCGTGCAGCTCTGTGGGCTTGGGTTTTTACTCCCTGTCCCGCAAAATGCTTTTATGACCCTGAGCATTGAGGTTTCCTGTCTGGCCCCAAAGAATAGGTTGAGACGGATAGGTCTGGTACCGGCGATCTTTCTTTTCCTCCTCAGCTCTGCTTGCCAGACCGGAGCGGTAGCAAACTACTCGACGGAAAACGCTGACAAAAGGAGTGTTCCTAAGTACGGCTACGAGATAGTCAATACGTGGCCGCATGACACCGAGGCCTACACTCAGGGGCTGGTGTTTCATGGGGGCAAGCTGCTGGAGAGTACTGGCCAGGAGGGCAGATCAAGTCTGCGTTGGGTAGAACCTGAATCAGGCAAGGTCCTGAAGAAGGTGGATGTACCGAGGCCATACTTTGCAGAAGGGATCACCCTCCTCAATGGCAAAATCTACCAGTTAACCTGGCAGCATCAACTGGGCTTTATTTATGACGTTGGGAGCTTTGAGAAGTTGGGTGAGTTTTCCTACCGCAGTGACGGATGGGGACTCACAAATGACGGCAGCTCGCTAATTATGAGCGACGGTACCAATCGCATACGATTTCTTGATCCAAACAGCTTTCAGGTAATCAGAACTATCTCGGTCCTCGACGGGCCTGCTCCCATCGCCAGTATTAACGAGCTCGAATACGTTCACGGTGAAATCTACGCCAACATTTGGCACAAGGATCTGGTTGCACGCATTGAACCGCAGACCGGGCGAGTAGTAGCCTGGATTGATCTAACGGGATTGCGCGCGCTGAGCGGAGCTAGCGACAATGAGGCGGTGCTAAATGGCATCGCATATGACGACCAGCACGACCGGCTCTTCGTAACCGGCAAGTTGTGGCCAAAACTTTTCGAGATTCGAGTAAAGCGGCAATAGCCGTCCTCAAGTGGTTTAAGCACTGCGCCAATGAGTTTTGCGACTTACTTTAGGGCTTCTTCCAACGCAATGATTGCGGTCGCCATGCTGGCGCTGATGCTGGCCGGCGGCCTGGATCTTGTGCTAGGAGCAGTCTTTGCCGCGGTCATGGTGTTGGCCTGGAAACTTGAGGGTACGAAGTGGCAATTGTCTGAACGGGTTGGGTTGGTGGTTGTCTTGCTTTCAATTCCCTTGTTCGTCCTTGATTGGAAGTATCAAAGCCTTAAAGGCGAAGCGCCGGGAAGGCTGGGCGTTAATGCCCTCGCGCATCTGATCGTATTTCTTTCCGCCATAAAACTGCTGCAAGTTAAGTCAGATCGAGATTGGGTTTTCCTTTATCTCATCTCATTCTTCGAAGTACTGCTGGCCGCAGGTCTGAGCTTTAGTCCAGTCTTTCTGGGCACGCTGACCCTCTACCTGCTCTGTTCATTGTCGACGGTGATGGCTTTTGAGATTCGCAAGGCACAACGGGGAGTTAAACCGGCCGATACGCGCTTGCTGGTTACTCCGGATTCCAGGGTTTTCAAGAAGCTTGTCGGCACTCGTGGCAAACGACACATAGAAGCCAGTCGTCTGCCGATGGTAGCTGCCTCAATGTTAGTGCTCATCTTTATTCTGGCGTTACCGCTGTTCCTGGTTGCTCCGCGGGCCGGGTCCGCTCTCATTTCTCGCAGCGGCAGCGGATTAACTAACTTCATGGGATTTTCTGAAAGCGTCAGGCTGGGTGAAATCGGGGATTTGAAGCAGAACAGCCAGGTGGTGATGCGGGTGCGCGTGGAAGACTCTAACTTGGCGGGCGATGCCGCGTTGAAATGGCGCGGGGTGGCTCTCGATGAGTTTACGGGGCGAGGGTGGAAAAAGTCGGCCACGGCACGGCGCACGACCCCAGCTACATTGGAGCGGGGGTTTTTCAAGCTGGGTACTACCGACCTACGTAACGGGCTGACCACGCAGACTGTGCTTCTGGAACCGATCAGTACAAGCGTACTCTTTGCCGCATCACGTCCCCTGGCGATTCAAGGTGATTTTTCTTTTGTTCGAGTTGATTCTGAGGGCTCCATTCAATCGCGCCCTCACGATGTCGACCGCATCATGTATACCGTGGTTTCTGATACCGCTGAACCGGACCCCGAAACACTGCGCCGAGATCTGCGCCCTTATTCCACATCTGAAGAACGTTATCAGGATTACCCGGCAACGCTTGACGGACGAATAGCCGACTATGCCCGCGTGACAATTCTCAACGCCCGCGCGCGCAATCGTTATGATCAAGCAAAGGCGATCGAAACAGAGCTGCGCACTAACTATGGCTACTCTCTGCAGATGCGGGCCGGTGGGCCTGATCCGCTCTCTGACTTTCTCTTCAATGTTCGCACCGGCCACTGCGAATACTTCTCTACGGCCATGGCCGTCATGCTGCGGACTCAGGGTGTAGCCACGCGCGTCGTCAACGGGTTCCTACCAGGCGAATACAACGAGGTGGCCGGTGCCTACACGGTGCGGCAAAGCGACGCCCATTCGTGGGTTGAGGTCTATTTTCCGGAAACCAATTCCTGGGTTACGTTTGACCCCACGCCCGCAGCGGGCAGGACGGAGCCTCAGAGTACCGGCGTCGCGGCTCAACTGGGAAAGTACGCCGAGGCGTTGGAACTAATCTGGTTTCAGTACGTGGTGGGTTATGACAAACAGGAACAACGATCTCTGGCTGCGTCTCTCCATAACCGGGTCTTTGACTACCGTCGTATTGCTTCCGAGGTATTCGAAAGCCTAAAGTCGAAGCTTTCCTTGTTGTCGAGCAAGGGGATATTCCTGGCGGTGGCGCTATTATTGGTTTTGGTCACCGTAATTCTGGTTAGAGTGCTAAAACTGGGTTGGCGTCGGGGATTGAGAATCTCTCGAGACACCTACGAGCCGAAGAAAGCAGCAGTCGAGTTTTATCAAAGACTGATGGATTTGCTGGCCCAGAGAGGAGTGTCGAGGTTGAACGATCAGACTCCCCTTGAATTCGCATCGAACCTTGGCTCCCCAGAAGCGCTGACGATAACCAGACTCTACAACCGGGTGAGGTTCGGCAGCCAACAACTCTCCAAGGTAGAGCTGCAAGAGATTGACCGGGTGTTGCTTGACCTGGAAGGAACAGAACGCCGTGAATCGTGAATCGTCAGCGGCAAATCGTCGTGGTGATTCGCGATCGGTAGGGTCACCTGGTGGCCGAGGAAGGCTTACTCAGGAATCGCTCAACCACGATTTATCATTCACGACTCACGATTCACGATTTAGAACTATATGAACAAAGTAGGATTTATCAGTCTCGGCTGTCCTAAAAACCTCGTCGATAGCGAGGTAATGATGGGCCAGCTCAAAGCAAAAGGATTTGAAATCACCGCGAACGCTGACGATGCTGATACGGTTGTCGTGAATACGTGTGGGTTTATCGACGCCGCCAAGAAGGAGTCTATTGAGGCAATTCTGGACGCGGCCCGTCTCAAGACGAACGGCAAGGCCAGGCGACTCATCGTTGCCGGCTGTTTGGTGGAGCGCTACCGCGATGAGTTGAAAGCTGAGATGCCGGAAGTTGACGCATTCATCGGGACCAGCCAGATAAACGACATCCTTGCGGTGTGCGATCCGCAAACCAACAC
This sequence comes from Pyrinomonadaceae bacterium, assembly GCA_023717565.1. Taxonomy (GTDB): domain Bacteria; phylum Acidobacteriota; class Blastocatellia; order Pyrinomonadales; family Pyrinomonadaceae; genus PSRF01. Next base: position 12,513 of record JAMQPI010000246.1, on the reverse strand, counting down.
GCGTTCCTTGCCGGTAATGCCGATAGGCAATCAAAGTGCGACATACCTGTATGACGAGTCCACACCACGCGTTCTCGCGACGCCCAGCCATTACGCCTTCATAAAAATCGCAGAGGGGTGCGATCGACCCTGCGCGTTCTGCTTCATTCCCCAAATGCGTGGCCATTTTCGCAGCCGCCGGTTCGGTTCGATCGTCGCCGAGGCCCAACAGCTTGCCGAAGAAGGTGTGAAGGAGTTGATCCTGGTAGCCCAGGATTCGTCCCGCTACGGAGAAGACCTGGGAAAAGCTGACGCTCTCGCACACCTGCTCAGAGAGCTCTCCCATACGGACGGCGTCGAGTGGGTGCGAGTGATGTACACCTATCCAACTCATATCAGTGACGCGTTTCTCGATGTATTGGCGACTGAGCCCAAAGCGGTCAAGTACCTGGACATGCCGTTGCAGCACGCCTCGCAAGGAGTTCTCAAACTGATGAAACGGGGCGGCAACCGCGCGAGTCTGGAGCGTTTGATCAAACGTGTTCGTGATCGCGTTCCCGGCATTGCCGTGCGCACGACATTCATCACCGGGTTTCCAGGAGAGACTGAGGATGACTTTGAAGAGCTGATGGCCTTTGTGAAAAACGTCGAATTCGACCGCGTTGGTGTGTTCACATACTCAGACGAAGAGGGTACACCAGCATTCGAACTGGGAGATAAGGTCGAACCCAAGATCGCTAACAAGCGCCGTGCTCGTTTGATGAAGGAGCAGTTGCGCATCTCCCGGCGTCGCAACAAAGCAAAAGTCGGCCAAACGGTCCGCGTGCTATTTGAAGGTGAATCAAACGAGAGCGAACTACTCTGGCAGGGCCGAATCGAGACGCAGGCCCCGGACATCGACGGGTGCGTGTTAATCAATGATGCGCCGGAGGGGTTTGCGCCCGCGCCGGGGGAGTTTGTGAATGTGCTGCTGACCGAGGCGCAGGAATACGATCTGGTGGGAAGGATAGTGGCATAGACTTTAGTCTGTGATGCGATCGATCAAGGATTTCTTTGCGCTGGGAGTTGCGACATGTGGCGTCGGCTATCTCCCGCTCGCGCCCGGCACCTGGGGGTCGCTGGTTGCAGTTGGGTATTATCTGATCCTTCGCTGGGCAGTCTTTGGAAGTTTCTCCAATAGCATGGAGACCGCCGACGCGATTCTCCATTGGACGTTCCTGGGCGGAGAGCTTGTGGCGATCGCGGTAGTATCTGTGTTGGGCATTTGGGGAGCGGCACGCACTGAACGCATACTCAAGGTCAAGGATCCCGGAAAAGTTGTCATTGATGAGGTGGCCGGCCAACTTATTGCTATGCTGGCCATACCGTTGGTAGTGGACAAATTCTGGGTGGTCTGGCTAATACTGGCTTTCCTGCTCTTCCGCCTTTTCGACATTACCAAGCCATACCCGGCACGAAGATTTGAATCTCTCCCTGGTGGGCTGGGGATTATGGCAGACGATTGGATCGCTGGCATCTATGCCGCGTTAGTATTGGCGTTGGTCGTTGCGCTTCGGGGGTTTGTGTAGAGCAGGAAATGAAGTCACTTCGCCGGCATGTGCGAAATTTGCCAGGCGATAAAGGCGATGAAGGTGAGCATCACGGCCAGGATCACAAGCACCACGGGCTCCATTCCCAGGAAAGTCTTTTCGCCTCCCTCTTCCATCATATCTCTGGGGACATGGGTCAGGTCCTTGTCCACTATGATTGCCCCGGAGTCCTGAACTATCTGCCCATTCCCTGCAGACGGTTCAATACCGACCTGCTTTACAGCGGCGGGCGTTGATTGCTCTTCAAGCGGGGCCAGCTGCGCAGCAAGGTCAGCGGTATCGCCCTTCCTGCCTTTTCTTCGTGAACTTCTGTGGGACGTAAATCTTTTTATATCCATTTCACCTTCTTCAAGTAGACATACAGCGCCAACCCTACGCTTACCATGGAGAGAAGGGCAAAGATGTACCCGAACCGCCACTTCAATTCGGGCATGAGATCAAAGTTCATTCCGTAGATTCCGGCGATCAGGGTTACAGACATCAGGATCGTTGAGATCGAAGTCAGCCGCTTCATGATCTTATTCATGCGATTGCCGGAAACTGAGAGATAGGCGTCCATGGTGGAGCTGAGCATGTCGCGCAGGGAGTCAATGGTATCGGCTACGCGAATCAGATGGTCGAACACGTCCTGGAAATAGACGTGCGTCTCGCGCGGGAAGATCGGTTGCTCGCGTCGGAGCATCGTATTGAAAACGTCACGCAGCGGAGTTATGGAGCGACGCAGGTACAGCAATTTCTTTTTGATTGTGAAAATGTCCTCGATGACCTCGGCTCTCCATTCGCCGAATATTGAATCTTCTAGTTCGTCCATGCGTTCGCTGACTATATCCAGCAGCGGTAGATAATCGTCCACGATGGCGTCGATCAAAAGATAGGCCAACAAACCTGAACCATGCTCGGCGCGATCCGTCCATTCATGCCAGAGTCGCTTGGCCGTTTCAATCGCGCGGATGGGCCGGCTATGTACAGTGACGAGGTAGTTCTTGCCGAGAAAGATGTTTAGTTCGCGTAACTCGAGACGGTCGGTTGCGCCAACTAATTCAGCCTCATAGAGCACGATAAAATAGTAGCCGGTGAACTCTTCGACCTTGGGGCGTTGGTGGGCGTTTCGACAGTCTTCAATCGAGAGATGGTGGAATTCGAACTCTTCAGCGAGCTCTTCAAAATCCCGGCTGGTCGGGTCGCTGACGTCGGCCCAGATGATATTGCCATCTGTCTGGCGTAGTTCGCTGATGTCCGAAGCAATACAGTTCTCGGTAAACTTCTTCGAGTTGCTATTCAGACAGACAGTTGTAATCACGTGTTTCTGCTACCTCAGACTATTGGTTGAACGGAGAGGCCTGATAATCTGACCTTCTCCTCGCTGACTGGCAAGTCCGAGTTTATCATTACCTTGCTCAGGAGAGATCCAGAAATAAACCCCGAGACCAATTGAGTATGGGTTTCACTCCGGAGGAGTGGCATGTTTATAGAACCGAAACGGCACCACCTCTCCAACCTCCGTTCGAAGGAGCGGAACTCAAGTAGACTTGTACTCTTCAAGGTACCTTCCGCTCCTTCGAACGGAGTCGGACCTAGCTGAGAGTCCAGGTGCTATAAACTTCACACCTCTAACGAGGTGAAACCGAGTTCGTTTGTTCAACGGACTTTGGAGTGCCCACGCTAACGCCCCGCTGACTCTGCCACCTGCGCCAGTTCCTAAAAACCGCTATAATCCGCGAACCCATGAATAACATGAAAATATTGATCGCCGACGAGGTGAGCGACACCGGCCTGCAGCCGCTCAGGGCTGCTGGTTTTTTACTGGAAAGAAAGACCAAACTCTCCAACGACGATCTCATCGCCGCTCTGCAGGGGTGTGAGGGCCTGGTAGTCAGGAGTGAAACCAAGGTCACTGCTGATGTTCTCAGCGGCGCGCCAGACTTGCGTGTCGTAGGAAGGGCAGGCGTCGGGGTAGACAATATCGATGTACCGGCGGCCACTGCGCGCGGGGTTGTGGTGATGAACGCTCCCGACGGCAACACGATCACCACGGCCGAGCACACCATGGCCTTACTGATCGCGTTGGCCCGTCGAGTGCCTCAGGCGAATAGCAGCCTGCGCGCGGGTAAGTGGGAGCGCAAGAGTTTTATTGGCGTGGAGCTACAGGGTAAGACGCTCGGGATCATTGGTCTGGGCCGCATAGGGCGCGCGGTGGGCAGTCGCGCGCGCGCGTTTGGCATGAACATCGTTGCTTACGACCCTTTCATCGCGCCGGAACAGGCTCGCGATCTGGAAATCGAAGTGGCCTCGCTGGATGACGTTTTCGCGCGCGCGGATTTTCTTACTGTGCACACACCCTTAACCGCGGAGACGCGCGCTATTGTTGATAAGGAAGCCTTCGCAAAAATGAAGAAGGGGGTACGAATAATCAATTGCGCCCGCGGTGGTCTGGTTGATGAGGAGGCATTAGTGGACGCGATCAAGGCGGGCATTGTGGCGGGGGCTGCGCTGGACGTTTTTACTAAAGAACCACCTCCCACCGACCATCCATTGCTGGCTCTCGATGAGGTAATAGCCACTCCGCACCTCGGGGCCTCCACTACTGAAGCTCAGGAAGGCGTGGCCTTCACCGTCGCTGAACAAATGCGCGATTACCTCCTTAGCGGCGCTCTTCGTGGCGCCGTGAATATCCCCGCGCTGGGCGCGAAAGAGCTAAACGCGTTACAACCCTACATTGAGCTTGCTCACAGTCTCGGTCGCTTTCAGGCCCAGCTGGTTGACGGAGCGGTGAGGGAAGTGAGGATCGAATATGCCGGCGAGATTGTAGACCTAAACGCTGCGCCGGTAACGAGATCGTTTCTGGCCGGACTATTGCGGGATGTGAGCGCGCGCGTAAATGCAGTGAACGCATTTCTGATCGCCGAAGAACGAGGCATCACCATCAACACCACCTACCTCCGTTCAGCAACCGACTCTGTCCCGGCGATTCGTACTCATGTGGTAACCAGCACCAGCGAGCAGAGTCTCTCGGGGACGCTTTTTGGTTATGGAGAGCAATCACGCCAGGGTCGAATCACGGAACTAAATGGATTCCATATTGAGGCGATACCCCACGGTTACATGTTGGTGATGCGAAACCAGGACGTTCCCGGTGTAATCGGTCGGGTGGGCACAACTCTCGGTGAACGCGGGGTTAACATTAGTCGCTTTCATCTCGGCCGTCGCGAGCGTGGCGGCGAAGCCCTGGCGCTAATCGAGACGGACGCCCCGCTTAGCGATGAGGCCGTCGAAGAACTGCTCTCATTCGAACCGGTCATCTCAGCTCTGCAAATCGAGCTTTGATTGTGGCTATTACATCGAATATTTCATCCAAGACCAGGATTGATTCCATTGATCTGCTGCGCGGCATCGTGATGGTGATCATGATGCTCGATCATACTCGCGACTTTGTGCATCGTGACGTCCTCCAGGGTTTCGATCCCACAGACTTGTCGCGCACCAACGTGGTGCTCTTCTTCACTCGCTGGATTACTCACTTCTGCGCGCCGGTTTTTGTATTCCTGGCTGGTACCGGCACTTATCTGCAGTTGGTTCGGGGCAAGAGCAAGAGCGACTTATCGCGCTTTTTGATCACCCGTGGGTTCTGGTTGATTGTTTTGGAGTTTACCCTGGTGCGCATCGGCGTTTTCCTTAACGTGGACTATACATTTCTGGGCATCATGCAAGTGATCTGGGTTATTGGTGTCTCGATGATTCTACTTGCTGGATTGATCCATTTGCCGCTCCGCGTCGTTGCTGCCTTTGGAATCCTGATGATTGCCCTTCACAACTTGCTGGATCGCTACCAGGCGCAGGGCGGTTGGCAAGGTCCGAATAGTCCGGTCCCAAGCTACTGGGCGAAGCTCTATTTCATATTGCACCAACCCTTTGAGGCGTTTCCCGTGGTTGGTTTTCCCAGTCCCGTGGTGTTCGTGATTTATCCGCTAATCCCCTGGGTCGGTGTAATGGCCGCCGGATACGCATTTGGCGCGCTCTACCAACTGGATGCTCAGCGGCGGCGACGAATTTTGCTGATCATCGGAAGTGTAGCGACCGCGCTCTTCATTCTAGTCAGGTTCATTAATCAATACGGCGATCCTTCCCACTGGTCGCCGCAGAACTCGGCGGCCTATACCGTTCTCTCATTTCTGAATACATCGAAGTATCCGCCCTCGCTGTTGTACCTACTGATGACCCTGGGACCGGCGATGTTTGCGTTGGCGTGGTTTGAATCGAAACAGAATGTGTCTTCAGAACCAGAATCTGGTCGACAACCTCTGTTGGTTAAGGTTCGAAATTTCTTTATTACGTTCGGGCGCGTGCCGCTCTTCTTCTATCTCTTGCAATGGCCGACGGCCCACCTCATGTCGGCGTTGGTGCACCTTGCCGCAGGCAAGCCAATTCGGTGGATGTTTGACGGTCAGATGCCACCCAGCGCTCCCGCCGGCAGTGGTTTTAATCTCGCTGTCGTCTATGGCTGCTGGATTGCGGGAGTAATCCTGCTCTATCCGCTGTGCAAGTGGTTTGCGGGCGTCAAGCAACGACGCCGCGATTGGTGGCTGTCTTATCTGTGACACCATTCTGTCCGGACCCAAAAACACCCTGTATATTGGCTCTTAAGGCTAGGTAAACATTGTTGTTGACAATGTCGCGCTGCCCAGCCTCTAATGAGTAGTGGCTGCATTACCCTGTAGCCTCCATAAAAGTCATCTTCGGGCAGCCACCGACTTCTCCACACCCGCATCCCGGGTTTTCCACGTACTGGCGGGCCCAAATTTCTCACTAAGCAACGTCATCTTTGGTAAAACCTGGAGGGACGATCATGAACAGTGTCAAATGTTCCGTGTGCGGTTTTGTTGGTTGGGGCGGCGTCGAAGTTTGCAAGAAATGCGGCGGCGCTACGCTAATGCCGCATTCCGCCTCCGCTCCCGATCAAGTTCCTGGTTTTATCAATAACCAGCCAGAAGCAGGACGCAACAACACGCAGTTGAAGCAAGGTCTGGCCATCTGCTCGCTGGTAATCGGCATAATCAACCTTTTCACGCTTGGCCTGCTTGGCATCGGCGCCATCCTCGGCATCACGCTGGCAATCGTGGCGCTAAGTAGAATAAAGAACAACCCCTGGGTATATGGGGGCAAAGGGTTTGCAACTGCCGGACTGGTGACGAGCATTTTGTCGGTGGTCATAATAGTGCCGATTGGTATTATTGCGGCGATTGCCATCCCCAACCTGCTGGCAGCGCGCAGGGCAGCCAATGAAGGATCTACAATTCAGGCGCTCCGACAAGTCTCATCTGCGGAGGAAATGTATTCTGGAGTGCATGGAACCTACGGCACGCTTGAGGAACTGGCGAACGAGCAGTTGATCAGTCGCGGGATTGCGACAGGAACGCGGAATGGTTACGTCATCAAAATCGAGGTTTCGAAACCCGAATCCAGGGATCAGATCGGGAGATTTCAGCTCGTTGCGGTTCCGCTTACGTACCCAAACTCAGGGCGTCGGTCGTTCTATCTCGACGAAACAGGAGTGATACGCGCCGGGGACGCACACGGTGGAGATGCGACGGAATTTGATGAGCCGTTGGACTCGGCTTACGAGGATCCTTCGCGAGCGCCGGCTGCCCGAAACTCCAGTCGCAAGCCTGAGTATTGAGTCTCAGGGCCGAGTAGGAATCACACGCCTGTCGCAGTGGAGTCTCAACCGCTTACCGTGAGTGCACTTCGGCTTTCAATTCGCGAAAGACCCTCTCCAAATCCTTCCGCTGATAGTTCGCGTTCAAGCCGCTCGGATTGGGTAGGACCCACACAATCGTCTTGCCCATCTGAAGTTCCTGACGGCCCACGGTTGCCTTTGGCTGACTGAAAGCGAGACGGTAGGCCCCCAAACCCAGGATCGCCAAAATCTGCGGACGATAACGTCGTACCTTGGTTTTTAGTCGTTTGCCGCCCAGAATAATTTCTTCCTTGGTTAAAAGATCCGCGGTGGCGGTGGCGCGCGCCACCACATTCGTGACGCCGTAACCGCTTTCTAACAATTCGCGCTCTTCAAATGGTGACAATAATCGTTCCGTAAATTCTGCGTCGTGGAGTGCCTTCCAGAAGCGATTACCTGGACGCGCAAAATGATGGCCTACTGCTGCGGTGTAGAGTCCGGGATTGATGCCGCTGAAGAGCACACGCAGGTCAGGCGCAATCACATCGCGAACGGTCTTGTGCTCCGCTGCGAGGATCTGTTCTCTCGTCGGTTTCCAGACAATTAGCTTATTGAATTGAGAATCGGTTCTGTTGCGAAGCACTAGTCTTGGATACCCGATCCACGGCCGTGACTTGCAGGACATACTGTCCTGCAGGCAAATCCGCCAGAGAGAGATCGGCCGCGTACGGGAGCCGATCAAGATCTACTCCAACGGTTCCGATCTTTTTCAAAGCAGTTGTGAGCACCGGCTGGTTGTCGCGAAGGAGTTGGATTTGAGTCGCCACGTCTGGTTGTGAGTCTGATGTCGCTCGCGCCGCGTTGTATACAAAGAAGACAAAACGGAGAACAGAGTTTCGTTCATACCGACGTTCGATGTTCAAATCAACCTGCCCAGCTAGTTGGCCGTTGCCTTGCGTGTCCGTGGGTAGACTTTGCGAATGCCGCCCAATTATCACACTACTGATGGCGAGTTTACCCTTTGAGAGATCAGGGATCTCAATCCAGCCCTGGGCGCTGCCGGTCCGTCCGCTCTTCTCATCGCGTGCGGCGACACGCACTTGATAGAGTCCTGGCCCGACAGTGACGGGAAACGCGTACGAAATGCCGGCGTCAGAACCTTTGACCAAAGTCTCCCCTGCGGCAGTCATCGTCAGTCGCTCTGAGAAGCGGGCACCAGACTGGCCCTGATCGTTAAAGAGCAAGCCAAGGAGTTGTACTGAGGCCTTCTGCTTGCCCTCCTCGGGACTAAAGTCGAGCGATTCTGCCGGAATCTTAAATGTAGTCGAGAGCATCATTCTCTTGTCCTGCGGCGAATGAACATAATTTAGGTTCAGCGCGATCGGAATCGTGCGATCCGGGTACGCAGTTCTGATGGCCTCCCGCAAAAGCACTTCCGGCGTTTTCGCCCCGGGTTTTGAGTTCTTCGCTTTGCTTTCGGCGGGCGCAGGATCCTGGTCATAAAATCCACGACGTACTCGCACTGTAAGATCCGGCTTTTCTAATAGCTTCACCTCAATACGGCGAAATTTGCCTTCCGGCGCTTCCCGATTCGGCTTCCAGGCGAGCAGGTAATAGATAGAAGTTTCCTGCAGCGCACGTGACAGGCCGATTCCTAAAGCATTTGAATTAAAAACGGGTCGGCCGCCGGTATCCCGTGCCAGTGCGTTCATAGCATCCTGCGTAGCCACCAACTCGCCCTGGCCGGCCCGGTCCAATCGTCCCGAAACGTCAAAAGACGATTGAACGCTGATGTCCGATAGGGTGGCTACCAGTCCGCGGGCATCAAGGGAATAGATTATCACCCCGTTTCGCGCGGCATCGCTGGTTATCTTTCTGATAGTTGTCGTGGAGTCTGAGTTGCGACGGTCCAGGAGGAATCCGTCTGAGAAGAAGAACACAAGCTTGCGCCCGGGCAACTTGCTGGAGGATTTCACTAGTTCATTAAGGCCAAACAGCGTGTTGCGAGTGACTTCTGATGCCTGCTGCAACAAGTTCGTCGCCCGCGATCTAACCGTGTTTTCGGCAGCCTGCCGGCTAATCCGATTGTCGATTATTACTTGCTCCACGAAGTACTCGAACACTTCGATGTTGTTATTCTCAATCAGCAGGGCCTGATACTCCGTCATTGCCGGTCGGTCGAAGTCCCGAACGGAGTAGGGTCGATACTTGACCCTCGCCAGCGCGGCGCGCAGCACGGCCTTCTGGTCTGTGAGCTGTTGCAGAAAACCTATCTGACCGCTGGCCGAAGCGATAGATGCCTGGTCGTTCTGATTCATCTCGTTCTCGATGAAGGAAGTCATCACTTTTCGAGTTGCAGCGAGACTGCCCGGCGCAAGATGCAGGTCATCCAGGTAGAAGAAAATTGTGCGACCACGATCCAGCGGCACTGCCCCCAGCGGGCTGGTCTTGTTTGCGGACAGATTTCCCCGGGCTGCTGAGAGTTGGGTTTCTTCGTTTGTTGTTCCCCCTGAGATTCGCTCAAAGAACTCGATCGGCTTCACCTTGCCATCGATGCGCAGCTCAAAATCTTCTCGACGCAGGTCATCAACAAACCGCCCCTGCTTGTCGAAAACCATGACATCGGTCTGGATAAGATCCGTAAACACCCGCACAACTTCGGATTGATCCTGCGGACGCTGTACGGTTTGGCCCTGGATATTGAGCGAGAGAATCAGAAAGCAGACGAGGATGCGCGGTGAAGCTATCTTGATCAAACTAGTTCGGGCAGGCATGATTCGTTAACTGCAAGTGTTGGGGCAAGTCAGTTTGGGGAGACGCTTGCTTCTAGCAGCCGGGAGCGGATTCCGTTCGTGGCACCACCCCGCAGTTGCTGTAGGTTGAACAACTATGTATCAGATCCGAGCAATAGCGCAACAGAAAAACCCTCCGATCTATTTATCCGTATAGATTTCCGAATATATCTTTGTATCCTCTACCGGGGTCCAAGTTCGTCGGAAAAGAAACAAGTGGTCGACCAATGAACACAGACAGCGTCTCCGTAAAATTAGACCATGTGACGAAGAGATTTGGGCAGTTCACCGCTGTGGACGATCTCAGCCTGGCGGTGCGTGCCGGAAGGATCTATGGACTGCTCGGTCCGAACGGGGCCGGGAAAACTACGACGATTCGGATGATCGTCAATATTACCGCACCTGATACAGGGCGCATTGACGTGTTTGGCCAGCAGATCACTAGCAGCTTGCAAGACCGGATTGGCTACCTGCCGGAAGAGCGCGGCCTTTACAAGAAGATGCGAATCAGTGAACAGCTCAGGTTCTTTGCCGAACTGAAAAGCGTTGCCGGCAAAGACATCGAGGGCAGGATTGACCACTGGCTGGCGCGTCTCAAGCTAACGGAGTGGAAGAACAAGAGGGCAATCGAGTTATCGAAAGGTATGCAGCAGAAGATCCAATTCATAATGGCAATACTTCACGAGCCGGATCTACTGATTCTCGATGAACCCTTCTCGGGACTGGATCCGGTCAACGTGGAGTTATTGAAAGACATAGTCCTGGACCTCAAGGCTGCAGGCAAGACGATCATCTTTTCCACCCACCAGATGGAGCTTGCCGAGAAGATTTGCGACGATATCTGCCTGCTCAATCGTTCTCGGAAGGTTCTGGAAGGCCCGTTGCGGGAAATCAAGCAGGGTTTTGGACGCAACTCGGTGTCCCTAAGAATTGAAGGAAGTAACGGAATTCTCGATGACCCCACGTTGATAACCAAGCTTGAGCAACACAGCGACGAAGTTGAGGTGCTGCTGGCGCCCAACGCAAGCGCACAGGACTTACTCAAGAAGTTGATCGCCGCGGGAGTAGTAGTGACCAAATTTGAGATGATCGAGCCGAGTCTTAACGATATTTTTATCCAGAAGGTTAGCGAGACGGAATGAAAAAGTTTCTGGCCGTAGTTAAGCGCGAGTACCTCCAGCGCGTGCGCAGCAAGTTGTTCATTGCGATCACGCTCCTCGGACCGTTCTTGATGTCACTATTCGGCGTGGTCCCGGCCTTGATCATGAACATCAATGCCGGCGATCCGGTGCACATTGCGGTCGTGGATCAAACCGGGAAATTCTACAGCCGGATCCACAAGACGATTATTGCCGAAGCCGCTGAAGGCGAAGAGTCGCCAGAGCCAGTCGAGAAGCCGAAGGAATCAGACGCAAAAGGCGGCGAACGCTTCCAGCGACAGAGCGATCTGTCACAAAGAGGGTTTAGCCTGCGGGAAGAATCGGTGTCCGGACGCTCAATCGAGCAAGTTAAGTCAGAATTGGGTGAGCAGGTGCGCCGGAAGGAGATCGATGGCTATCTGGTGTTGCCTCCGAATCTTCTTGATGGTGCGACGCCCGAGTTCTACAGCAGCAACACCGGAGACGTGTTCACCAAGAGGCAACTCGAGAACAGCTTGAGCCAGGCGGTGCGCGAAGAACGCCTGGCGAGGGCCAATATCGACGTCAACATTATCCGAGAGTTATCACGACCTGTGGAGCTCCACACCTTCAAGATCGGTGATACTGGTGAGCAACGCGATACTGGAGGGGGATTCATAGTGGTCTTCGCAGCGGGCTTCATTATTTACTTGACCATCCTGATGTATGGTCAGGTAATTCTCGGCGCGGTTATCGAAGAGAAGGAAACGCGCATCGCGGAGATCTTGTTCTCATCGTTGAAGCCGTTTCCTTTGATGATGGGAAAAATGATTGGCATTTCGCTGACGGGGCTGACGCAACTGGCGGTGTGGGGCCTGGCTTTTGCTGCCTTCGTCATGTTCGCGGCCCAGGGGCTTTCCCTGGAAATTCCAAAGGTTGCGCCGATCGTCTTCGTTTATTTTGCGCTCTTCTTTCTGCTGGGCTACTTCATCTATGCGACCATCTATGTGCTCGTAGGGTCGATGGTGACAACCGCGCAGGAAGGAGGCATGCTAGCGATGCCGATAATCCTGTTGCTGATGATCGGTTTCTACATGACCTTTCCGGTCATTCAAAGACCGGATTCATCATTCGCATTCTGGGTGTCGATGTTCCCCTTTTTCGCGCCGATTACGATGCTGGTTCGAATCGTGACGAAGACCCCGCCCTTTTGGCAGATCGCACTATCGCTCCTAATTGGTTTTGCCACGGTCGTCATGCTTATCTGGCTGGCCGCGCGCATTTATCGCATTGGGATGTTGATGTATGGCAAGCGCGCCACTATTCCGGAGGTTTGGCGCTGGGTGAGACAAGCATGAGAG
>JAMQPI010000217.1 GCA_023717565.1 Pyrinomonadaceae bacterium | reverse complement strand
GCTCCTGATCACTAAGGCCGAGTGGAATCGCAACTCATGACCCACCGCTACCGCATTGTGGTACTGACCTCATGACACACGGGTTGAGTGAGTTGATACTAGTAATGAGAAATAATGGAAAATGGAAAATGTTCTGGCCGTCCTGAACTGCAAATTAGATGGACGTGAGCCATCCTCTTGAGTTGATCTGTTTGTAATCACTGATGTCGGAACTTATTCCACAAATCTTGCGCTTCGATTCGCTGCCCTCGACAAATCTCGAGGCTGCCCAGCGCGCCATCGCAGGCGCTGCGGAAGGTCTTTGTGTCGTGGCGAGTGAGCAGACGGCGGGCCGGGGCCGATGGCAACGAGAATGGATCTCGCCACGCGGTGCGGGATTATATTTCAGCGTTGTTCTACGGCCTCGGATCATTCAAAGCGGTTGGCCGTTGATTACGCTTGCCGCAGCGCTGGCGGTGCATGATGCTCTGCTCGAAGCGTATTCGCTGAAGACGGATATCAAATGGCCCAATGACATCCTGTCGAATAATCGCAAACTGTGCGGCATACTGGCTGAGACTGTGGAAACGACAAAAGGCCGCGCGTTGGTGTTGGGCATTGGCATTAATCTCACCAGCTCCGCGTTTCCACCTGAAGTGCAACTGATTGCTACCTCTGTGGAATTAGAGACAGGTAAGGTGCCGGACCTGGAAACCATCTTGCGCCACCTGATGATTGCGATTGAGCGGCGTTATGAGATGGTACAGTCAACGCGTGGTGGAGAAGAGACCCTCCGCGAATGGTTGGCCCGATCCTCCTATGGGAGCGGAAAGAGAATCCGCGTCACCAACGGACCGGAAGTCCTCGAAGGGACGACGCGTGGGCTTGAGACCGATGGTGCGCTCCGAGTCGAAACCGACGAAGGTGAGATTCGAATTGTTCGAGCCGGCGATGTTACGGAACTACGTCCGCTCGATTTTGTAACTGAGTCCTGATCAGCGGCAAATTGAAGGCGGAAAGCGAATCCACAAAGCACACGAATTAGAATTAAGAGAATCAATGAGCGGCGGCAAACGAATTGTTCTAACAACCTTCGGGTCCTTTGGCGATATTCATCCGTCCATGGCGATGGCGCTGGAACTCCAGGCACGAGGCCATAACCCTGTTATCGCCACCAGCGCTCTGTATCGAGACAAGATTGAAGGCGCCGGACTGACCTTCGCTCCCTTGCGTCCTGACCTTGCACCTCCCAAGGATCAGGATCAGGAGATGATGGACAAGATCATGGAGCCGAAATCCGGCATAAAATATCTGATGGAAGAATTCATTTTCCCTTACGTGCGCGAAGGTTATGCGGATCTGATGCAAGCCTCAGAGGGAGCTGATCTGCTGGTAACTCATCCAATCACGTTCGCCGGCCCACTCGTGGCACGAACGACTGGAATACCCTGGGTCTCTACGGTGCTCGCTCCAGTTTCATTCTTCTCGGCTTACGATCCACCGATGCCGCCGTTCTGGCCGTGGATTAACAAGATCCGATTGCTCGGTCCCGGTGTCATGAAGTCGTTTCTGGATTTGGTGAAACGGAATTACCGGGCCAAGCTGGTAGATGAACTTCGAGACGAATTAGGAATTCCGGACTATGGAAATCCGATCTTTGACGGGCAGCACTCGCCAGGGCTCGTACTGGCCCTCTTCTCAAAATATTTTGCGGCGCCGCAACCTGACTGGCCGCCACAAACTCAGATCACGGGTTTTGCTTTCTACGATGGGCGGCACGAGACGGCGATGTCGCCGGAGTTATTGGAATTTCTAAACTCAGGTTCGGCGCCTGTCGTGTTCACGCTGGGTTCGTCTGCTGTCTGGGTGGCGCGAGACTTCTTCCAGGAGAGTATTGCTGCGGCTAAAAAGCTGGGGCGGCGCGCGGTCTTGCTGATCGGCGACCAGCGCAACCGTCCGCCAGAACCCCTACCTCCGGAGATGATTGCCGTTGACTATGCTCCCTATGAAGCGTTGCTTGAGCGCGCGAGCGTGGTGGTCCATCATGGCGGAGTTGGTACTACCTCTCAGGGACTTCGGGCCGGTGTCCCCACGTTGATCGTGCCCTTTGCTTTCGACCAGTCTGACAACGCGGCGCATGCAGCCCGACTGGGAACCAGCCGAACTGTCTACCGGCGGGCTTACAAAGCTGACCGAGTAGCCCAGGAACTCGACAACTTGCTGAGCAAGCCTCAGTATGCGTTGCAAGCGAAAGAAGTCAGCGCGCATCTACGCAGTGAAAATGGAGCGGCGACTGCTGCCGACCTGATAGAAGAGTTCTTGAGCGGTTCCCATAAGAAAGAAACAACAGACGAAGAATTGGCATATGCTTCTCGTAATTGACGTCGGAAATACCAATACTTCTTTGGGTGTCTTCCGTGGTCCTGATCTGGTGGCCCACTGGCGCCTGACCACAAACCGCGCCCGCACCGTTGACGAGTATGGCGTCCACGCGCGCAACCTGTTCGAGCTTGCCAGCCTCGACTTCAAAGCCATCGACGCTATCGCTATTGCCTCAGTAGTGCCGCCGCTGAACTACACTTTGAAGACGATGGCGGAGACGTACTTCAACTTGACCCCCTTTTTCGTGGATCACACCGTCGACACCGGCGTCCGAATTCTCTATGAACCTGCCGCGGATGTAGGCGCCGACAGGATTGTGGATGCGGCGGCTGCGATTCATAAGTATGGCGCGCCCTGCATCGTCGTGGACTTTGGCACTGCCACCACTTTCAATGCGATCAACGCGAAAGGTGAATACCTCGGGGGTGTGATCACTCCGGGAATAATGATTTCGTCTGATGCGTTATTTGATCGGACCGCGAAGCTGCCGCGGGTGGACATCAAACGACCGCAGAAAGTTATCGGGTCCTCCACCATAAGCGCGATGC
Source organism: Pyrinomonadaceae bacterium (assembly GCA_023717565.1). GTDB lineage: Bacteria > Acidobacteriota > Blastocatellia > Pyrinomonadales > Pyrinomonadaceae > PSRF01. The sequence continues at coordinate 9,720 of JAMQPI010000217.1, read as the reverse complement.
AGTCAGGGCTTTATCATGGATACGTTGGCCTGGTCGACGGTGTGTTGCGCAAGATGCTCGAGGAAATTGATGGTAAGGCCCGGGTGATTGCTACCGGTGGCCTGGCGCCGTTGATTGCCACAGGGTCGGAGTTTATTGAACTGGTGGACGAGACGCTGACGTTGGAAGGTCTGCGGCTGGTGTACGAACGGAATGCTACTCCAAAGTCCAACGTCCAACCTCCAATGTCTAAGTGAATTACTTCAATTACTTCACCGAAATCGAAGACGCCTTTGTTCGTCGCCGCGGTAAGCACCTGCTACTCAGCCCAATGGACTGGGCCCTGATCGAGAGTTGGAAGGCAATGGAGGTCCCGCTGCATGTCGCATTGCGCGGGATTGAGCGGGCTTTCGACTCCTGGGAAGCAAAGCCCAGGAAGAGAAGCATCAAGTCCCTCCTTTATTGCCAGGAAGAAGTTGAGGCGCAGTACGCCGAGTGGTTGGAGGCCCATGTCGGAGCCGACAAAGGCACCGACAGTGAGGTAGCTGCGCCCGGTACTAAAGATGAAGGTTTGCCCTTCGAGCGAGAGACTATTCTGGAACACTTGCGGCAAGGACGATCGGCCTTGCTGCAGACTTTTGCAGAACGAAAACAAGCGCAAGACGATGATTTCACCGAGGCTTTGACGCGGGCTGCTACACTGCTGGAAGATCTGGAACGCGATTTCAGTCAGTCGGCAACTGCGGATGCACAGAAACTTGAAGTCTCACTAACCGGCCTGGAGCGAATGTTAAGCGACGCAATTCGTTCGGTGGTTGCGGTGGATCAACTCGAAGCCGTCACGAGTGAAGTTAAGCAACAGTTGCGGCCCTATCGCAAACATATGGAGGCCAAGATCTACGAACAGACTTTCGATAACTTGTTGCTCAAATCTCTGCGGGAGCAGTTTGCTGTGCCGCGACTTAGTCTGTTCTATCTCTGAAATGAGGTCAGTACCGTCACGCGCTAGCGTCGGGTCAACGATGCGTCACCACTCATCGTTGTCTGTACCGCACCGTTGACCCGACGCTACCGCGTGACGGTACTGACCTCATTCTCTTCTAAAATCTGTGGATAACCCGGTCCCACCAACTTTCGAAGTCGAAATTGAACGCTTACTCCCCGGCGGCGTCGGACTCGCGCACACCGAAGGTCTCACGCTCTTCGTATCACTCGCCGCGCCCGGTGACACGGTGCGCGTTCAAATCGATCGCCTGCGAGGCAAGGTCGCGTTTGCTTCGGTCGTCGAGGTCATCAAGCCTTCGCCAGTTCGCGTTGAGCCTCCTTGTCCGTACTTTGGTCGGTGTGGCGGGTGTGATTTCCAGCAGCTGACTTATGAAGCGCAGCTTGAAGCGAAGGTCGAAATTATTCGCGATTGCTTCCACCGCATTGCCAATATTGCAGATCTCCCTGAGATTGCGATTCATCCCTCGCCAAAACAGTGGCAATACCGCGCTCGTGCTAACTGGCAATTTGATCCACAAACAAGGCAACTGGGATATTTCGAGGCCGGATCGCATCGGGTATGCGATGTGGAAGTATGTGAAGTACTGGCTCCCGAACTACAGACTGTTTTGGAAGAAATGCGTGCGCATCTCCGAGACGACTCATTTCCGGGAGCAGTAAAGAACGTTGAAGTTGTGGTTGGTGACGATGGGGTTTCACTGGCGCCGGCCTGGGGTCGTTTTGAAGCGAAGAATGTCAGTCGCAGAATTGGAGACGAGACCTACCACTTCAGTGCCGACGCCTTTTTCCAGGTCAACCAGGAATTGCTGGTACCACTAGTCCACGAAGCGACTCGGAATGCGCGCGGAGCATTTGCGATTGACCTGTATTGCGGCGTGGGGTTGTTCACGGTTCCTCTCGCGCGCCGCTTTGAACGTGTAGTAGGGGTGGAATCGAATCCAACTGCCGCAAGATTTGCACAAATGAATTTACAGGCCGCACAGTTGAAGAGCGCGAGGGTTATTACTGCACGGGTAGGCGACTGGTTGAATGGCCACTCACTTGCAGCCGAGTCGGTCGATTTCCTGCTGCTCGATCCACCGCGCGCCGGCGCGGAAAACAGCGTCATCAAGGGAATTCTGGCGCGTCGTCCGCGGAAGATTTCTTACGTTTCGTGTGACCCGGCCACTCTGGCGCGGGATCTCAAGAAGCTCCTGGCGGCTGGATATTCTCTTGACTCTGTTGCGGCATTTGATATGTTCCCGCAGACTCATCATGTGGAAACCGTCGTGCACCTAACGGCGAAATTTTAGATTCTAGATTTTAGATTTTTGATTTAAAGTTCGGGTGGGATCCGAAACTTAGAGTCTCCAAATCAAAAATCAAAAGTCAAAACTCAAAAATCTCTGATGCAAACTGCTCCTCACCAGCAATCGTTTGTAGCTCATCCTTTGGCCCAGCTTGCCGGTGCGTTCGCGGCGGGAATTCTGGGGGCGCATTTCTTCGCAGCGCCCGTCTTCCTTTTACTCCTTGCTTGTTTGATAAAGTCGTTGATGGCGTTGATCTGCCTATTCATACGAAAACCGGGCGCCGCCACCACCTTCGTAACCATCGCTTTCCTGCTGGCCGGCGCCTGTCTGGCTTCGTTGGAGAAGCGAAACACCAGCTCAGACAGGGTAAAGGCGCTTATCGATCACGGAACAATCGCAATCGATGAGCCAATTGAGCTGACCGGCGTCCTGATGCGAGATCCCGAATCAGCCCCGAACGGGTTCTATCTCACGTTGCGTGCCGAGCAGTTCCGAAAAAAGGACGCAGAGAAGATCGTTTCCGGAGTCGTCACGCTTCTGCTTCCGGTTCAGGAGAAGATAACCGCGGAAGACTACCAACGACTGGAACTTCGTTATGGCGCTCGCGTACGCGCAATGACGGTTCTCAACCGTGCCGACCATTTCCGAAATCCAGGAGTGTCCAGCTTCACTGAGTATCTGGACCGCAAAGGCTACGACGCCGCCGGCTATGTGAAGAGCCCGCTGCTCATCGAGCGCATGGATGACGAGCCGGTGTTTCTGCCTCTCGCCTGGCTCTATCAATGGCGTCAGCAGCTTCAGAATCAGATCCTTGCGCATTTTTCACCTGATACGGCCGGCGTTCTCCTCGCTTCACTGCTGGGCAACCGCTATTTTCTTTCACACGCAACTGCCGAACGTTTTCGCGAAGGCGGAACATTCCATGTTCTGGTCATCAGCGGTCTGCACATAAGTTTCATTGGTGGTGTGGTATTTCTGCTGGCCCGTCGCATAACGAGAAACAGGGGCTGGCAGTTTCTAATGGCCACCACCGTGCTCTGGTGTTACGCGTTGGGGGTAGGCGCCGAAGCATCGGTGGTGCGCGCCGCTTTGATGTTCACGTTGATGGCCTTTGCTCCGATCGTCTCTCGCCGAGGCGCTTCGTTGAACTCACTGGGCGCCGCAGCGTTGGTCTTGCTTGTCTGGCGCCCGGCAGATTTATTCGATCCCTCATTTCAGTTGACCTTCTTATCGGTGCTGGCGATTGTAGTTGTCGGTTGGCCTCTCCTACAGCGAATGTCACAAATTGGCTCATGGCGGCCCACACGTGAGACTCCTCACCCTCCGGTTTGCCCCTCCTGGCTGCGCACCTTCTCCGAGTCGGTCTTTTGGAGTGATCGAACCTGGAAGAAGGAGATGGTGCAGCTGAACTACAGCTACAAAATATTCAAGACGCCATTCGCCCGCACTTTAGAACGTTGCCGTCTTCAGCGGCCGCTGCGTTACACCCTGGGAGCCATGGTTGTGTCCTTCAGCGTACAAATTACGATGCTGCCGCTCCTCATCGTCTACTTTCATCGAGTCTCTGTTTCGTCGCTCATCCTAAACATCGGTGTAAGCGCCTTGATGGCGATGCTGGCTTTGGTGGCCCTGGCCGGCTTGTTAGTCGCGCAAGTCAGCACGGTAGCTGCTACACCATTCATTGGGCTTGCGAATGTCCTCAATTGGTTGATGGTCCACAGTGTCGATCCTCTTGCGCGGTTCGGAATCGCATCGACGCGGATACCGGAGTACTCGGGTTGGTCGAGCTTGATCTATCTAGCGTACAGTTTTCCTCTGGTAGTTCTGGCGGTTTCGCTTTCCCGCTGGCATCCATTGAGTCCGCCGGCCTTGGGGAACTCAAGGCAAACATCGCGAGGGGCCCAGCGAGCAATGCTGGCCCAGTCCATTCTGCTCGTCATCGTCATCGTGCATCCGCTCAGCGCCAGGCGCCCGGACGGCCGACTGCGCATGGACTTCCTGGATGTCGGTCAGGGAGACTCGGCCTTGATTACAATGCCTGACGGAACAACGCTCCTTGTCGATGGCGGGGGCCAGCCGAATTTCTTCAGCCGTAACCACAGCCCGCAGGAAGACGACAAAGAAGTCCTGGCCCGCGACACGCGCAGTGTCGGAGAGGCAGTAGTATCGGAATACTTGTGGTGGTGCGGACTGGATCGGATCGATTACCTAGTCGCAACTCACGCCGATGCGGATCACATTGATGGGTTGAACGACGTAGCGCGGAATTTTGATGTGCGTGGTGCCTTGGTCGCTCGAACGCCACTCAGAGACCGTGAATTCGCGAAATTCTACGACACCGCGAATGCCAGAGGCTTTCCCGTAATCGTGGTTGGCGCGGGCGATGTCCTGCGATTTAACGGCACGACCGCCACTGTTTTGTGGCCTCACGCCAGGGCGAAGGCTGAGGCACCATCTCGCAACAACGATTCAATAGTGTTGCGAGTACAATTTGGCGAACGATCAATGCTACTTACCGGCGACATTGAGAGAATGGCCGAGAGTGCAATCGTGTCAGTAGACTCTGGTGTTCCCGTGGACGTCGTAAAGGTGGCTCACCATGGCAGTAAGAGTTCATCAACAGACGGGTTCGTCGGCGCCACCAGACCGAAGTTGGCCATCATTTCAGTTGGTCGGAATTCAATTTTTGGCCATCCGCACACGGAAGTCGTTGAACGCTGGCAGAGCAAAGGTGCGGAGGTACTAACCACGGGGAAGAGCGGAATGATTACGGTAACGACTGATGGCCACGATCTTCGGGTGGAGAAGTTTGTTGTTCAGGACTGAGAATCGTCGGGTGTGTAGAGGTCGATTTCAGGGCTTCCTACTTTGTAGGTTTTCAGCACGCCCAGAGGTGGCGCGTAGATGTGGATGGTAATCAGGTCCTGTCCACTGACTTCCGGGTTTCCGAGTTGATGAATGTCCGGTACATCGGATCCGGTTACTTCACCTCGAGACCTTTCTCGTCCGGATTTGTAACCCAACCCCTTTTCTTCATCGAAGACGAAGATCGTCTCCCACATTACTCCGTCATAAACTCGAACCACGCCATGGGAGCCATTGTGGTCGTGAATCGGCGTCCTGTGTCCCGGGCGCCAACACAACACCAGCATCTCAGCAAATTCGTTACGACAAACTCGATGGCGCCAGTAGTTGCCTTCCTTAAAACCCAGGTAAGGCCCCAACTCTTCACGAGAAATCTCTGCGCTTTTCAACCACTCGTAGATTTGTTCCAGCTCCGGTCGTACTTGTTGAGCGTTAAGAGCTCCAACCAGACCGGCGAGTGAAAGCGGCTGAGCGCTCGTCACTTTAGGCGTATCGATTTCTGGCTCAACTTGAGTGGACAAGGTTGATTCCCTCCTGGTTGAAAGATTCGTGATGATGTGCGGCGCTGAGCGAACCTGAGTCGTAACAACAGGGCGGCGACAACGGTTATATTATCCCGAGCCCTCGGAGTCAAGATACGAGACGCTTGTGCGGTTTGATAACTGACACCCACCCACTTCTGGCTGGCGCTCTCTGAGGCGGGCTCTGCAGCTGGGTAGAGGCGTAGCCTCGAAGAAGTAGTCATTGTCCCTCCGGAAAGCCAGAGGCATTCCGCAAGGGTTGTGGCAGAGCCGTCATATATGACAGCGTCGGCCCTTCTCATCCATCAAGAGCTGGCGATGAGAATGCGCAGATCGCGAACATTCGTGCCTGTTGGCCCAGTAATAATTGCGTCGCCGAGCGCGTTAAAGAAGGTGAAGGAGTCGCTGTTTCTCAGAAAACTCTCCGCATCGAGTCCGCGCGAGACGCCCCTCGCAATCGTGGTCTCGTCAGCGATGGCGCCGGCTGCGGGGCTGTTGCCGTCTATGCCATCCGTTCCCCCGCTTATTGCAACCAGCTGGGCCGAGGCGAAGTCTCCAGCATGCTTACGCTTGTCGAATTCGATGGCGCAGCGCAGGACAGTCTCCAGATTGCGTCCACCCAGGCCTGGACCTCCTACGGGACACGAGAACTCGCCACCTGAAATGAGACAAACTCGCTTCTGTTCTGGTTCGGCCTGCTCCCAGAGGGCGCGCAAGCGCGAGATCAAAAACCCGCTTCCCTCATCTATCGGCTGTTCATTAATGTCATACGCCACATCGACTGTGAAACCGAGTTGTCGAGCTTTCGCCGCGGCTGCTTCAATCGCATTCTGATTGTTCAGCAGTACGTAGTGTTTGTGGTTGCCGGTGGGTGATGGTTGTTCATTGCCGTCAGCCTCTTTTATGGCGCGCAGCACAGAGCTCGGCAATAACAGTCGATGGCTGTATCGATCCACAACGTCCATTGCTTTGGGGCTATTAGCAGTCGGAGGCAGCGTGGGACCCGAAGCAACACTCGCCTCATCCCCTGTATTGGTATCTGAAATGATCAGAGTAATCTGATTTGCTTTGGGCGCGTGTGCGGCGAGTTTGCCGCCTTTTACGGCGGAGAAACCCCGGCGCACAGAATTGATTTCGGCTATCGTCGCGCCGGAGCTCACGAGCTGGCGATTCGCTTCGCGCAGCTCAGCAAGTGTAATTCGGTCGTCGCGCGGCCACTCGACCAGCGCCGAGCCGCCGCCCGAGATTAGAAAGATAATGAGCGCGTTCGCAACATTAGCCCGTTCGAGAAGGTCGAAGCATTCTCGCGCCGCCATAAGAGAGCCCTTGTTTGGCAGAGGATGACCACCCTCGCAGACACGCCAAACAGTGGCCAGTCTCCTTGGTGTTAAGACCAGTTCTGGTCCCAGGGGTTGACCCGCCACGGGACCTGCGATAACACCCCCTTTGAGTAATTTGCCTAAGGCGTCTTCCAAGGCAATCGCCATTGGGAGCGCCGCTTTGCCAATAGCGATGGCGTACACGCCCGATTGATAGGAAGTTAGATCGAATTGAGCATCCGCAATAGACAGCAAAGTGTCCTGCAGGACTACCGTCCTCTTTACAGATTCACGCGCATCAACTCTCCGCAGCGCGCTGTCAAAGATTTTGCGACCGACTTGATGAAGATCCATTGGTTCGACACTAGTAGCAGTTTCACTCCGCTTTGATAAGCGACCGCAGCTCGCGAAACTTCCGATCGCTGATGCCGCGCACCATCATGATGTGCTCGGCACGCCGAAAGCGCCCATTCGCTTCTCTGTAGGTGATGATTCGCCCGGCCAGCATCGGGCCGACTCCAGGAAGTCTTTCGAGTTCTGAAGCAGAGGCGGTGTTTAGATTTATTAGCGCGGTCGTCGAGGTGGCCGTGACCTCAACTGTAGTAGCGTTTGAAGTACTTCGGGGAAGACGGCTGCAGGCCGTTAGCAAGAAGATGAAAGCGAAGGAAAGGCCAACAAGGAGTTTACCTATTTCAGGACTTTGTTTCATGTATGCAAACAACACTTTGTGAAGACTTTAGAAGCGCGCCGCTCACATGTGCAATTTGCTAAAACGATCGAACTAATAAGGGCTTGAGCGGCAAAAACCGAAGTTGTGCACAGGCTTTTCCACAGGTGGTCGTGGAAAAATGTCGCGAAGTTGTCGCCGGCGAGTCTCATCTCTGAGATCCGAGATCTGAGACTACTATTCCTCCGATCCCATCTCGTCCCACTGCGCAACCATTTCATAAGCTCGGCCCAGCACCGGGCGAGGTCGTGAGCCGTCTGCCTGGCCGATTAGTCCTTCGCGTTCCATGATGTCGAGGATTGCCGCGGCGCGCCCGTAGCCGATGCGTAGGCGTCTTTGCAGCACTGAGGTTGATGCCCGTTTCATCTCGACGCAGATCCGGAGCGCCTCCTCGAAGAGCTCGTCGTGTTCACCGTCAGAGTCTTCCAGGCCCAGCGCTTCCTCCTCGGATCGAGTAATCGTTTCGTCATATGCGGGCAGGCCCTGGGATTTTATGTGGCTCACTATTCGACCAATTTCCAGCTCATCGATGTATGCGCCATGCACGCGAATCAGACGCGACGTTCCCGGGGGCAGGAAAAGCATGTCGCCCCGACCGAGCAGATGTTCTGCTCCGTTGGTGTCGATGATCGTGCGGGAGTCAACTTTCGATGAGACGCGGAAAGAGATACGCGATGGAAAATTGGCTTTGATCAAGCCGGTAATTACATCGACTGACGGCCGCTGGGTCGCCAGCACAAGATGAATACCGACAGCGCGGGCCATTTGAGCCAGCCTGGTAATTGATTCTTCAACTTCGCGACCGGAGGTCATCATCAGATCGGCCAGCTCATCGATGATGATCACGATGTAAGGCAGCGGCTTCCAGGGCTCGCCCGTATCGTCATACTCATGGATGAGGTTGCGCCGCATGATCTCGGTGTTGTAGCCATCGATATTGCGCACTCCCCAGCCCGCCAGATCCTTGTAGCGCTTTTCCATCTCCGAGACGGCCCATTTCAGTGAGCGTGCTGCCAATTTCGGGTCCGTAATAATCGGAGTCGCGAGGTGAGGAATGTCCTCGTAAAGTCCCAGCTCCAGGCGTTTCGGATCGATCAGAATGAACTTAACTTCATCCGGACGCGCCCGGTAAAGAATGGAAACGATGAGCGCATTGACGCCAACGGATTTGCCCGCGCCGGTAGTGCCGGCAATCAGCAGGTGAGGCATCTTTGCGAGGTCGGCAACGTAATTCAAGCCGTCTATTGTTTTGCCTAGCGCTATGGTGAGTTTAGAGCCGGACTCTCGAAACGCGCGTGACTCGATCACTTCACGCAAGTAGATGGTCTCGCGACGAGGATTGGGAACCTCTATGCCGACGTGAGGTTTGCCGGGCATCCGATCTATCCGAATGGACTCCGCCTTCAGCGCCAAACACAGATCGTCTACAAGGGAAACGACGCGCGAGTATTTCACTCCCGGGTCGGGTTTAAACTCATACGTCGTGACCACGGGACCCGGACAGATGTGTTTGATCTGTCCGGTCACATTAAACTCTTTGCACTTTTCCGCCAGACGTGTGGCCAGACCGAGCAACTCGGCGTCAGCCTGCTCACTTGGCGGCGGAGCTTCATTCAGGAATTCCAACGGCGGTAATCCGTAGTCTGTATAACTAACGGGCCGGGCGCGATCCGCATCGAACGGCAGTTTGCCGGCTGCGGGAGCTTCGACTTTAGTCCGCACGACCGACACGCCCTTAACCATCTCCTCAAGTTCCAACTCCTCATCCGCGACCGCAGTGCGTCCCCCACCAGGGAAAATCGAGCGTCTACCGGACCGACTCTCCACCACCGTAGCGCCCGGCATCCCGGCAGCCATGGCGGCAGCTCTTGCTGGTTCGCTGGGGGCGGAAACGGAGCCTTGCGCAGCCACCTCCGTCCCGCCTCTGATTACCGAGGCAGAATTGGCAACACTAGATCCGTTCGGCTGCTTCATGAACTCGGCAACGCGATCGGCTGGACTCAAGTCCAGGCCAG
>JAMQPI010000208.1 GCA_023717565.1 Pyrinomonadaceae bacterium | reverse complement strand
CGCTCTAACTCAGGGGAGTCCCTTAATTCCTGCTGGAGTTCTTCCAATTCAATCCCTATATCTTTGATTGACTGGTATCGCTTCTCGGGCTCTTTCGCCAGACACCTGCGAACGATCCTTTGCAACCCATCAGGTGCGGCGGCATTGGTGTCCTTAATCTGCGGCGTCGGCGCGTATACAATCTTGTGCAGGGAGTCCAGCACATTCTTGCCCTCGAAGGCTCTCAGCCCGGTCGCGGCTTCGTAAAGGATGCAGCCGAAGGAGAAGATGTCGGAACGGTGGTCTATCTCACGGACGTTCCCCTGCGCCTGCTCCGGTGACATGTAACCTACCGTGCCCATCACCATTCCGGGTGTGGAGTGCTGCGATAGTATGGCGGTGGCAACCTCACTCGGAATACCGTCACCATCACGCGTCTGCTTCGGGGGCTCAATTAACTTTGACAGTCCGAAGTCGAGAATCTTCGCGTCGCCGTCGCGCGTGATCATGATGTTGTCCGGCTTGAGGTCGCGGTGCACGATCCCCCGCTCGTGCGCCTTCGCCAGCCCCGCGGCCACCTGGACGAGGTACTTTACGAGCTTAGGAAGCGGTGTTCCTTTGCGGTGAATCTTCTTGCTCAGCGTCTCGCCCTCGATATACTCCATCGAGATGAATTGCTTGCCTTCCGCGTCCCCGATCTCATAGATGTGTGCGATGTGTGGGTGATTAAGGGCGGCAGCAGATCTGGCTTCCTGTTCGAAACGGCGCATCCGATCTTTATCAGCGGCGAATTGGGCGGGCAGGATTTTCAGCGCGACGGCGCGGTCCAGTTTTGTGTCTTGCGCCAGGTAGACTTCACTCATTCCTCCCGCCCCGAGGAGCGAGAGCACCTGATAATGGCCGAGCCGCTTCCCCACCGTCGAGAACGACTGCTCTTCCGCGAGCGCTTTGGCGGCGTCATCAATCGCTCCAGCAGACAGGAAATCTGCGGACTCTTCTTCGGCGGCAAGCAAGGACTCCAACTCCCGGCACAGTGATTCGTCCTCACCGCAGGCTTGCCTTAGGAAGGACGGACGGTCGCTGGGTTGCAGTTCCAGTGCGGCTTGAAGGATCTGACCTACTTGCTCCCAACGTTCAGGCGTCAAAATCTACTCCCCAGCTCAACTCACGCTACAGTCAAAAGCAAGGTACACCAATGCTGACGATGGCGTCGACTTTGGGCTACTCCCCTTTTGCTCATAGGCGGCGACTCATTACTTCTAAACATCCGCCATATTCATTGGCGAACTGTCGCATAGCGCGGGTTCAGCTCGAAGGCCCGCTTGAATTCCTTCTCGGCGCACCAGTCCAGTCGTACTAAGCCGACGACCGCATGAGGATCGCCCGCCGTCTCGAAAATCTCGATGGCGATCATTCCTCACTCCGCATTCATCATTTCAAAGCAGCGTTGCCGATGAGGACCACATCGCTCGTCACGACTCCGCGGACGAGGGCAAGCGAGCGCCCGTCGCGCGACCACTCGAAACCGAGGATTTGCTCGGCCTTGAAATCCGTCAGTTGCTTTGGCGGACTCCCGTCGAGCGGCTGGAGCCAGATGTCTGAGAGGCCGCCGGGGCTGTTCACAAAGGCGATTGATTTACCGTCGGGCGACCAGCGGACGTACCTCTGAATCACCGTCGGCGGAAAGTCGAACCACTTCAGGCGCCGGCCCCCTGCGGATGAAACGACCCCAATTCTCCAACGCGACTGATCCACGTCAGGGTCGAGGAGGTGATAGGCGATCATCTCGCCGTCGGGCGAGACGGCGGGACGCACCGCGCGCGTCTCGGTCAACTGCACGGGTTCTCCGCCGTTCGCCGGCACTTTCCAAAGTCTCGGCTCGGCGACCTCCCCGCGCTGGTAGACGACCCACCGGCCGTCGGGCGCCGACTGCGGATAGAATTCGCCCTCCCCGGCGGTCAATTGTTTGAGGTCGCCGCCGTCGGAGTCCACCCGCCAGATGTTGAAACGCCCCGCGCGTTCGGAGGCGAAGAAGATGTAACGACCGTCAGGCGAGACGGTTAGGCCGCGGCCCACGCGAGCGCCCATCGTGAGCTGCTTGGGGTTCGAGCCGTCCGCGTTCATCACCCAGACTTCGGCACTGCCCCCCGCGTTCGAGCGGTAGACGATCCGCTCGTCAGGGGTCCACGCCATCTCTTGAATCAAGCCGGAGTCGGAGGCGATTTGCTTCGCACGATTCGCGTCCCCTTCGGGCGCGACCCAGATGCTTGAGACGTTGTTAACCTGCACCGCCGTCAGCCGGCTCGAATCCCGCGTGAGGCTCAGGTCGTGGTAGTCGTTCAGATCGTTCGTGATGCGTGTCGCCTCGCCGCTCTTGAGCGCGATGTGCCAAACCTGTGCAGGGGCGGTGGCGCTCTCGCTCGCCGTCACGAGCAGGCCGCTCCCGTCCGCGAGCCACGCGGGCTGCCCGACGTCGTTCCAACGCGCGGAAGAGAGCGGCGTCTGCGAACCGTCCTCCACACTCACGCCGACGACCGTCTCGTATTGGCCGCGCTCGTCGAAGAGTCTGACCTGACAGGCGATCGTTTTCCCGTCGGGCGACCACGCGGGCGCGTTCCACGTTCCCCGAAAGAACTCCGGTTGCCGGCGCGTCGCCAGCGTTCGCTTGTTGGAGCCGTCGGCGCTCGCCACGACGAGACGACTCTCAGCGCGATCCGGCCAGACAAAAGCTATTTGTCTACCGTCGGGGGAGAAATCGATCGGGCCTATGTCGTAGGCCGCCATGCTCGACGGGCCGCCCAGAACGGGCACGCGGTAGAGTGCGCTGTCGCCCTTGTCTGGATCCAGGGTGAGGTAGTAAACCGAGTCGCCGTCCGGGGCGAACGTGACCGAGACGTACTCGGTCACGGCAGGCCCGGCGACGCGCACGCTGCTCGGCGCAGCGACGTGCCTGACCCAGAGGCTACTTCCCTCTGCGTCCACCGTCACGTGCGCGACGTACTTGCCATCGGGCGAGATGGCCGCGTGTGTGATCTTGCCGGAAGTGGTGAGCCGCGAGATGGACATCTCGCTGAACGGCATGGCTGGGGCCCTGTTGTTCGATGAAAGAGAACGGTAGCCTAGGAACCCGGCAGCCACCAGGAGAATAAACAAAAACACCAGCACCGCATACTTGTAAGACTTTTTTCGCCCAATGACATATCCCGCGCTCGGCGCGACGGTGAGGTCTGCTTCATCCGTGCGCACGGGGAAGGCGCTGACTGATTGCGGCTCACGAGGCGGGCCGAGCGCCCCTCCTGTTAAAGCATTCGACCCTTCTGAATCTGATGGCTTTTGTTCGCCATTGGACTCGAGGTCCTGCTTGAGCCGTTTCAGATCGTTCAGCAGTTCCGTTGCAGTCTGGTACCTGGCCTCCCTGTCCTTATTGAGCGCCCTGGTCACAATCGATTCAAGTGCTAAACTGTCATCCGACAACGACGGCGGTTGTCGCTCGAGCACGGCAGCAATCATATCTGCCGGAGTATTACCCGAAAACGGCATGCGACGCGCCGCCATTTCATAGAGGATGACACCCAGACTCCAGATATCACTGCGGCTGTCAATCAATCCTCCCCGCGCTTGTTCCGGCGACATGTAAGCGGCCGTGCCGATAATCCTCCCCGGCATCGTTTCCACCAGGTCTTGCTTTGCGTTACCGTCTGCCTGAGTGATCTTGGCAACTCCAAAGTCGAGAATCTTCGCGTCGCCGTCGCGCGTGATCATGATGTTGTCCGGCTTGAGGTCGCGATGCACGATCCCACGCTCGTGCGCTTTCGCCAACCCCGCGGCCACCTGGGCGAGGTACTTCAGGAGCTTAGGAAGCGGGGTCCTTTCGCGGTGAATCTTGTGGCGCAGCGTCTCGCCCTCGATGTACTCCATCGAAATGAATTGCTTGCCTTCCGCCTCCCCGATCTCATAGATGTGTGCGATGTGAGGGTGATTAAGGCCGGCCGCGGACCTGGCCTCCTGTTCGAAACGACGCATCCGATCTTTGTCGGCGGCAAATTCGGCGGGCAGGATCTTGAGCGCGACGGCGCGGTCGAGTTTGGTGTCATGCGCGAGGTAGACTTCTCCCATTCCTCCCGCCCCCAGGAGCGAGCGCACCTGATAATGGCCGAGCCGTTTACCCACCGGCGAGAATGACGGCTCCTCCGCGAGCGCTTTGGCCGCGTCGTCAATTGCTCCGGCAGCGAGGAAATCACCTGCTTCCTCTTCAACGGCGAGCAACGACTCAACCTCCCGGCATAATGACTCGTCCTCACCGCAGGCTTGGCTAAGGAAAGACTTACGTTCCCCGGGTTGCAGTTCCACTGCCGCTTGATAGAGCTGACCGACTTTCTCCCAACGTTCAGGAGTCATCATTTACTCCGCTGCTCAACTCACGATACAGCCAGACCTTGGCCAATCTCCAATCAGACCGGACTGTCCGGGGTGAGACTTTAACCACCTCACCCACTTCTTCGTCTGTCAGTCCGCCAAAGTATCGCAACTCCACTACCTGGCTCTGCCGCGGATTGAGTGCCGCCAGTCTGCTTAACGCCTCATCCAGAGCGAGCATGTCCGAATCGCGTTCCGGCGAGGCAACCAAAACTCCATCGAGTGAGACTTGCTGTGCTCCACCTCCGCGCTTGAGATTCTGTCTGGCCCTTGCCAGATCAACCAGGATACGCCGCATCATTTGGGCCGCCACGGCAAAGAAATGGGCGCGGTTCTGCCAGCTCACACCCTTAACGTCGACCAGGCGTAAATAGGCCTCATGGGCCAAGGCGGTAGTTTGCAGTGTGTTGTCGGGACGTTCGCGACTGATGTAGCGATGGGCCAGCCGGTGCAACTCGTCATAGACCAGCGGTACCAACTTGTCGAGCGCGGCGTGGTCGCCGTCGCTCCAAGCTGAGAGCAGTAGTGAGACTTCTTTAGGTGAGTCTGTGGTCATCAGCCTACTCCCCCGGGGAATGTTCTGCCGGACACTCAATTTACTACACCCGCCGCTGGTTCACTACTTGGCCGAAAAAAATTGTACCCCCCGGTTGCCGCATTCCGTGCCGGAGTCCGCTTACTAAGGTGAGACCGGGAATAAAGGGCTCCCCATGGAGCCTCCCGGAAGGAATCAAGACAGTGTACAGGTTCAAAAGCTCGATCTATCGCCTTTATCGGTTTTGGCCTCAAGGCGCAATTGCCGCCGTGATGCTGCATCACAGACTGCCCCCGGCTCGCCAGAGATCTCTTGAAGAGTAGTTCTCGATGGCAGGTTCTAGAAGTAATTCTTCGCGTTAGGAGTTGGGGAGGAACGAAGTTATTCGAGATTACAACAAAGTGGGAAGCCGTTGGTCACAACCAACTCCACACAAGTAAAACCCTGAGGCGGATCAGCTTCGACCGCGCCTTCCAAAGAACTAAAGGAGATTATATGAAAAAGCAAATCATGATGACATTGACAATGTTGTGTTTCATTGTCACGCTCGCAGCCACGTCTGCCGACGCCCAATCTGGCGCCCTCGTAATGAGGATTGTCATCCCCTTCGAATTCGTCATTAGAGGTGAGAACCTTCCGCCCGGCACTTACACTGTCAAGCGCTCATCCTCAGACAAACCTGAAACCTTAGTGCTCAGCAGCGAAGATGGCGGTTCACGCCTATACATCCTGACCAATATTGTTCGAGCCAGTACCCGCCAAAGTAAATCAAAGCTCGTCTTCCACCAGTATGGAGATCGGCACTTCCTCTCGCAGATCTGGGAGGCCGGCGACAATGAAGGACGTCAGCTGTCACCGTCCCGCCAGGAACGATCGACTGTGCGTGGGCTGGCGAAAGGCACAATGAAGCGTCAAACGGTGACACTCATTGCACAGGGATGAACGAAATGAAACCGAGGGCGCGCTCGAAGAGCGTGCCCCGGCAAACCTGTTGAGGAATGACACGGCTTTACAGAAAGGAATACGGACCATGTATAAGTCAAAGAGCTCGATCATTGCCGTTATAGGTGTTGGCCTCACCGCCGTGATTGCCTGCCTGATGCCGCACACCGGCCTCACACAAACCTCGGAACGAAATGCCGCGATGCAGCATGATTGCATCGTCAGACCGTGCGCTCCGGCGGTGGCGCGAGGTCGTGCAGCCTTCAATGACAGACACCTAAAAGGACTCGGCGGGAATGGACGCTCTTGCGCTGACTGTCACATGGAGTCGGAGGGCTTCCAGCTCTCTCCCGCATCGGCCAGGGCGCGGTTCGACGCGCTGCAGGCGGAACGGGAGCACAACAAGAACGCGGATGATCCGCTATTCCGGCCGGTGGACGCCGACGACTTTCGGATAAACGGAGACGATGCGATCGACTTCTCGAACCTGGTCGACAACGGGCTCGTGCGCGTGACGATGCCGTTGCCCCTGAACGTCAAACTCATCGATCCAATCACCGGTCAGCCCAGCGAGGAAACCTTTGTCGATCTCTGGCGAGCGGTCATGCCCGTGCTCAACGTAGCGATCACCGGACCGGACGGCGTAGCGCCGATCTGGCCGCCGGGCGCGACACGCCCTCCAATCATGGGCCAAGATCCCAATGGTCCCAACCGTCAGGGTGGCTACCAGCAAGATGCGCGGTTTGGTTCGCTTCAGGAACAGGCCCGCGGCGCACTTCTTGGGCACGCGCAAGTGTCTACGGAACCATCCGTACGCTTGCTTGACGATCTCACGGCCTATCAGACGACACTGTTCTCATCGCCCGGGGTTGAAGAGTTGGCTTCAGCCATCCTGTTGGGTGCAACGCAGTTCCCCGATCCAGACCCTGAGCTGAACGAACTTGAGCAGCAGGGCAAGGTAGTTTTCAACCGAGCCTGTGCTCAATGCCACGGCGGCACGTTGCATCCGAGCGGGTCGACGGGCGAGGCGACGATCGTGCGCCCGATCGCGCGCTACCACAACATTCAGACTGCTTGCCCGCGCTTCGGCAGCCCGGACATTTTCCTGCCTTGTCCGCAGCAGCTGGCACGGAATGCTCGCACCTATCGCATCACTCTAGCGAACGGTACGTTCCAATTCGTCACCACGTCGGATCCTGGTCGACTACTTCTGACGGGCCAACCCGCGGATCTTGGAGCGATGGACGTCACCCAATTGCGCGGAATCAGTAAGACCGCTCCGTATTTTCACAACAACTCCGCGGCAACGCTCGATGAGGTCATAGATCACTACGTTGCTCTCTTTACACGCGCGCCCCGTGTGAATCCGCCGCCCAACTTGCCTCCGTTCATCTCTTCGAACGGTCTCATCATCGATCGTGGGTTCGTTACTCCAAACGAGCGAGCTGCATTGCTGGCTTACTTGCTAAA
>JAMQPI010000014.1 GCA_023717565.1 Pyrinomonadaceae bacterium | reverse complement strand
GGAGTGTTGGCGACCGCGCCGTTCGTGGATGGCTTATCGGGAATCCAGTCCCCAGTGAAGATTTCGATAACATTCTTGGCGGTACCCACGACCGGCGTTATATCAAGTCCTACATGTACCGCCCCGGGCAAGAGACCCTTCTTCTTGATTTCGTAACCGGCCAGGGCCACGGCAAAGATCGAACCGACAATCGGAATGGGTTTGATTAGCCGTTTTACCAGCCCCCACCCGCCGGCCCTTACGATTCGTCTTTTTACTGTAGCGGTCATTAATTTGTCAGCCTAAGCACGTTCCATTGGGAATCTATCACAACTAAAGCAGATGAGATATTGCCGGAAATAGTTGTGTGCTAGCATGGGCCGTTTCCATTCACGTCTCTATTATTTGTCGCGAACGAATAGATGTCGCTAAAGACTGTCCTGGCCTTGATCCTGCTCTGCCTCTTAGCAGTGGTCTCCTGCAACCGTTCCAGTGGCCCCGCCGCAAGCAAGCTTCTGATCTACACTCCCCACGGGCAAGCCCAGTTGCGTGATTTCATCGCCCGCTACCAGCAACAGTATCCGAATACTGACGTCCAGTTCCTCGACATGGGTTCGCGCGAAATTCTCGAGCGCGTGCGTGCCGAACGCAACCGCCCCCAGGCGGATCTGTGGTGGGGAGCTGCCCACACCACATTTCAGACGGCCGCTGATGAAAACCTGCTCGCGTCATATCGTCCCAGCTGGTCAGACAAAGTCGCCGCCTCAACTCATGACCCACAGGGTCGTTGGTACGGAGTCTATGAAACTCCGGAAGTGATCGTTTACAACAACGAAGCGGTGCGACCTGAGGACGCTCCCAGGGATTGGGACGACGTGTTGGATCCGAAGTGGCGTGACAAGATTTTGATTCGCAACCCAAATCCTTCGGATTCCATGAGGGCCATCTTTGGCGCCATGATCTGGAGGTTCCATAAGGACACTGGTTCACCCGAGAAGGGCTATGATTGGCTGCGCCGGCTCGATGCCAACGTCCATGAGTACACAGCGGACGGCACGCTGTTGATGCAAAAGTTGGCTCGCCGCGAAGGACTTCTCAGCCTGTGGAATCTGCCTGATGTATGGATCTACAAAGAGCAGAGAGGGTTTCCACTCGCTTATGTCATTCCCGCAAGCGGCACGCCGGTAATCTCTGATGGAATCGCCGTGGTCCGAGGCGCTCCAAACGAAGCCGAGGCACAGCGGTTCTACGAATTTGCCACCACTCCGGAGAATCTGGTTCTAGCGGCGCGTACTTACTATCGCGTTCCTGTTCGTACCGACATCGATCGATCGCACTTGCCCGGATGGATGAACGAACCATTCAACCGCATGCCAGTAGATTGGGAATTGCTGCGTAATCAAGGAAATGACTGGCTGCGCTACTGGGACACGGAGATTCGCGGAAGAAGCAAGTGAGATCACAATGACGCTCCTTTCGCTCAAGAACATCTCCAGGCGTTTCGATTCCACCCCCGCCGTAGCTGATGTGTCTGTGGACGTTGAGCGGGGTGAGTTTTTTGGTCTCCTTGGTCCATCAGGCTGTGGCAAGACAACTACGCTGCGCATGATCGCCGGGCTGGAAACACCGGATTCAGGAACTATAGAGTTTGACAGCAACGACATTACCAACCTCTCTCCGGAGCGTCGCGGCTTCGGCATGGTCTTTCAAAACTACGCGCTCTTCCCTCACCTCAACGTGTTTGAGAATGTCGCCTTTGGATTACGGGCCCGGCACAAACCCAGGGCCCAAATCACTCAACAAGTCACCAGCGCTTTGGAACTAGTTCAGCTTCCCAATTACGAGAAACGAAGAGTCGACGAACTCTCCGGCGGTCAGCAACAGCGGGTGGCCATCGCGCGCGCGATTGCAATCGAGCCGGCGCTATTGCTCTTTGACGAACCGCTTTCCAATCTTGACGTGACCTTGCGGGAGGAAACTCGTGGGGAGTTGCGCGAGTTGGTAAACCGCCTGGGACTGACCGCTGTTTACGTGACTCACGATCAGGAAGAGGCCTTCGCGCTCTGCGATCGTATCAGCGTCATGATGAGTGGGCGGATACTGCAAACTGGCAAGCCCCGCGAGCTCTACGAACATCCGGTCCAGCTTTCAGTCGCGCGTTTCCTGGGCCGCAACAATCTGATCCGAGTGGTCCGGCTCAGCTCAAGCAAGTCAGCTGTTGGCGAATTCAAGACTCTTGAGGGAGATCACAAACTGCATCTGCCCATAAGGAATGACGACTTGGCGCCAATGAACAAGCCCTGCTTTCTCGCCATCCGTCCCGAGCATCTGCTGATCACCAGGACCAACGTGCGATCTGAAAATGTTTTGCCCGCGCGCGTGAGGGAGTTTAACTTTGCTGGCGCCACGACAAGTATCAAGCTTGATGCCAACGGCCTTCAACTTGAAAGCCTGGTGTTGGAACCAGACAGTCTCGCCATCGGCGATTCATGCTTCGTTACGCTACCTCCAGAACGGCTCCTGCTTTTGAATGAATAGCGCTTGGTTAGCACCGAGTTATGTGACATGACAAGAATCAAAGTGTGGACTGAACCGCCGCAGATGAGCACAGGCGCTCCTATGCCAACAATTCGTGTGGACGAAAGCACGTTGTTTCTTGCCTACATCGTTTCTGAGCCTGAGCTAAACGAGGAACTGGAGGAATATGCTGTTGTTAAGTTTGAGGAAGTCTGGCAGCACACATTCGGATATCCGAATGACGAAGCTTTGGGTGGGCACCCTCTTTATGAAAGTGGATTGCACTTCTATGCCTTCAACGAAATCCTTGAATCGCCATATCTAGCCGAGCTAGGCCGCCGAAACGCAAAGCGCTTCCCGGGTACAGAGTCGGATTTCTCACGTCTCCGGCACTGGCTGGTTGCATTTCACGACGAAACGCTTGAGGTTATTGCGAGATCGGTCAAGTGTGTCGGTCGCAAGTGCTCGGCTTCAGGCAGCGAGGCAATAGCTTTCCATGTCATATAACACGTCTTCTCGTCTCTCCTTCACCCGGTCCCCGCGTCTCTTCCTATTCCTCATCACGGGCGTTGTGCTGCTCTACGGCGTCATCTATCCGAATCTTGAGGTTGTCGTCACCTCCCTACAACGAGACCACCAGTGGACATTGGCAAATTACCGGGAGGCCTTGTCTCAAAGTGCAGTGCTTGAGTCAGTACTCACCAGTCTCGGAGTATCAACTCTAACAGTACTGTTTTGCGCCCTCGTGGGAATCCCGCTGGCTTTTCTGTTCGAGCGTTACTCGTTCCCTGCGCGACGGTTGTTTGCGGTTTTAGCTGCTCTGCCGTTGGTACTGCCGCCGCTCGTTGGCACGGTGGCTTTCATTTTTCTGTGCGGCGAGTCGGGAATTCTGTCGCGACTGGTACAGTCGGCCCTTCGTTTGGAAACGCCACCTTGGTCGCTGCGTGGTTGGACCGCCTTGCTCCTATTTCACACCTACACGATGTATCCGTTCTTCTACGTCCTGACCGGCGCCGGTCTGCGCAGGATTGATGCTGGACTGGCAGAGGCCGGACGCAGCCTGGGTGCTGGATCTGTTCAAGTGCTGTTTCGTGTGGTCCTGCCGCAGCTGACCCCATCCATCGTCGCCGCAGGGCTACTAACATTCATGACTTCGATGGCCTCATTCAGTGCCCCGCTTCTTTTTGGTGGCAGCGTGCGCGTGCTGACGCTCGAGATCTTCACCGCGCGCCAGCGTGGCGACTTGGAGCTGGCCCTCACTGAAACAGTAATCCTGGCGGCGTTCTCTCTGGGCGCGTTGATCTTCTTTCAGCGGTACGAAGGGACGCGGAGGTTTGCCGCCGCAGCTATGAAAGGAACAGGCCGCCGGCTCAAGCCCATCACCAGCGGCAAGGCTCGTGCGGCCGCGGTAGTTTGCGGCGTGCTCTTTGCGACTCTGCTCGTCCTCCCGGTGGCCACCCTGATACTGGTCAGCTTCGCGCAAGATGGTCGATGGACCACCCAAACGCTGCCTCCGGCGTACACACTCGCCAACTACGCCCGGATCCTGACCGAGAAAGATGCGAGTGAGGTTTTCGTAAACAGCTTGTCCATGTCGGCGATTGCCGCGCTGGCGGCGCTGCTCTGGAGCTTCTGCGTGGCTACCCTGGCGAGGGGAAAAGGAAGTCGCGTGTGGAAGCGTTTGTTGTCGCTGCTGGTACTTGTTCCCTGGGCCTTGCCGGGAACCGTTGTTGCGGTCGCTCTGGCGGAAGCTTATGGCAAACCCAGCCCTTTGCTAAGGTCGTATGTTTTAATCGGAACGTTCTGGATTCTGCCGGTTGTCTATTTTCTGCGCTTCATGCCGCTCGTCGTTCGAGCTGTGCAGGCGAGCATGGAACAACTCGATCCAGCGCTGGAAGAAGCAGCCGGAAGTCTGGGTGCGCGCTGGTGGCGGAGATTCCGGCGTGTTACGTTGCCGCTGGTTTGGCCGGGCGCGGCGGCGGGTACGTTGCTAGCGTTTGTGATCGCCCTCGGCGAGTACGTGGCCTCGGTGCTGCTGTTTGTACCCTCGAATCGGCCGGTGTCAATCGCTATAGCCTCGGAGCTGCGCGACTTCAATCTCGGCGCGGCAGCCGCTTACGGTGTGGTTCTGATGGGCATCATAGCTGTCAGCATGATCGTCGCCGCCAGGTTTGAGCGTTGGCGATCGTGAGCTTTTTGGTTGAACTAATGAAACGGCTGCGGCTGTGAGTGAATCGAGCCTCCATGAAGACAGCAATTAAGGTGAGCATTCTTGTTCTTCTGTTACCATTCTTTCCTGCTGCTCAGAGTGATGAAAGTTGGCCGTCGCTCTCTTATCTCAGGAATGACTATCGGTCTGTCTCTGTCGTCGCCCACATACTCATCCGCAACGCTGAGATTACCGGGAGGGTCGGTGGCTACGAGAACTGGAGGGTATCGAGTGAAGTACTTGAATCATTCAAAGGCAAATTCCGGAAGGGTGACGTCATAGAGTACTTTCAGGGCGCTGAAGCGGGTCTCAAGCCGGAATATTTCAAGGGAGAAAAGATTGTCTTTCTGCTTGCAGAGCATGACACAGAGAAGAAAACAGTAAGGTATTCGGTGTTAGAGAACTCGACATTGCCATATACGTTAGACCGGGTGAGGAAATTGAAGGTGATCAGAAGCTCTTATGTAAAGAGGCGCCCGAGACGGTGATATAGACATTACATCCCTACGGGATTGGGGTGCGAGCATGAACCAACAAACGGGTACTGGTAGCCGTTTGTCGGCGTACCTTTGAGAAGATGACTAAGAACAAATACTTGCTTTATCTGGTACTCGTGCTGGCGCTGAGTGGCGCTGTTTCATTTGCACCGCATACGTCAGCTCAGGATCCTGTACCGTCCCCTGAGCCCTCGCCTACCCCGTCGCCAAGCGCCGCCCGCGCAATCGACAAGCCTGAACTTCATCAGGCACTGCTCGATCTTACAAATCCCTGGACAGTAATGTGTGTAGCCGCCCATCCCGATGACGAAGACGGAACGACCCTGACCATCCTGCGACGCAAGCATGGCGTGCACACGGTTAGTCTGTTTTCCACTTACGGCGAGGGCGGACAGAACGCGGTGGGCCCGGAACTGTATGAAGAGCTGGGTGCGATCCGGGCCCGGGAGACAATAGAGGCCGCTAAGATCCAGGGCTCGGAGCCATACTTTCTGGGCTTGCGCGATTTTGGCTTCTCCAAAAGCGCGGAAGAGACCTTTCGCGTGTGGGGCCACGACGAAGCGCTGAAGCGCATGGTGCTGAAGATTCGTGAGCTCCGTCCCGACGTCATCATCACGAACCACGATACTTCACGCGGCCATGGTCATCACCAGGCTACCGGTCGCTTGATACTCGAAGCGTTCGATGCAGCTGCTGATCCCAAACGGTTTCCCGAACAACTGCAGACGCTGACTGTCTGGCAGCCTAGCCGACTCTATGTTCGCCGTGGTGGGTTCGGCGGTGCCGCCACTCCGACGCCAGGCACTTCACCCACTGAAAAGTTAGTCACGATCGACCCAAATGAGCGCGATCCGGTGCGCGGAACGATCTACGCGGAACAAGCGCTGGCCGCATTGCAGAAGCATGCCACTCAAGGGCCTTGGCCAAAAACCATCGCCGAGCGCTTGCGAGGTCAGAGCAGTCTTCCGCTAACCCGATACTCCCTGGTTCGCGAAGCACGGGGCTCGGCGCAGCCGCCTGCTGACGCAAAAACTTTTCTTGAAAACTTATCTCTTCCTGAAGCCGTCAGCGCCCGGCTTGCACCTCCGACAATTGACGGCCGCGCGTTGACAGAGTTCATCACAGAGCCGGACCGAGTACTCAATGCCCTGATTGGCTGGCGACGCGGGCAGAGAAGCTCCTCGAGTGTCCCTGCTGAGCACTCTCACCGACAAGCGCTGATAACAGAACGCGGAAATCTCGCTCTCGGTCTCACCTCGGGAGCCCTATTGACGCTCAAGTCGCATGACTCACTTCTGGTGCCAGCTAACCCGGCCCAATTCACCGTCAGTCTTGCCAACACCGGGGAAAGAACTGTTCGGATCAACAAGTTGTCTTTTCTTGGTTGGGGCACCCGCGCACCGCTTGACGCCGCTGACCAACTGATCGCAGATACTGAAACAATCAACACCGTGGAGCAGGTGACTCCGATCAAAGCCATGCCGACTGTCCCGCCGGCAAGCCATCTTTACGATGGCAAACTATTTGGTCAGCAATTTGCTGCCGATGCGGATTTAGAGATCGACGGGGCGTGGTTTTCGTTGAGAACGGAAACCAGACTGGATATTGCCCCGGCCGTTGAGATCAAGGAGATTTCGCCGCCGCTTTACGTGTTTACCTCGGCCACCATTAACCGGCCGCTAGTGCTCAAAATCAAGCTTGCGAACAACCTGGGCCGGCCGTTTCGAGGCAGACTCAAACTAAGCGCGCCCAAATACCACATCTTCGAAGTCGGAAGCGAGGTCGCTCTCGGGCCGAACGAAACCCGCGAGATCACTCTTAGATCGAACGCCATCCCCGCAGGGCCAGCAGTTGCAAGTGGTCGAGCGCGCGACAGTTTTGGGCAATTCCTGGTGTCGGTGGAAGCAGACGGGACCTCACAACCAATCACGCAGAGATTTCTTCAGGTGGTTTACAGCGAGACGCGCGTGGTCAAGAACCTGAGAGTCGGATTCATACCCAGCTTCGATAAGACGCTCGAGCACTCGCTGACGGCGCTGGGAGTTAGCGCCCAGGAAGTCAGCAGCGAACAGGTTCGGAACGGAGAGTTAGCCGAATACGACACGCTGATTATCGACAACCGAGGCTACTTCGCACATCCGGAGTTGATCGCGGCAAACTCGAATCTGTTGAACTATGTTCGAGCAGGCGGGACGTTGATTGTTTTCTATCACAAAACAGAGGAGTGGAATCCGGATGCCGCCAAAGGTCGACCGCAACTCGCACCC
>JAMQPI010000191.1 GCA_023717565.1 Pyrinomonadaceae bacterium | reverse complement strand
TCCACCCTCGATGGCCCGGAAGAGGTTCGCCGAGAAGTCGGCCATGTTTGTCAGCGCGCCGGATTGAAAGGCAAACGACACCCGTGCGGCCGACAGCTTCGCGGCTGTCTTCGGCGCTTCAACCCGTTCGCGCAAGATTCTAAGAGGTTCCGGATCGGCTTCCGGCAGGGCTGCGGTAGTACGTCGCGGGAAATTGAGTGAGAGAAGCACGGGAACTTTGCCGGCGCTGAGACGTTCCGCTACCTTCCCGGCCTCCAGTCCACCGGCGATAATCGGCCGCAGTTTGAACTCCTGAGCGAGGTCCAACGCTCGCGCAATCTCACGCTCGCGATCCGCGTACATCACCACCGGCATGGTGCCGTCGAGCACCGGGAGCAAGGCCTCCAGCGACCGGTCCTGATTTGGACGTCGCATTCCGCGCGGAGAACGCTCGTATGTTTGCTGCGCCTGACGATAGCGCTGAGCATCAAGCAACATCTGACGTAACGAAGCAAAGACACCCATGAGCGAGTTTGGATAGTTGCCGGTGCGCAAGGGTGTGAAACCAACGTGCATTGCCACCGGCGAGCGCACGATCATCTGTTGCGACGTGTCACCGGTGAGATTTATCAGGGCCGACTGACCCATCCAGATTCCCTGGCGCGGCGTAGTCAATGCTGTGGTGATCCCAACGTTGCGAGCGGCTTCGATCTGATCGCCCCCGGGCTTGAGAAAGTCCTCGGCCAGCACTTCCGGTTGCAAGCCCGGAGGTTGGGTTGAGTTGAGTGCGCTGGTGGTGCTGGTTTGAGGACGAAACTGTCCGAACCCGGCAACCGCTGCTCCGGGAGATGGCGTCGGAGTCGGTGAAGGAAGTGGCATCCCAAGTGAACTGCTGGAATCGATTAGCCCGGGATACACGGTTAGACCCGTGCCATCGATTACGCGTGCGTCCGCTGGCGCAGCAACGTCTGCACCCACCGCGGCAATCAAGCCATCACGAATCACCACTGTTCCACGATCGATTACTGGTCCAGCGACGGTAACGACTCGCGCGTTGGTAATGGCGTAGGTATCAACGGCACTGCGCTGAGCAGTAACGAAGTTGGGTAGTTGAATGACGACGAAAACGGCAGCGAGCAGGACGGCAAGAATCCGCAAACGGATGGCTGGCATAGGCAATCCAATCTTCGTCAAAGTGATTTGCGACGCGTTCGCCGGCGAGAAGAGCGCCAGCGAGCCCCTGTGTTTGAAAGAGTGGCGAAAGCTTAACTTAGAAAGGGGAAAAGGGGAAAGGGGGAAGAGGGGGAGGGAGATGGGGGGACACGGAGACGGGGAGACGGGGGGATGGGGAGACGGGGGGATGGGGAGACGGGAGGATGGGGAGACGGGGGACACGGAGACGGGGGGGACACGGAGACGGGGCAATAGAAATCACTTACGCTATTCGCCGCGTCCCCGTGTCTCCGCGTCCCCCCATCTCCGTGTCTCCGCGTCCCCCAGGGCTGGGTTACCACTTCACGCTGCCTTCTTTCGTGGTGTCGATTTCTGCGGACTGAGAAACTTCACTGAACAGGAAGCCCTTGATGTTGTCGAATAGAAAGTTTTGCGCATCGGGGTTGGTCAGATCGAGACCGTAGTGATTGATGATTTGAGTCTGCTTCTGGAGCCAGGCACTCCAACACGGCTGGCAAATCTCGGTAGCGATTCGTTGTCCCAGTTCGTTCGGAAATGGAGCGAACCCGAGCCCGGGACGCTTCTGTCCACAATGTTTACACTTTAGATCAGCCATCTTGAATTCTCCCTCTTAAGACGTCAGTTGTCAGTTGTCAGTGGTCAGTTGTAGGACAAAACCGAAACTAACGCTGAAACCACTGACAACGGACAACGGACCACTGACAAGCTTTACTAACCTTGAGCTTCGCGAATTGACCGTAGCACGTCCTCGTCCTTGGGACGAAAGAGACCGAGCGGGCGCACTTCGCGATAACGAATAACGCCATTCGCATCTATCACGAAGACTGAGCGCGCCACTTTACCCGGAATCAGAGATTTCGCGCCATACATGCGCGCCACGTCGCCGCCCTTATCCGACAATAGTCGCAAAGGCAGATCGTGATGCTCGGCAAACTTCTTGTGCGATTCGACCGAGTCGGTAGAAATGCCAACAACCTCGGCGCCGGTTGCCGAGTAGTCGCTCCAACGATCGCGCACCGAACACATCTGCCGCGTGCAGACAGGTGTTTCGTCACCCGGATAGAAAAGCAGCACGACCACTTTTCCACGCTGATCCGAGAGTTTCCAATCCTGGTCCGCTCCGTCGGGAAGCGTGAAGTCAGGAGCCGTTTGGCCCACATCTGCGTTGTTTGTTTTGCTCATTTTTGTTCAAGTCAAGAATACAGGGGAAAGGGGGAAAAGGGGAAAGGGGAGACGGGGGGACACGGAGACTGGGAGACACGGAGATGGGGAGATGGGGAGACGGGGCAAGGGAGATGGGGACACACGGCGACGCGGCGAAATTATTCAGGTGTTGAAGAGTCTCCTGATCGCCCCGTCACCCCGTCCCCCTTTCTCCCCGTCTCCGTGTCTCCCCTTCCGCCCATTCCCGACCCACCGCGCAGATTTGCAGAAAGTTGCACATGCGGCAGTGAGTAGCCGGGTGCACTGGAAAGTGTTCGGGTTCGCGTGAAGAGATGAGTTGTAGGAAAGCGTCATCAATAGCGCGGGCGCACGCTGTAGGCTCCAGCAGATCATTCGCGAGGTGAAACTCAACATTGGGGTCGATAAAGTGCAGCGTGACTTTGATTTCACCACCAGCATTTACCAGATCCGGCATCAGTTCACGAACGGCGAGTGCGTAAGCTTGCATTTGGAGTTGATAGTCCGAGGCAACACGACGAACCTGATCCCAGACCGAGAGCGAAGCGCTCACCGCGATCTCACCGTTCGAGGCAGCCTCTTCCCGCGGAAGAATCGACCTATCTGGCCCTGAGAAATCTAGCGTGAACTGCGCCGCTGAATGATGGGATCGCTGACGTCGCCCACGTATCCGGGAGTCGGCATTCATTGCTAGCGCGTGCTCGCCGCCTGGCTGGCGAGACGCTTGTGGTCCCTGTGAAGACACTGATGCAGAATCTGGCGTTGCAGTGTGAGGACGAATGCGGTTGGTTTTGAAGTCGATGATCTCGACGTCGAAACCCTTACCACTTGGGGAAGGCGAAACCACCAACTTATCAATCGTTCCCGTCAGAATACCCAGCGGACGACGCAAGCGAAATGTGAGCTCACTCCATATACCTGGACCGGACGTAGGAGCATTGCTAAACACGGCTCCAGCCGCCTTCCTGACTATCTCAATTCTCTGGAACACATCGCTTATCAGATAATTACGAGCAAAGGGAGCCAATTCCTTCAGGGCTTCTTCCCGGTCGATATCAAGCACTCGATCTGCGAGTTCCGCCTGGCGTGAGGCAAGCACGTCCTCAAGGCTACGCGCCAGTCTAATCTCCACCTCGTCGCCCGGTGAGTAGGTCTCACAAAAACGGTGGATGACGGCGCCTTTCAGCGTCGCGGTCAGATTCGCAGGCGGCTCGGGAGCTTCGGCGTCGTTCCACACCGCCATTTCGTCAGCTGCCGGCACATGCAGAACACGATCGAAATAATATTGTCGCGCGCAGCGCTGGTAGTTGATCAACTGCGTGACGCTGAAGCGGTGCACCGCTCGATCGCTTTCCGGTTCGATTGAGCGCAGGAGTGGAAAAGCTTCAGAGAGTGATCCCGGTCCTTCAGCTGGCTGTTCCGCGAGAGGTTCTTCGGATGGCTCCACGGGCTGTTCCGTGGTTCCAGCAGGCTGGGCTGCTGGAGTACTAGCTTCCGACTGGTCGACAACGTTGAGCATCAGGTCAAACTCGGCGTTCTGATTGGCGTCCTCGGCATCAAGATCCACAATGCCGCTGCGGGTAGGTGCGGAGAGTTCAAGTGCTTGCCAGATCCAGTTGAGCCAGGTGTCACTCTTCGCGCCAAGGTTGTCTTGGTCTTTGGTCGTGCCCGACAGTATCAAACGATCTTGCGCGCGGGTGGCGGCGACATAGAGCAGCCGCATATTCTCAAATTGTTCTCGCCAGGCATTCCGTTGTTCGAAGCGAGTAAACGTGCAACCCGCTATCAACTTGCCGCGCCCGTCCGGCACTTTCAGAGTCAAACCATGATGACGATCCAGCAGCACCCAGCTATCAGGAACCCTTGAGTAGCGTTGCAGCTCAGGGATGATGACAACAGGAAACTCGAGACCCTTTGCCTGGTGGATGGTCATCAGACGCACGGCGTTCGTGGCCTCGTCGATCTGTCCTTCACTCTCGCGACTGCCTATCGCTTCGAAATCCTCTACATAGCGGACGAAGTCGCGAATCAGGTGGGTGCCCGATCGTTCGAAGCGTTCGGCGAGGGTGAAGAGTCGCTGCACATTTGCCAGGCGCTGAGCGCCGTCAAAAGTCGCTGCGATTACCGTCATATACTCCGATTGCTCGACCGCGAACCGCAGCAGACTCCCAATCGGGTAATGATGGCGCCGCGCCACCAGTTCTTTCAGGAGGGCGGCGGCCCGATCAAGCAACTCATGCTCTTCGTTGCTGATGAAGGCTATTTCGCGATGCTGGCGTAGCGCCTTGAAAAGTTTGCGCGTTTGGGTGAAGTGGCGGAGCGGATCTCCCGTCTCGACTTCGTTCAGCCATGGTGCGCAACGGAGCGCCAGCAAAGCATTGTCGGAATTGCCGCATAGCGGCGAACGAAGTATGGCTGCCAACGCCAGCTCGTCCGTCGTGTTATCCAGGAACCGCAACAACTGGATCAGATCGGTGATCTCTTCCCGCTCGTAGAACCCTCGCCCGAGCACCGTCTGATAGGGAATGTTCGTGCGCCGAAAGGACGACTCATAAACCCCCACGTTGGTCATTGCCCGAAACAGTAACGCGATGTCGCTGTACTTGATGGATTCATCCTCAGTGAGAGCAATGATCCGTTGCGCCAGTTGCTGAGCGTCAAGCTCGCGCGACGTTTGCTCTGCCTTGGGGTCGTCGCCCTTTCCCCCGTTTCCCCTTTCTTCCGTTGTGATCATCACCTCAACCAGCGGGCCATGATCGCGCAGTTCGCGCTTCGCTTCACTGGGTTCATGTGCGACGTAACCGAGTTCTGCTCGGTCCTGTTCCGATACCTCTTCCTTTGGTTGGAACAGCCGACGGAACAGGTGATTGAAGAAGTTGATCAGGGGAGGCTGGCTGCGAAAATTCAAGAGCAGAGGTTTTTCTTGCCCACCACTAGCGGTTAGGGTTTCAGTCATCTCGCGAAATACGTCCACGTCGGCGCCGCGAAAACCGTAGATTGATTGCTTACGGTCGCCAACGATGAACAGGTTTGCGCTCTCACGCCGCGATTTTTGCAAAGCGAGCCGCTCGAGGAGCTGGCGCTGCAAGCCGTTCGTGTCCTGAAACTCGTCGACCAGAAAAAACTTGTAGCGCTCAGCAGCACGCGTTACGACCTCCGGTCGTGCCAGTAATTCAAGCGCGCGCAGTTCCAAGTCGTCGAAATCCAGCGCCGATAGTTTCTGCTTTTCTTCGTTGAGTCGCTCGTCAATGTGAGTGAGCAGCATCACCATCTCAAGGGCGTATTGTTTAGCAAATAGGTCCAGACAGACCTGTGGCACACGTCCGAGCAAATTGCCTTTCCAAAGCAATTCATCCAACGTTAAGACGTGGGACTTAAGATCTCCTGAGGCCGATGGCCGCAGTTTGCGAAAGTCTTCTACGGCGCGGCAGTAGTCGGCCAGCCCGTCTGGTTCCGGAATGTCCTGAACCCAGGACTGAAAATCGGGCCATGCCGAACTTACGTCGGCGAGCTTGCTTTTGGCGGAGACCGTTTTTCGGGGAACCAGCAAGAAGTCGTTCATCGCCCGCGACAGATCGATAAGTGCGCGCGAATGATCTTCCTCACTCGCATGACTGTTCGCGGTCTTCAATGCCAGATCGGTTAAGGAGAGACCCTGGCCACGCACATCGCGATAGAGTTGCGCCAGGGCGTCGGCCAGCTTCGCCCGTCCTACACCCAGGGTTAATCGGGAAATCTCCACGTGGCCGGAACTAATGAAGAGTGAAAGTGCTTCCTCGACCACGGACTCCAGCAACATCGCCGCTCGATGTTCGTCGAGCAAGAGGAACTGCGGGTCGACGCCGGCCTCCACCGGGAATTCGCGTAACAACCGCGCGCAGAAACCGTGAATTGTGGTGATCACCGCTCCGTCAAGCGTGCGCTTGTAACCTAGCCAGCGCTTTCTCTCCTCACCTGAGGCCGTGTGCAGAATTTCATTGAGTCGCGTTCTGAGGCGCTCCCGCATTTCGTTGGCGGCGCGATTGGTGAAGGTAATGGCGACGATTTGATCGATGGAGAGGTTTCGCTCGTGGAGGATGTGCAGGTAACGCTCGACCAGCACCGTGGTTTTGCCGGAGCCGGGGCCGGCGGTCACCGAGATGTGCTTTTGAATCTCGTAAGCGGCCGCTGCCTGTTCAGGTTCTAGTTGACGCTTCGGCTTAATAGACGCCTCTCCTGCGGCTGTGCCGCCTCCAGTGCGGTAAGGGCTCCGCCTTACCGGAACTCATCCCGAGTAATTTGAGGCTACGCCTCTGCCAGTCCGACCGAGGCATAGCCTCATCAAAAGTCGAGTGGTCCACGGTAAGGCGGAGCCTTACCGCACTGGGATGGCGGCGAAGCCACAAGTCATCAGGGCTCACTAGCCTTCTCCAGAGGGAGTGAGTTGCTGTTTCTTTCTCTCAATCCGGTAGCGGTCATAACGGCAGACGGCCGCGAAGTCGCAAAACCGGCAAGTCTTTTCTTTCTCTGAGGGGTTTACGCTGAAGTCTCCGGCCCGCATGTGATCGAGAAAGTCCCAAATCTTTGCAATCACTTCAGCTCGAATCTTCTGCCACTCGTCGTCAGAGACAACGCTGTTCACCTTCGGATTAAGTTTTGTATACTGCAGCGCTTCCGCCCGATGCAGCCCTTTGTTGCGCCGCTCATTACCGCCGCGAATTATGTAATAGCCACCTCCCGCGATCGGATGGTCTGGAAGGATCAACTTCTCCAGAGCTTCAAGATAGATGGGGAGCTGCAGGCTGCGCCCGGTTCTCATGTCGTCGGTGCTGGACCCAGTTGACAGTTTGTAGTCGTACGCAATCAACGTGTTGTCGCTGGCCAGATCCACCCGATCTATTTGCCCGCTGATTTTCATCGCCTCGTCACCGACGAACGTGGAACGCACCAGCTGCAGCGGATCCTCTTTTGAGTGCGGGTCGCGCACGTTAGATTTAATGCCGCCAAAACCGACCTCAAAATAAGTCGGCAACACTCCCTCGTCGGCCGAGTTCTGCTGAATTTCAAGTTCATACAACAACACCTGATCGAGCAGAATCTTGCGTATCTCGCGGTCGATCTTCCAAATCTGTTTGTTGAGTGGCGGCACCACTCCCTCATGTTCGTCGAACACGCGGTCCGCGATGTCCGCCAACTCTTTCCGCAGCTGCTCGCGATCAAGTCCATTTAGCGGTTGGCGACGATGTTGCTCAAAGAAACGACGTAGGATGTCGTGCAGCAACTTGCCCGCGTCAATGGCTTGCAGATCAAGCGCCGCTTCTCCACGCGGTTCCAACTTCAACACCCGCAAACCGAAGAAGCGATAAGCGCAGTTGCCATAGACGCTCAACCCACTCGCACTGTGAACAAAGTCTGGTCCGAATCTCTGGTTCAGCAAGGCAATCAAATGCGGGTCAGTGATCTCGCCATCGTATGGACCAAACAGGTAACCGGCGCGCTCGCGTTCAATTTCGAGCCGCCGCAGGGCCGAGTTGCTGACGAACCCGTCGTTACGCGCCAGGGCCAGCAGCCGTTTAATTCGAGGTTCTGACTGTAGCTGCTGTTTTTCTCCGCGATGGAAATGGCGCTCCTGCTGGCGCACCAGAGCGACTGACAACTCGCTGGACGTGGAAACACTCTCAAGGTCCTTACCTTCATAGTCTCGACGGATCGGAACGGCTTCAATCTTAAGAGGGGCAACGGCGCGCCTCAGTTCATCAATGTAGTAGGAAGCCACAGTTTCAGAGTCGTCTTCCAACAACAGCGGTCGACTCAGATAAAGTCGCTCAGTGGCGCGACAAGCCGATTGATAAAAGTAGTGTTCTTCTTTCAGCAAAGTGGCGGGTGAAATGTCTTCCAACGTCAGACCGTCT
>JAMQPI010000180.1 GCA_023717565.1 Pyrinomonadaceae bacterium | reverse complement strand
GCCTATAACAAATTGAACGGTTATTACCTGCAGCGGGCGCGGGAGTCCGGCGACGTGAAATACTTCGAATTGGCGGAGCGTGCTGCCCGCGCGTCGCTCAAAGTCGTAGCTGATGAAATGAACACCGGAGGGCTGGCCGGGCTAGCCCAGGCCTTACACAATCTGCATGACTTCGCCGGCGCAAGGGATCACGCTCAACGGTTGGTCGAGCTGGAGCCGCGCAAGAGTTATACGTACCAGATTCTCGGCGACGCGCTGCTTGAACTGGGCGACTACGAAAAGGCGGAAGAGTCTTACCGCCAGATGCAAAGAATGAGTGGCGGGCTCGTCACCTTCACGAACGAGGTCCGTCTCGCCCGTCTCGATCATCTGCATGGGCGGATGGACGCAATGAAGGCGCGCTATACGAAGGCGTTGGTAATCGCCTCGGAGAGTGTGCCAACGGTGCCCGAAGATGTCGCATGGTGTCGTTGGCAGTTGGGTGAAGCAGCGTTCGCGGAAGGGAACTATGAAAAAGCCGAACAGGCCTATCGCGACGCTCTGACGACATACCCTGACTACTACCGAGCTCTGGCCTCGCTTGGTCGGGTGCGGGCGGCACGAGGCGATCTCGGCGGGGCCATCGAGCAGTATGAGAAGGTCGTAAAACTCCTGCCGGATCCGGTATTCGTTGCCGCGCTCGGTGATCTCTATAAGTTAGCGGGAAGGGAAGAGGAGGCAGCGCGGCAATATGCGCTCGTCGAACACATCGCGCGGCTGAGCAAGTTGAACGGACAGCTCTATAACCGCCAACTCGCGATGTTCTACGCTGATCACGATATGAAGCCTGCTGAGGCGTATGAGTTGGCGAAGAAAGAGTATGACGGCCGCCGGGACGTCCTCGGGGCGGACGCATTGGCGTGGACTGCTTTCAAGGCCGGCAAGGTTCCCGAAGCGCAGGCCGCCATCAAGGAAGCCCTCCGTTTCAACACGCAGGACGCAAAATTGTTCTATCATGCCGGCTTGATCGCGCGCGCCGCCGGTGATCAAGTCGCGGCCCGCGACTGGCTCGCCCGCGCGCTCAAGCTCAACCCGAAATTTGATCCCTGGCAGTCTGCCAACGCTCAACGAGTGTCGGCGGAGTAGAGTTATTCCGGCAGGTTCCTGAGCTTCCTTATTCGCATGTCGCCCAAACGCAGCCGCAACGTCTGTCTCTTCGCCATAGTCTTCATGGCCGCCGCCGCCGCGCTCATCGCACATCCGCTCGGGAATTTTTCGATCAACCAGTTCGTCCGCCTCGAAAACGCTGCCGGACACGTGCGCGTGCGCTACGTGATCGACATGGCGGAGATTCCCACTTTTCAGGAGTCGTCGATCATCGATATGAACGGGGACGGCGCATCGTCAGAAGCCGAACTTGACGCTTATCTAAAGCAGCTCGCTCCGCGGCTGGCCGACAACTTGGTAATCGCTTTCGATGGTGAGCGCGTTCTGTTGAGAGTTGTGGCGAAGAGCATCTCGCTTCCGGTGGGCTCAGGCGGACTGCCGACGATGCGCATCGTGTGCGACCTCGAGGGCGACATGCCTAACGCAGCCGCCGGTTCGTCCCGTCGCGCGCGTCTCGAAGTCAAGAATTACTCCGAGCGTGTGGGATGGCGCGAGATCGTGATCGTCCCTTCGTCAGGCGTCACCGTCTTTGACAGCACCGCGTTTGGCTCAGCCGTGACAGACGAACTTAAGGAATACCCTCAGGACAGGTTGGCAGCGCCGCTCGACGAACGCGCGGCAGAATGGTCGTTCACGATGGGCGACCTGCCAACCAGCGCGACACAGTTGCGCACGCGCGAGGGTCTTCCAGTCGAGCGAGCCGCGCGCGACCGCTTCGCCGAGCTCATCGCTGTGCCTCAGTTGACGCCATCGGTCGCACTCCTGGCGCTATTACTAGCTGCCGGGCTCGGCGCACTCCATGCCTTCTCGCCCGGTCACGGTAAGACGGTTGTTGGCGCGTACCTGGTCGGCTCAAAAGGCACGGTCAAACACGCAGCGTTCCTCGGCTTGACCGTGACGGTGACCCACACGGCGGGCGTCTTCGCGCTCGGGTTAGTGACGCTCTTCGCATCGCGATACGTCCTTCCTGAACGACTCTTTCCGATCCTCAGTTTTATCTCAGGAGCTATCGTCCTCATCATCGGGGTTAGTCTTTTCGTCCGCCGCCTGCGCGCGGCCTTCTTTGGGGAAGCGCTCGGTCACACGCACGGACCCGGAAATGAAGATCATACACACGAACACTCGGTCGTTCATTCGCATGGTGGCAGCGCCCACTCACACATGCCGCCTGATGCGGACGGGGCTTCCGTGTCGTGGCGTAGTTTGCTCGCGCTGGGTGTCTCGGGTGGTCTGTTGCCGTGCCCGTCTGCGCTAGTCGTCATGCTCGCCGCCATTTCGCTCGGCCGCGTGGGCTACGGCCTCGCGCTCGTCGTCGCCTTTAGCGTGGGGCTGGCCACTACGCTAACTGCCATTGGTCTGTTGTTTGTTTATGCCGGGCGTCTCATCAAAGGCCCGGCTGGCAATGGCTGGCTGGTGCGTCTGTTGCCCGCGCTTAGTGCGCTCGTCATCGCGTGCGTCGGCGCAGCAATTTGTTCCGAAGCACTTGGGCAGGTGGGCCTCCACGTGACCGCACTCCGCGACAGTTTTGGGAAGAGCTACGGGGTCGGTGATTCGCTTACGTCGATGAGCGCGGCGGCGGTGCTCGGGCTGGGGCTGATCTTCGGCCTCAAGCACGCGACCGAAGCCGACCACATCGTTGCCGTCTCCACCATAGTCAGTGAACACCGGAATGTCCTGCGGGCGGCGCTCGTCGGCGGGCTGTGGGGCGTTGGGCACACCG
Source organism: Pyrinomonadaceae bacterium (assembly GCA_023717565.1). GTDB lineage: Bacteria > Acidobacteriota > Blastocatellia > Pyrinomonadales > Pyrinomonadaceae > PSRF01. The sequence continues at coordinate 4,059 of JAMQPI010000180.1, read as the reverse complement.
CGTCGTTGCTCGTCGTTGGCGTGGTCGTGCTCCTGCTGCGCGTTGCCGTACCCTTGCTCGCAGCGGCCTGGTTGGAGTTCGGCGTGGCCCTAATGATCGTCGGACTTGGTGTCAACGTCATCGTCCGGGCGCTGCGGCGGCAGAACGTGCACGGGCACCTTCACGAACACGATGGGTTGAAGCACGCACATGTGCATTTTCACGACCGGGAAATGGAGCCACCATCGCACTCGCACGCAGTCGCGCGGGTTGGCCTAAAGCCGGTACTAGTCGGCGCGATGCACGGCCTAGCTGGATCTGCTGCGCTGACACTGCTGGTGCTCACGCAGATAGAATCATTCGGGCTCGGCTTGTTGTACCTGATGGTCTTCGGTATCGGCTCAGTCTTCGGGATGTTATTGATGTCCAGCCTCGTCGGCCTCCCCTTTGCACTCAGCGCGGGCCGACTCCCGCGGCTTAGCCACGGGTTACAACTCATCGCCGGCGTGCTGAGCGTCGCGTTTGGTCTCTGGTATGCATTCGGGACCGGGCGGCCGTGGCACTGATGGGGCACGTCGCGTAGCGGGCGTCGCGTCGCTTTACGCCTATCTAACTGTTTCAAAATTCTTCAGTCGTTTAATCGCGCGTCTAGTGCTAAGCATCCCTTCTCCCCGTTTCCGCGTCCCCGTGTCTCCCCGTCCCCGCGTCTCCCCGTCCCCGCTCTCCCCGTCCCCCGTCCTCATTTCTTAGCCCACAGGTGAAAGGTAAGTCCGACCGCAAAACCGGTCGAATACCCGGGAGTGCCGTGGATACGGGCGATGACGGGATCGCCTGGGCTAACTCGAGACTCAAAGTAGTTCTGGGTCTCGTAGTAGTGTTTGTTGGTCAGATTGTCTATTGAAAAATTGAAGTCAACCCACGGACGAATACGCTGCCGCATGCTGAAGTCGATTACATCGAGGCCCGCCGCGCGACTTGTGGGATCTTCCCCGTCAAGTATGTAGTTGCTTGTGTGCCGGTAGCCCAGGTAGCCGAAGAAACCCCGAATGCCAGATACCGTGAGGCCAGCATTGGCGACCAAATGAGGTGAACTGTCCACGTATATGCGCGGGTTGGTACCGCGGAAGAAAGCGTTGGTAACCTGCGTTAGCCCTCCGTTGATGCTCAGATAATTGTTCAACTGAGCCGAGGCCTTCGCTTCGTAGCCGGTAACTCGGCTCGGCCCTTTGAACTCAAACGAGCCATCGTCCGGAATGTAAACCTGTTCATTGGAATGGTCGATCAGAAAGTAGTCGGCGCTTACTGAGAAACGCCGCCGGTTGTAGGCGACGCTCGCCTGGTAGAAATCGGTCGTCGCAATCTTCGGACTGTCAGGTTGCTGGATGACTCCCCGCGCGTCCTGGCTGTTGATGCCGCGTCCGTAGTTCACATAGAAGGTCAAAGGCACTTGATCTGAAACAGTGTAAGCAGCCGAACCCTTAGGTTGAAAACGACCCGACTGCTCAACTCCTGAGAATGGCATTACCTCAGTGGGTGTTGCGTTAAAGCCATCACGAACATTGAAACGGAAATAGTCGTAGCGAAGTCCGGCTTCCAGGTGCAGACGGCCTTGAAGCAAATCGATGCTTTGCTGGACATACCCGGCTCCGTTGGTGACATTCGCGTGAGCGCTCGTCAAGAGAACACCCGGATTATCGATCCCCAGGGCACGATTGAGTTCAAGTCGATTGGGATTACGGGAGACCGAGGGGAACAGACCGATATTGATTTGAGCTGCGAGAAAGTTGCCGCCGGCCACGAAGAGCCCCGGGTTCCCAAAGACCTTATTCGGCCGTAAGTATTGCAGGTTCGCCCCTTCCTGCAAGCGAGAGTCGTGTTGATCGATCTCATCGCCGAAGATCGGATCGTTGAGATAGAACGTGAAATTGGAGAAAAGATCGAAGAGCGTGCGACTAACGAACCCGTCCACCTTCAGGATGCCTCCCGACGCCTGCTCGTTCTTGTAATAAGAACTCACAATTCCAGTACGCACTCGCCCGCCGTTGAAAGGATCAATGAAACCGAACCGGTCGAGCTCACCGTCATTCACCAAGTCGAGAGGGATCTGACCCGACGAGAAGAAGTTGTTGCGGCCGACGTTGAGCTTGAAACCGATTGACTGATGTTCGTCCAGATGGAGCGTGTAGTTGCCCGTCACGTTGTCGCGGCGGTAGCGCCCCGGGTTGATGAAAGGCCCGTCCGTGTACGCGCCCTCGTAAGCGATGAAGGCATCGGCGTTCTTGAGTTTGGGGCTGTAGGCGAGGAAGGCGCGTTTCGAATTGAAATTGCCACCCTGTATCCGCAACGTTAACAGGTCCGGCAACGCCTCTTTCAACCTTATCTGCACTACGCCGAGGCCAGAGAAGTCGCCGTATTGCGCGCTGAATGGGCCGTTCAGAATCCCCACGTCTTCAATCAATTCCGGAGTCAGACTTTTCAACTGTCCGAGATAGCCCTGCCCGTGTCCCTGCGTGCCCAGATTCTGTTGCACGTTGTCGACCAGGACCTTTAGGCCGCCATTCACGCCTCCATGATCGAGGTTGTAACCGAAGCGGCGAATCTCCAGTGACTTGCCGCCCCCTTCGTGCTGACCGGCGTTGATCCCGGCGTTCAGCGTTTGGACGAGTTGATCGTCGCGCTCGAAGAGCGTGTTCTTATAGATCGTATCGTTGCGCTGATCGATGATCGGATTGAGCGCCGTGTCCTGGATAACCACGCTCTCTTGAATTGGCGCGATGACAACGGTGATCATTATCCGCAGGTTCTCTGTCTGATCATTCGGGCCGAGGCGCTGCTCCATCGGAGTCACGTTCTTGCCTTCAAATCGCACCGTGACTTGGCCCTCTGAAATAGCCACACGGAATTCCCCTTTGGCATCGCTCGTGGTGCGCACCTCGCCCGCCGTTGACTTTACGACTACCGTTACATTTGGGATGAGTTCATTCTGTTGCGTCAGAATGTACCCTGAGAGCATTCGTTCCTGGACTGGTTGTTGAGCAAACGTGACCAGCCTTGCCGGCGACGAGGATGTTATCTCGAAGCTCGCTTGAGATGGTGTGTTTAGGATTGCCAGAAGAAAAAGAGCGACAATAATATTGCCGATGTGGCTTGTTTTGGCCATCGTTTATCCCGTCTATGTTTCTGAACCCTCAGCAACTCGTATCGAAGCTGCTGGAGCATCGGTCTAGAGAACGTGATGATGTAGAAGTCATAACCTCAAGTCAAAGGTTATACGGTTCGGCGTCGTTCAGCGGATTGTTGATAGATGTGCTTAAAGGCTTGATCAGCAGCATCAGTCGTGACAGAATGCGCATCCATCAGAGATTCGGAACCTTGCCGAAGCCGAAGATACAGAGTTTGGGTTCAAACCTCATGCGCATAGCGAAACTAATGCTAGGGTCGATGCTCCTGTTGTCGATCCTCTGCGCCAACATTCCCAATTCTGTTGTCGCGAGCGGTCCGATGTGCAGGCTGGCTTGTTGCGCGGGAAGAGCACCGCATGTAGCTGGCTCGTGCATGAATGGTTCCTGCCATGCCTTTCCCGCGACTGCCGGAAAGGGTCATATTCATCATCAGGCGCGACCCGATCAAGCTGAGCAGTTGTGTGGTCTTCCGCAACTAGCAATGAAAGCTGGTCGATTCCCGTTGCTTGAGATGGCGAAGATTGAGTCAGGGTCAGGCGGCTATGCTGACCACTCAAACGGAGAGTCAGCCAGCATATCGACAGCAGTGGTAACCAAGCCTTGCCGGACTGACTGTGGCAGCTGCGCATCTGGATGGACCCGTTCAAACCGGCAACGTAACGCGGCGGCACTCGCTTATGCCGATCGTCCGCGTCCGCCTTCCGGTGGCGAACTTCTCAGTGTTGAATATCGACCGACCCGGAAACTCAGCGCGCTGTGCCGCCGAGGCGCTCCGCGTGGCCCACCAATCCCTTTCTCCTGATTCCCTAAGACAAAGCAATTCGATGGATTTCCAAAGTCGGCCCGTTTGAAACGACTGCGTGTAAAGCGTAGCGGTTTCACCAACGGGTGGGCTTAT
>JAMQPI010000179.1 GCA_023717565.1 Pyrinomonadaceae bacterium | reverse complement strand
CAACGGCGTGGTCCGGCAGCTGGATGACGGTCAATGGCAGCAAGAGGTTGACTATGTGAAGGCGCTCGAATTGTATCGGCGCCTGACGACCGAATTCGTGAAGGGCGAGACACGCTTCTTTGACCAGGCGGAGCAGCAGATAAAGAACATCACCACGCCAACGATCGGCGTTGGGGTATCCAACATTTTTCTACCCGGTTCCGAACTGCAGTTTGGTTTGAATGCCCGAAATGTCAAACGAGTAGATTTCGCTTTGTACCGGGTCGACCTGACTCGTGACGTCCGTTTCACCAGGACGTCAGATGAAGACGAGGGCGAGGTTGATAGCGCCGACAATAATTGGATTCAGAAAATACAGATCGACGGCAGGCCAGTGGCTAAGGCCTGGTCCAGGGAACTGCCCGACAAAGGTGATTACAAACCAGTCAGCGAACAAGTGCGCATTGACGCCAAGCTCCCGACGGGTGCGTACTTGCTGGAAGCGAAGAGCGGAATGCTCTCAGTCCGCGACCTGGTCCTCGTCACCGACGCCTCGCTCGTTTTGAAATCGACTCCCAGGCAAGCGTTAGCTTACTTCTCCCATGCCTTGACTGGAGCTCCGATTCCCAACGCTAACATCGCGCTCTGGGAGAGCTATTACCAGAACAGCAAATGGCACTGGCGCAAACTCCGGCAAACGACCAACAGTGATGGCCTTGCCGTTTTTGCCCTGAAAGTTGGCGAGGGCTCCGGAAGCTTATTTGTCTCTGCCGCCGACAAAGAGCGGCAAGCCTTCGCGGCTGGTTATTCGAACCGGAACAACGTCGGTGAAACGTGGCGGATCTACGCCTTCACCGATCGCCCCGCCTACCGGCCGAAGGAAACCGTCCAATGGAAATTCATTGCCCGACGCTTGAACAATGGAGTCTATTCAACGCCCGCAAACCAGGTGGTCGAATATGAGATCCACGATCCACGCGGCACCAAGGTCAGTGAAGGCAAAGCCACGCTCAATTCTTTTGGCAGCGCCTGGGGCTCTCTGGACCTAACTGAGCAGCTGCCTCTCGGGCAGTACAACGTTCAGTTTTGGGATCAGGGGCGCCGCACCGGTATTGGCAGCGCCACGCTTTTCAGGCTGGAGGAATACAAACTGCCGGAATTCAAGGTGACGGTTAAGACTCCTGAGGAGGATGGAAAGAAAAAGGCTTTTCGACTTGGTGAGAAGGTTGATGTGAACATCCAGGCCGACTACTACTTCGGCGGGCCGGTCAGTAACGCCTCGGTTGAAGTCGTCGTCTATCAGAAGCCTTTCTACCACTACTGGTATCCATATCGTGAGTATCCCTGGTATTACGAAGACCAGGAAAGGCAAGGTCGCAATTACTACGGCGGATCGGGTCAGGTTATTCAACGCACGACGATCAAGACGGATGCCACCGGCAAAGCCACGCTCACCTTCGACACCCCACGAGAGAACTACAACCAGGATTTTGAGTACAGAGTGGAAGCGCGCGTCACCGATTCATCGCGACGAGAGATTCTTGCCTCCGACACGGTGCGGGTGACTCGCCAGCGCTATTACGTTTATCCGCGCGCCCAGCGGAACATCTATCGTCCGAAAGACAAAGTAACAGTCGACATCAAGGCAATCGATGCAAATCAGCAGCCCGTAACGACTGAAGGCACCGTCAAGGTCACCCGCGACTACTGGTGGGAGATCTGGCTTGATCCCATTGGTCGCGAAGTCAAAGGTGACGAGCTTCGCTTGCTTCGTGAGAAACCGGAAGGATTTCCGGCGCCGGTGAAAAAAGGACAGAAGCCCTGGCGTCTCAAGTTTCAAGGTTACCAGCACGACGACGTCCTCACGCAGACGGTCAAGACCGACAAAGAGGGTATGGCGCAGCTGAGTTTTACTCCGGAAAGGGATGGTTACTATCGCGTTGCGTGGCAGAGCAGTCAAAACATCCCGACCACGACCGCGAAGAGGGAGCGGCTGTTGCCGCCCATCAAGGCGGAAACGTCCGTCTTCGTTGCTACTAACGCCTCCACAGAGCTTGGTTATCGTACTGGCGGTCTCGAGATAATAGTCGACAAAGATACCGTTCGTGCGGGCCAGACGGCGCCGGTGATGCTGTTCGTTCCAGACAGCGATCGCTACGTTCTGTTTAGTGTTGAAGCCGAGGACCTTCTGAGTTACCAGCTGGTGCACGTAACTGGAAACGCAAAACTGATCGAGTTGCCCATCACCGAGAAGCATGTTCCCAACGTCTATCTGAGCGCCGGGATGGTCTACGACGCTCAGCTGTTTATCGACACCAAGCAAGTGGTCGTCCCACCCGTCGAACACTTCTTGTCGGTGCAGGTGAAATCTGATCGCGAGCAGTATCAACCACGCGAAGAAGGAACACTCTCGATCACCGCCAAAGATGCTGACGGCAAACCCGTTTCGGCCGAGATAGCACTGGGTTTGATAGACGAGTCAGTCAAGTACATTCAGCAGGACTACGCTGGCGATCCACGTCAGTTTTATTTTGGTAGCAAACGTGGACACTTGGTCCAAACGCAGAGCACCTTCAACCACAAGTCTTATACCCGCCTGGTGGAGGTCGAGAAAGCGCAATTGATCGATTACAGACAGGTCCAGGAACGTGAATACGACAAAGCTAAAGTAGGCGGAAAAGATGAGTTCCGCCAGATGGGTGCCCTGGCCGCTCCGGCTGCGCCAGTGGTAGCGTTTGCCAGGTCTAACTCCGAGGTGATGGCGGTAACCGACTCGGCGGCCGTTGGAGGCAGGAGTGATGCAAAGATGCTCCGGAAGTCTGAGCTAAGAGAAGAATCTAAGGAGGTAAGTCAGGATCCCGCAGTTCAGGTGCGTACCGATTTTCGGTCCACGATCTTGTGGCAACCTGACATCAAGACCGACGCTGACGGCACGGCCTTCGTGAAAGTGAAATACCCGGACTCGCTGACTACCTGGGAGGCCACAGCTCGGGCGGTCACGGCGGGAAGTCAATTCGGTATTGGCAACACGTCCACCAGAACAAAGCAGCCACTAATCGTCCGGCTTCAAGCTCCACGCTTTTTTGTGGTAGGTGACCAGGTGACTGTTTCCGCGGTTATCAATAACAACACCGACCAGCCGATGCAGGTCGCGCCCAAGTTAACCGCTGATGGCGTGACCGTCTCTGGTCTCGTCGTCGATGGTAAACCAGTGAAAGGGGAGCAGGCGCCAGTCGAAGTGAAAGCCAACAGTGAGGCGAGAGTTGACTGGCTTGTCGCGGTTAGCAAGGCGGGCGAAGCAAAGTTAAAGGTCGAAGCTCGCGCTGCCGAACACGCAGATGCGATGGAGAAGACGTACGCGGTCTACGAGCACGGCATCGAGAAGTTTATCTCGCGCTCCGGCAAGATGCGCGGCGACAGTGTGGCGATCAAACTCGACATTCCCCGGGAACGGCGGGCCGAGACGACCGAGCTGATGGTTCAGATCGCTCCCAGCATGGCTACGACGATGTTGGACGCGCTTCCGTATCTAATCGACTACCCGTACGGATGCACTGAGCAGACTATGAGTCGATTCCTGCCGGCGGCGATTACGGCAAAGACACTGCGCGATCTGGGTCTCAAACCCGAGGACGCCATGCACAAGGTCTTTGGCGGCATTGAACAGTCGACAGCGGCTGCTACCCATCCGAAAGGAAAACATGATCTGAAAGAGCTCGAGGAGATTACGCGGCAGAGTTTGGATCGACTGTACAACTTCCAGCACAGTGATGGCGGCTGGGGCTGGTGGAAAGAAGGTGATAGCGATCATTTCATGACGGCTTACGTGCTGTGGGGCATGACGCTCGCGCACCAGGCCGGGATCGATGTGAAACAAGACGTCGCTAAGCGGGCTGCGGAATTCCTAGATAAAGAACTAGTCGAAGAGGAAGTGAATTACGACGCACAGGCCTGGATGTTGCACGCGCTGGCGGTCTATCACTCTGCGCAGCCGAGCTTTGAAGTCTCCAAGTTTCAGACCACCGCCTTCGAGAACCTCTGGACCAATCGCGACAAGCTCAACGCATACACTCGGGCGCTGGTGGCGTTGGCCGCGCACAACTTCGGCTACGCGGACAAAGCAAAGACGCTGGTCGAGAATCTCGAAAACGGCGTGAAACGCGACTCGAAGCCCGACACTTCTGTCGTCCAACAGGGAGGTCAGGCTTCGGATCCTTCGGTGCTGGGAACCGCACATTGGGGCGAAGATGGCATCTACTGGCGTTGGTCCGACGGTGGCGTTGAAGCGACTTCGTTTGCTTTGCGCGCCCTGCTGGCCATCGATCCGAAGAACAAACTCATCGAGCCGGTAACCAACTGGCTGATTAAGAACCGTCGTGGCGCTCAATGGAGCAACACGCGTGATACGGCCATCGTGGTGCTCACGATGAACGAATACCTGCGGACCAGCGGTGAGCTGCAGCCGGTGCTGGGGTACGAATTGCTGGTTAACGGAAATCGGATCGCCAGCAAGACAATCACAGCGGCGGACGCTCTCAGTGCTCCGAGTAAATTCGAAGTTTCGCGCGAATTTATCCGCGACGGCGCCAATGAAATTACGATTCGACGGCTGAGCGGGACCGGTCCGCTTTACTTTTCGGCCGCAGCGAAGTTCTTCAGTCTCGAGGAGCCGATCGCTCCCGCCGGTAACGAGATCTTTGTGCGGCGCCAGTATTTCAAACTCGTCAATCATCCAACGCTTCTCAAAGGGTTCGTCTCGGAACGCGTCGCGCTCAATGACGGCGATACGGTGAAGAGCGGTGAGCGAGTGGAAGTGGTGCTGACCATCGAGGGAAAGAACAACTATGAATACCTGTTGTTTGAAGATCTCAAACCTGGAGGTCTGGAAGCGGTCCAGATTCGCAGTGGTGAGAACCTTTACGCTCGAGAATTGAAGTCAGGGGCGCTCAACAGTAAGAACGCCGCGCTCATGAACTACAAGTCAGCAGGCGACTTCACTGGCCGGCAACAATGGGTATATCAGGAGTTGCGCGATCGAAAAGTGGCATTGTTCATCGATAAGCTGCCCGAAGGCATTTGGCAGGTGAGCTACGAAATGCGGGCCGAGAGTCCTGGGGCGTTCCACGCGCTGCCGGTACTCGGACATGCTATGTACGTTCCGGAAATCCGCACCAACGGCACGGAGGTCAGGATCCGCGTGGTCGATTGATCGGGCAGGCAAACGAACTGAATATCAGCCGCAGATGAACGCGGATAGACAAGGATTAGGACCTAACCAGGGCTGATCCTTGTCATTCCCGTTTATCGCGGCCTTATCTTTTGGTGGACACTTTATTCTCGCTGCGAATTGGATATCAGGACGAGGCTTGTTCATTCACGATTCACAATTTACGATTCACTGCGATGCGAGCCCTTTTAATGTCGGCACTATTGACCCTTCTGGCTTGTCAAGCCGGTAACAGTCAATCAGCGAGTAAAGTATCCGGGCCTTTGGCTTACGGCCCAGTCTCGGAGGGTTACTTTGCAGGCGCCGATGGCGTCCGCCTCTTCTACCGAAAAGTAGGCAGCGGTAAGACGACAGCCGTGTTCCTGCACGGCGGTCCGGGTCTGGGAGTTGGAGATGGCGGTTATGACCTGGAACCTCTTGGGCGCGGTCGAACGTTAATCATGTATGACCAGCGTGGCGGTGGACGCTCGGATGTAGTTACTGACCCGAAGCTTCTTACCCCCGAGTATCATGTCCGCGACCTGGAGGCCTTTAGGCGACACTTCGGCCTTGAGCGGATGAACCTCATTGGGTTGTCATGGGGGACCGGACTAGCAGTGCTTTACGCTACGGCACACCCGAATCGGGTTGAGCGCATGCTATTGGTCAGCCCCATGCCTCCAGCCAAGTTTCCCTTTTGGGAGCAACGAACGGCTAAAATTAACTCCCTTGTCGGGGCAGCGGGAGCCAAGCGCCTGACCGAGATCAGGCAGCTCTTGCCAAGAGCGAGCGATGCTGAGGCTCTGGCACTCTGCAGGGAAGCGTTTACCATTAGTTCTCCTCCGTACCTTCTGAATCCCACGGCATTCACAAGCGAACGCACGGAGCGCATGTGCGATGCTCCACCTGCAGCGCTGAGGAACCGTTTTGTCGTTGTGTTCGCTGTGTTTGAGGCGCTGGGAAACTGGGACTTTCGCCCATTGCTCAGACAAATCAAAGTGCCCGCACTTGTCGTAGAGGGAGAAAAGACAAATGTTCCGCTCGATGCGACTGGTGAGTGGGCTGCCGCCTTGCCTAATGGGCGCTTACTTTTGATCCCAAACGCCGGACACGTCCATTTCATCGAACAACCGACCGCATTCTTCAAAGCCGCCGATCGTTTTCTGCGCGGAAAGTTCCCTAAAGACGCGAAGTGATGCTCATAGTCCGCGACGACGTGTTTGCTCGGCGGGACTTTCTCAGCCAAATCTTCTGTTTCTCCGCCCTGTTCGCCTTGCCTCTCGGGCATGCACCCGAAAGTTGGCCTCAAAACAAAACAGTTTGACGCTTCAACGAACGTTCGTGCTATATTGCTGCTCGAAATGTTCATTGGCCCCAGTCTGGCTGGGCTCACAGTGACCATTCTGGAGCAAAAGAATGCCTACCAAGCCACCAACACCCGCGAAGCCCGCTCTTAAAGCCCGACGGGGGCAGGGCGGCCGCAGCACTCCTGCTGCGAAGGCTCGACAGGAGCAGGGCGATCGCAGTCGGCAGGCGATTCTGGAAGCGGCGGTCCATTTGGCATCGGCTGAGGGGCTCGAAGGGCTGACCATCGGTCGGCTGGCTGCGGAAACAAAGATGAGCAAGAGTGGGTTATTCGCTCACTTCGGTTCCAAAGAGGAGTTGCAGCTTGCCACTATCGAGGCGGCGCGATCGATCTTTATCACGAATGTGATCCTTCCAGCCTTGAAAGCGGAGCAGGGGCTACCGCGGTTGCGTAAGCTGTGCGAGCTGTGGCTCGACTACGCCAACAGAAAGATCTTTCGAGGCGGCTGTTTCTTCACTGCCGCCTCGGCTGAGTTTGATAGCCGTCCCGGGCCAGTTCGCGATCGCATTGCGGAAATCATGAAGGAGTGGCTGGCTGGCCTCACCCGAACAGTCGTTGAGGCCCAGGAGGCAAAACAGCTCGACGGCAAACTAGACCCGGCGCAACTGGTCTTCGAGATCAATGCGCTCGAAATGGGAGCCAACTGGTCTTTTCAGCTTCACGGTGACAAGCAGGCGTTCGGGCGGGCACGCTTAGCGATATTTGAACGCTTGCGCGGCTATTCTAAACCAGGCGGATCGGCAATGCTCCCCGCTAAGAGAAGGTCAGGGCAAGAGTTCACGCAAAGACGCAAAGGTGGCACAGTCTAATGTTCGATATGCTTCAGCCTGTCGTCGAGATTGGAAAGGCTCAATTGCGACAGTACCGGGTAATATCATTGCTTGAGTGTGGGCCAATCTCGACGACAAGCTGAAGCATATCGAACATTAGACTGTGCCACTTTTGCGTCTTTGCGTGAACTGCTGATCGTCCTCTCACTAATGCAAGCATGAGGTAATCATGAACCCGGAAGTCCAAGAAACATCGCATGATCATTCGCCAGTGTTGTTTGCCAGGAGAGCATCCTGGGAGGGTATCAAACTCACCCATTTTCGTTTTCGCAGTGGAGAACTTCCCCAGCACAACAGTCCGGAGCACTTGATCAACTTATCGCTGCAGGGAAACTGCAGCGGTGAGATTACGACTGCAAGTGGTTTTCAGACGCGGAGCCGCACCAAAGGCAACGTCTGCGTTATTCCTGCGGGACAGTCTTACTCTGCCCGGCTCGAAGGCGAGTCGGAGCATCTGGCTATGTTTCTGGATCCGTCGCTGGTCTTGCGGGCGGCCAGCGAGTCGCGGGTAACGCCATCGAGCAAGGTAGAGGTCGTCGAAAGTTGCGCGCCGACCGATCCGGTTATCAACAGCATTGGCATGGCGTTGCTGGCGGAGCTTGAGTCAGACCATCTGGGCGGTCGTCTCTATGCGGAATCACTCGCGAATGTGCTGGCAGTTCATCTGCTCAGGTACTACACGACTTCCCCGCAGCAAGATCGACGCCTGGTTGGCGGGATGTCGGGTCAGAAGCTGCAACTGGTGTTGAGTTTTATTGACGCTAATTATGATCGTGACCTGAGTCTTGCGGAACTAGCAGGCACAGCCGGCATGAGCACGTTTCATTTCTCGCGGGAGTTCAAAAGGACAACCGGCAAGACGCCGCATCAGTATGTGATGAAGTTCAGGGTCGATCGCGCCAAAATGCTGCTGGCCCAGAGCGAAATGCCGCTGATCGAAGTCGGCCTGCGGTCGGGATTCAGCCACCAGAGTCACTTCACCCGACTCTTTCGCAGGCTCACCGGGACCACGCCGCAAGCCTATCGGGTTTCGTTTCAGACGTAGACAGCAAGATTGGTCAAGCACCGCAAGAATGGGAAAGACACCAGGGTCTGCACGCTTCTAAGCTGATCTCTCGTTCGCTCCAATACCGGACGAACTCGAAAAGGAGAACAGCTGTGCAACGAAAGACCATACCTTTGGCAATCCTGCTGGTGATACTGATCGTCAGTCTCGCATCAGGCCAGAGTCGTCCAACGAATCAGGCGGAGTACATCAAGCGTGGTAACGCAAAATACTCGAAAGCGGAGTACCTGGATGCCATGCGTGAATATCAGCGGGTCACGCCAGAGGCTGGGGAAGTCTATTCTCAGGCGTTGTTCAACATCGGAGTCTGTTACTACGAACTGTGGCGAACCGAAGATGCGGTTGCAATGTACCAGAAGGCGCTGGTGGCTCGGGCGGGCCATTACCCCAAAGCTTTCTATGCGCTGGGCGTCGCTCTTGAAGAGCTAGAGAGACAAGATGAGGCAAAGGAGGCTTACAAACAGGCGGTTGCAGCTTCACCGAGTCGCGAGACGGGTGCAGCGAATTTCAGGTTGGGTCTGCTGTTGGCTGGTGAAGGCGATTACGAAAGGGCAGCAGCACATTTTACAGAAGCCATTAACAGGGAGACGTCCGCTGCCGGTCATAACAATCTCGGCGTAGTTCTGGCCCTCGGCGGGCGTTTGCACGAGGCCGAAAAGGAGTTCGAGGCTGCGCTGAAACAGGCTGGTGGAGTGTTTGCCGATGCAACTAACAACCTCAAACTGTGCCGCTCACTGCTTAAAGCATCCGCAGCGAAAGATCAGTTGACATCATTTAAACTGGTGGCGGCAACTCGCACGCCGGGCAGTTGAGGTTCTAAGTAGATCTTGAAGGAGGACTGCGAAGACTATGGATACGAAAGCACAAGACGCGTTAGTCATTATCGAACTGTACAAACTCAGGTGTGAACCATTGATGCGAACGGCCCGAGCCTGGTTTGTGTCAGAGTTTACTCCCCAGAGTGGCAGGCAAATCGTGGAGTTGATGCTGAGTGGACAGCAAGAAAGTGCGTACTATCGCATGGTTGCTTCTTACTGGGAGACTACCGCATCGCTAGTGAATAACGGCGGTGTGGACGAGAAGTTGTTCCTCGACGCGAACACGGAACACCTGGTGGTGTTTG
>JAMQPI010000154.1 GCA_023717565.1 Pyrinomonadaceae bacterium | reverse complement strand
TCGCGCCAGCCGGTGGATGGGCTGGACATAACCGGTGACGTTCGATGCTCCGCTCACCGTCACCAGCGCAATTCGATCTCCGTATTTCGCCAGCAACCGGTCAACGTCATCCTCGTCGAGCCGCCCTTCACTGGTGACCTGGGCTCGCAGAACACGAGCGCGGCGGCGCCACGGCAGATCGTTTGAGTGATGCTCCATTATTGTCGAGAGAACCAGGTCGCCCCGGCGGAACGGGTAGCGGAACGCAAGTTTGTTGATAGCTTCCGTCGTGTTCTTCCCAAAGATGACTGTGTTGGTGTCCATGTCGGCCCCGACAAAGCGGCCGATCGTTTCATGCGCCTCGTCATAGGCAGCCGTGCTGACACGTGATTTGAATCCTGTGCCGCGGTGGACACTCGAGTAGTAAGGCAGGAATCGCTGCACCGCTTCGACTACATCCCGGAGTGGAGGCGTGCTGGCGGCATTGTCGAGGTTGATGTAGGGAACCAGCCGACCATCCAGGAGCGGCTGCTTGCTATCGAGCCCGAGGATCCGTTCCCTCCAGCCGTTTGAGCTATCCAGGCTGGCCAAGTTGAATTTCATGTGACCTGTCATTGGATCCATCGTCAACCTCTCTTCATTTCCATTCTGCAGAACTACTTGCAAGCTTTCGCTCGCGGGTTCTTTTTACAGACAAGCTTCCGCAATGCGTCGAGCTGCTGCTGTTGTTGTTCGAGCTTGCGTCGTAGTTCCAGCGACGCACTCTGGTGTTGGTTCAGCTGTCGCTCTTGTCTGGTTATCAGGCTTTGCTGCTCTTTGACGGCGTTGAGTAAGACGACAGCGAGGCGATCGTACTTCACGCCTTCGACCTCGCCTTTGTCGTTGTAGGTGACCAGCAAGGGCTCAAGCTTTTCGACGTCCTCCGCGCCCAAGCCTAGATCGCGGTTGCCGGCCTCTTTCCAGGTGAATGAAATTGGCTGCAGGCTATTGACGAGCTTCAAGCCGGAGCTAAACAGCCCAATGTCGGTTTTGTAACGAAGGCTAGATGAGCAAACGGCGATCTTGTGAGTACCGATATTGCGACACAAAGATTCGGCGCCCACAGTTCCCAGCGTGCCAACTTCCAAGGTCCCAGTGAAGATCCCGCTGCCGGTAACGGTCAGCTTCTGCTCGTCGCCGATACTTCTACGGTCGCCGACTCTGAGGCTGCCCGGAGCATGAACTTCGTCAACTCTTCGGCCCAGGGTGACCGTGTTGTCTCCATCTGCTTCCGAACTATCTTGCTGCACCTCCGCTCCCGCGCCGATGACAGTGGCAAAACTAAGGCCTTCCGGAATCACCGTGCCCGCGCCGATGGCAGTGTTGTTGCTTCCCGTTGCGTTGATTTCGGCCGCGCCTGCCCCAACAAAAGTGTTGAGAATGCCTTGCGTGTTAAGCATCCCCGCTTTATCGCCGACAAAGACGTTATCTTGTCCGGTGTTGCTCATACCTGCTTCAGTTCCAAAGGAAGAGTTTCGTACACCAGCCTCATTGAGACTGCCCGCGCTAAATCCGAAGAAAGAGTTTCTACCTCCAAGGGTGTTGCTCTGTCCCGCCTGGAATCCGAAGAAAGCATTGCTATTGCCGATCGTGTTCTCTTGTCCAGCACTTGCGCCGAAGAAAGAGTTGTTGCTAGCGGTTGTGTTGTGTAATCCCGCATTTAGACCGAAGAAAGAGTTGGAACCCCCGGTTGAATTTGCATTGCCAGCGCGCACGCCGAAGAAGGAATTGTTGCCGCCCGACGTATTCGCGGTGCCAGAGGTAACTCCGAAGAACGAGTTACTAAAGCCCGTCGTGTTCGAGGTTCCACTCAAAACGCCGAAGAACGCATTAAATATGCCTGTCGTGTTCGAGTTGCCGGCGTCTCTGCCCGCGAACAGATTGTCGGTTCCGGCGTTGCTCAAAATGCGCCGGCCGTCGATGTTGTATTGCCTGGACGTATTGATCGCGCCGGCCACGTCGAGCTTCGATGTGGGGTTCGACGTGCCGATGCCGACGTCGCCGTTGAAAAATGACTTGTGACCCGTGTTGTCGAAGATGGCGAAGTTGCCGGGAGGTATCTGCAGGCTCCCCATCAGCAGGTGCGTGTTGTTCGTCGCCCCCAGAGTCGCTGTCTGTCCCGTACCGATGGCCGCATAGGAAGTGACTGTGCCTGCTCCCTGTTTTGCATCCACGAAGAGACCATACTGTCTAGGCACCGTAACGTTGTTGTTCACTGTCGGCAGCACATACATCAGAATCGAGTTGATGGCCGGATTCGCGGTCTGTCGCGGAGCAAGTTGGAATGCTCGGTCAAACTGGCTGCCGGTTAGGTTGCTCGTTACTAGCAGCCCGGTCGTCGATCCGTACCCGGTGTTTGGCCCAATATGCAAGGAAGTCTGCGGGTTGGTGGTGTCGATGCCAACCAAGCCGGCGGCGTTTTCGGTGATGCCTGAATCACCGAGCGTGCCGGCATTGTCGGTAAACTTCACTATTCTGTCCTGAGTGGCTGTTACTGCGCTTGGACTAGCGTCATCAGCGGCGGTGCGAGTGAGCACTCCTTTTTCATTTACATTCAGGGTGCTGCCATCGGAGAACATCAAGCCCTCGCGAGCACGAATCATCCCGGCCACGTCCAGCGTTGCTTCCGGCTTGTCGGTGCCGATGCCGAGGTTGCCTTCTTCCGTCAAGCGCATCTGCTCTCTATCTTTTCCGGAAAAGAAGTCTCCAACCCGGAAGCTGAGTGGCCCGCGCGTCCGCGCCACCTGGCCCTCAGAACCATCGTGTGTGATGGCAGTTATAGCTTCTGTTTCACTCTCCTGGAGAACTATGAAGGCCGCATTGCCTTCAACGGGGCCGATGATCTGCTGCTGCGCCGTTGAGAGTTGGGCCTTGCCTCCGGCTTCGACGGCCGTATTGTTGTTATTGACCATCACTAATCCGACCCGCTGGCTTAGACGTCCTGACAGACTCTTGATTGTCAGCACGCAGGCGTACGAGCCTGCCGGGAGACGCTGGCCGGCGCCGTCCTGCAACTGCCAATCCATCACGTTGCCGCCATGCAGTTCGGTGTCGAAGAGTTTCTGCCCCGTTTCGTTGTAAACCTCCAACCTGAGTTGGACCACTGTTCCAGCGCTCACAAAGCGCACTCGCTCGGCCGTAGCCGTGGCAGTTACCATCGGGGCAGTGGAGGCCACCACAACCGTTTCCCGCGGCGTCTCCATTGATGCGCGATTCTCCTGGGCTAATGCCGTAGTGAAAAGAAAAAGTACGAACAGACTGCCGCCGATCACGCGATGAGCATTGAACATGTAGTCTCTTTCCCCTTGGGTTACAGGTCACGTATTGCGTTAAGACTTAGAACTTAGTCAATTGCAAACAGCCTCCAGCGTTTTCTCGGCTGGTTCGGTTCAGTTGGGAAATGCTCCTAACACCGTCTACTGGCAGCGAGGGAAGAAACATGTCGAAGAAATACTCCACATGTGAAAACCGAGGTGAAGACTGAATGGGGAAACAGAGGATGGGGGAGGGGAATTGCCGATTGTCAACGACGATGGATCTCAATGGCCCCACCGGAAAGCAGCTTTAGAGAATCCGAGCCGACCCAATGTCGGGCTTCTGCTCTTTCACGCACCACTGCATCCAGGAAAGCCAGGCCGGCAGATGCGATCCAACGGCAGTGGTCCCTCCGTGTTGGAGTGTCACACTTGTCAATGTTCATGGTTTCGTGCACCGCGCGCCGATCCGTATCCCACGACAACACCTTGTTGCTCGCCGGCGACCTGAGCCAGCCAGTGGTTCGCGCTTCCGGTGGTTCTCCAGTCTCGTCACCGACGCCAGTAATGAACATGAAGGGGCGGTCCATTCCCGCAAAGCTGGTCGATCCAAACCCGGAGCGGAACCCGGCATAGAGCGGGCCCATGGGTCCGGTTCCCAGGAAAGCGATCGGGCGATCATCGCGTTCGTTATAGATCTGTCCACCCTCGACCCACTGCTGACTAGCTCCAGCGTTCGCAAGGACGGTGGTAGTTCCTGCCGAGTGACCGGCGACAATGATCTTACTGATATCGAACAGGCCCGCGAACCGTGGCGCCATGGAAACAATTCGCGTGAGATTGTCGATGATGAAATGCGTGTTTTGTGGTCCAAAGCGCAGATTAGCGAGCCATTGTGCGCACTCGTCAGGACTGTTGAAACCGTTCTCCGTGCACTCGCACTGGGAGTCTTCCGGGTTTTCGACCGGTACGCGTGACGGGTGAATCACGATATAACCCGCTGCGGCCAGAACCCTTCCCCAGTTCTCACTTCGTGTATTCCCGTTTGCCGAGGGATTACCGCCATGATTCCAGATCACTACCGGGCGTGGTCCGGCCAGGCCGATCGGATACTGTATGCGCAATGGGATCCGGTAATTGTTACGTGAGGAATCGACCAGCTCGATGCTATCGACTACACCTACTTCGTAATGGAGATCGGATGTGTAGAGGCATGTTGCAGGTTCGTTTCGGTCACAGGGAGGAACTATTTGTTGGGCGTGGGACTGGTCAGACACTCCAGGGAAGGTCAGTATCAGTAGCAAGGCTGAACTAGCAATCATTGATGTCGAAAATCTCATCGCGCTTGGATCTCCTATTTTGGTTGTGGCGGGACGTTGCTTCTGTCCTCACCTCATTACTGGCGTTTGGAAGAGATATATGTCGTCGCCTCAGTCGAGCGAGCGGAACCAGGTCACCGCGCGCGGCATTGCCTGGATCCAGCTGTTGACGTGATCGAAGCCCGGAAGCCTTCGGACCGTGACGTCGGCACCTCTGCTTCGCAGGCGGTCGACCGACACGAGCGCGTCTTCGTAGGGGACCTCCTCGTCGTCTGGGCTGTGATAGACGCGCAGGGGCGCACGCGGTCTCCACTGATCCACTGCGTTCTGGCGCAGGCGGACGCGTAACGGATTCTGCGGGTTCGAAATGACGCTGTTGTAATAGGACGACCTGAGGAGTGCCCGCGAGTTCGGAGGCAGCTCGGCGAGGACGTCGTCGAAGAAGTGCTCCATGTCGAAGAGGCTGCTTACATTTGAGGCATAAGGTTGCCGGAAGACGTCCGACGTTTGCCCGTAAACGTTGTAGACGTCATCGTAGGCCAGCAGGATGTAGGAGACGTAGAGCGGCACCGTTACGGTCGTCTCGTTGGCCAGGGCCGCCAGGAAGAAGTGCTCGATGTCGAACACTCCGCCGACAGTAGCGGTGCCGGTCACGTCGACATATGAATTCTGCAACTCTCGGTGAAGGGCCAGCGCCGCATGGCCTCCTTGCGAGAAGCCGAACGTGAAGAGCTCGTCGTTCTGCTCAACGTGCAGAATCGCGAGCACTCTGCGCGACGCGGCCAGCAGGTCGATGGCGGACGATGCCTCAGTTGCGGCATGGAAATACCGATGCCGAGGCACACTGGAGTCCCCAAGCCCGAGGTAGTCAGGAGCGATGTAGATGAAACCACCGCCAGCGAAGATCGAGTTCGAAGGCGGGCCGTCAAAGCTCTCTCCGTTCTCGTTGAACTCACCGAAGATGTTCGGATTCGACACCGCATCGTAGAACGAGACGGACGTGCCGTGCAGATAGGCGACGGTTGAGAGAGGTCCAGACTTGCGCGGCACGGAAACCATGCCGGTGGCCATCGTCGGTCGCGCAAACGACTGACCGGCGAGCGGAGCGTCAACCGTGCAGTACGTTACCTTGTAGCTGTCGAAGCCGTAGTTGAAGGTGACCGGGATGTTCGGGGGGAATTGATAGAAATCCTGGTAGAAGGCGATCCACTCGTCGAAATAGGCGCGCACGGAATCCGCCGTCGGGTGCGAAGCGACCCTGTCGTAGCGGATCAGTCGCCCGCGATCGCCGTACCCGCAAGAGAGGTGACCATAGTCGATCATGGCTCTGAAGCCAGCGACTGGAGACTCTGCCCGGGCCTGGGAGGCTGGGGCAAACATCAGGGCAACGATAGCGATTGTGCTGCACAGCGTCGTCTTCATCTCATCCTCCTTGTCTTCTTTACTTGCTGAGTCGTTACCTCACTCAGTTCGGCGAGTAGACGCCCGAGCACTTCTCTCCTGCACTCTCAATGTCATCCTCTTCGACCCAACCTATCTGTCGGTCGAGATCACAGGCGCCCATTACCCGCACTTTCACCCGGCTTCCAGATGAGGAGAGTCTCTCCAGGTAAATATCCCCGCCCGATCTCGTCAGCCGAGGGATTCGACCCAGGACCGGTCCACCGCTCGACCTGGCATAGAGGTTTGTCACCTGCGCATCAACCTGAACTTTCGCCCAGCCGCATTCCCGGAAGAACCTCGCGCTCGCCGGCTGCTGCTGAGTAATGCAGTTCATTCCGCCGCCGCCTCGGATCACATTCTCGGCGTACACCTGAACAATCTCGCGTCCGGGAAACAGCTCTTTGAGCACGTCAACCGCCTGGTCGTCTTTCCTTTTCATCCTGAGAGGACGACCGGGTTTCCAGAAACGCGACACGAGGACGAGGTCGTTTGTGGGTACGTAGTTCACGTAACTCGCAGGCCAGACACCAAGCATGATCCCTGGAAGCGTTGACCCGTCCTCCCACCGATCGTAGGCCGCGTAGTAGTCGAAGATCCCGTCGCCTGGCTGGAACACGTCGAGGGTCACATCAGGCATTGGGATCCGCACGATCTGTATTGGCTCTCCCGACTCTGTCGTCTCATTGCTGAGGATCTCGTAGACGCGCTCCAATCGCTCGTGGTTCAACTGATCGAGCCAGCGGATCAGCCTCTTCTCAGGCGTGTTCGCTGGAGAGCTCGACACGTTTACTTCTGCCAGCACAACCTTGTTGGGAGTGACAAACCGGAGGAACTGGTCAGGATGTCCGTTGGTGGTGAAGAGTGTGTAAACCCCGGCGTGCGGGATGTTGATGCCGTCGACGCTCGGCACCTGGAT
>JAMQPI010000120.1 GCA_023717565.1 Pyrinomonadaceae bacterium | reverse complement strand
CGAGAATGAGGTAACGCCAAACGCTCGCTTCATCGATGACCTGGGCGCCGATTCACTGGACACGGTCGAACTTGTCATGCGTTTTGAAGAAGAGTTTGGCATCGAGATCCCCGACGAGGATGCCGAAAAGATTCAGAGTGTGCGCGACGCATACAACTACATCGACCAGCACAAGAAGTAGTGATAAGTGAGATCAGTTGTATCTTGCGTTGATCCAGTCAACGCAAGTTGTTCACCTATTGCCGCTTTTCAAGGAGCTTTCATTTGACACGTAGGGTTGTGGTCACAGGCCTCGGCCTGGTAACGCCGGTTGGCAACACAGTCGAGGCGACGTGGACTGCGCTAATGAGTGGTAAGAGCGGCGCGGATGGCATTAAGAAATTCGACGTCGAGAAGTTTCCGGTCAAATTTGCCTGCGAGATTAAGGACTTCAATCCGCTCGACTTCATCGAGAAGAAAGAGGCGCGCAAGATGGGCGCCTTTATTCATTACGCAATTGCCGCGGCCCAGGAGGCAATGGCCGATAGTGGTCTTAAGATCGACGACGAGATCGCCGAACAGGTCGGCACCTATATCAGCAGCGGCATTGGCGACTTCTGGGCGATCGAACGGGAACATTCAAAACTCCTCAACGATGGCCCCAGCCGTATTTCCCCGTTCTTCATCCCCTCAGCAATAGTCAACCTCGCCGCCGGTCAGGTTTCGATCCGCCACAATGCAAAGGGTCCAAACTCGGCCACCGCCACGGCCTGCGCTGCCGGGGCTCATGCAATCGGTGACAGTTTCAAGATTATTCAGCGAGAAGCCGCCGACGTGATGATCTGCGGTGGTGCCGAGTCGGCGATCACGCCGATGTCCGTCGCGGGTTTTGCTGCCATGCGAGCGCTGTCCACGCGGAATGATGATCCAAAGACCGCGTCACGGCCCTTTGAAAGGGATCGCGAGGGGTTTGTGATAGGCGAAGGCGCCGGCATCATGATTCTGGAGGAACTGGAGTTTGCTCGCCGCCGGGGAGCGCGGATCTACGCCGAGATTGTCGGCTATGGAATGACCGCCGATGCTTTTCACATAACCATGCCGGATGACACTGGGTCCGGCGCCATCCGGGTCATGCAGAAAACCCTGCAGGACGCAGGCATCCAACCGAACGAAGTGGGCTACATCAACGCGCACGGTACCTCGACGCCGTACAACGACAAGTTCGAGTCGCTGGCCATCAGAAAAACGTTTGGCGAGCATGCCTACCACCTTGCCGTTAGCTCAACCAAGTCGATGACCGGACATCTATTGGGTGCCGCCGGCGGAATCGAAGGTGTCTTCTCGGTGTTGGCGTTGCACCGCAATATCCTGCCGCCCACGATCAATTACTTCAATCCGGATCCGGATTGCGATTTGGACTACGTGCCTAACGAGCCGCGCGAGGCTGTGGTCAAATACGCGCTCTCCAACAGTTTTGGGTTTGGCGGTACGAATGCCGCATTACTGTTCAAGCGATACGAGGACGGTCAGTAGTCAGTGGTCAGTGGTCAGTAGTCACTGATCAGTAGTCAGTGGTTGTTCTGCCGGAAATTGATTACGCGGCTGTTAACGGACCACGGACCATGGACCACTGACAGTACAGAACAATGAAAATTATCGTCTTAATGAAGCAAGTCGCCAGCAAGGATGCGATCTTGCGAATCAACAAAGAAGGAACGTGGATTGAAGAAGGTGATCTGTCTTTCGAGGTCAACGAGTCGGACGGGTACGCGCTCGAAGAGGCTTTGCGGGTCAGAGAGAAACTCAGTGGTGAAGTAATTGTAGTTTCGATGGGGCCACAGCGAGCCAAGAGCGTGATCAAGGACGCACTGGCGCGCGGGGCCGATCGGGCCATTCATGTCGTCGGCGACAATCTCGCGCACCTTACTCCATATGCCGCCGCTAGCGCGCTGGCGGAAGCAATTCGCGCTGAGCAACCGGATCTGATCATGACCGGCTTGCAGTCGGATGACTACGGTTATGCCCAAACTGGCGTGATCATAGCGGAGTTGTTGGGGATGCCGCACGCGACGATTGTGATTGAGGTCGACGCCTCCGGCGACAAGCTGCGCGTCAAGAGAGAACTCGAGAGCGGCTGGTATCAGTGGTATTCCATGCCCACTCCGGCGTTGCTGACGATTCAATCAGGCATAAGTCAGATACGCTACGCCACGCTCAAGGGCATCATGGCGGCGAAGAAGAAAGAGATTAAGGAAGTGACTCCTTCCGCGGAAATCGTGAGTCGCCTTTCACATCAACAACTCAGGAGAGTCTATTTGCCGCAGAAGACCAAACAGACTCAATTCCTGGGTAATGGGGACGCTAAGGCCGGAGCGGTTGCGCTCGCGGAGAAGCTTCACGTCGAGGCGAGGATATTCTAATGAGCAGCGGAATCCTCGTATTCATCGAACATCGCGACGGTGTGGTCAGCAAAACATCGTGGGAAGCGATAGCCGCGGCCCAGAGTCTGGGGTCACAACTGCAGCAGCAGGTGAGCGCGGTCATTCTGGGATCTGATTTGGACGCTATGGCTCAGCAGATCGCAGCTTATGAACTCGTAAAGGTAATCTCAGCTAACAACTCCAAACTTGCGAGCTACACGCCTGATGGTTACACCGACGCCTTGGAGAAAGTAGTTCGTCAACTCGACCCGCAGCTCGTGATCATGTCGCACACTTATCTGGTACGCGACTTTGGCCCCAAAGTGGCGGCGCGTTTTGGCAAGTCACTCATCAGTGATTGCATTCGCGCGCAGGTGGCGGACGGCTCGATCACGTTTACTCGCCGGATCTTTTTGGGAAAGCTCGACGCGGACGTCGTCTCAGATGGAGCGGCCCCCGTGTTTGCCACTTTCCAATCAGGCGCTTATCGCCCGGATCAGGCAGCGAAGGGAAGTGGATCTCCGGTAGAGAAACAAGAAGTTGAAGTTGGCGAGATTCGCATGACCCCTGAGGCTCCGTTCCAGGAAGTCAAACAGGCCGTCGATCTATCCAAAGCCGAGATCATCGTGGCCATTGGCCGCGGGATTAAGAGCAAAGAGAATATCGCTCTCGCCGAGAAGTTAGCCGAAGCGCTTGGCGGTGATATTGCTGCGTCGCGTCCTATTTGTGACGCCGAGTGGTTGCCAATCGATCGGCAGATTGGTTCGTCGGGTCAGACTGTAGCACCCAAGCTTTACATCGCTCTCGGAATCTCAGGCGCGATTCAGCACCTGGTTGGCATGAAAAACGCAGGCACGATTGTAGCCATTAACAAAGATCCCGAAGCTCCCATCTTCGACATCGCCGATTACGGCATCGTCGGCGATCTCTTTGAAGCAGTGCCCGTTTTAACCGAAGAGATTAAGAAGATCAAGGGCCTGAGCTGAAGATTATTCTCACTTCCTTAGCTCGCAAAGAACAGACACGATCCACGAAACCACACGAAACGACACGATCAGATGTCTGATTTCGTGTGGCTTTGTGTGGTTTCGTGGATACAAATAAACTACCCGAGCCCGACGTACCTCAGTAGAGAGAACAAGAATCCTTTCCCACGGTCAGGTACCAGACCACCCATCAACCACAGGTAAACAAAAAACCCATAGAAGATTGACATGAAGATCAACGCCACGCGCCGCCAGAGCGGGGGCTGGAGTTCCTTCGGCAGAAACTTCATGTTGATGTACAGGATGTGCAAGGAACTGACCACCATAACAACCCCGGCCATGTTAGCCCCGAGTTGAAGGAGCACTATTGGCTGAGTGAGGCGCAAAGCGATCAGGCCCCACACGAGTGCGGCTGCCAGCACGGAGTAGTAAACCAGTCTTACATCGCCGCCGCGCCATTCTCGTATGCGCGTGCTGCCGCTCCAGAGAATGTCCGTGATCCCACGCACCATCCCTTCCAGCAGATCGAGTTGTGTCTTGAACAACACCCACACGCTCATCATCGCGAGAGCCAGGGTTAAAGCTGCGCCGCCGCGGGCCGCCATCGCACTGGCCAATTCGGCGGCAATTGCTAAACCACGAATGTCCTTGCCCGGCTCGAGGGCTGAGGTGTAGAGGATTGCGGGCAGCATCATCCCCAGCAACCCGCCGATGAAGAAGACACCCCATTGGTCGTACCACACGATCCGCCACCAGCCGCGCCAACTACGTAAGCTAGTTTCTGAGATTTTGAAGACACTGCCGGAGTGTGCGAGTTTCACTTTTTGGCCGCCCACGGCCGCAGGAATGAAACCAACTACCTGGCCCATCCCGAAGCCCTTGTCGCGGGCCCAGTTTGAGACCATCAAGTTTCCGGCGCCGCCGAGTCCTGAGAATCCTACAAACGCCCCGATGAGGAGCCAGTCGGCATCTGGAGGCAGGAAGTTGAAACGGCCCGCGTTCAAGTCGAACCCCACCAGTCCGACGAATGCGCCGAGCCAACTACGGGGAGCAGCAAAAAGGAAGCACAACAGGAAGAGCGTCCCGAGGATCAGTACGATCATGATCCAGTTAAGAATCTCCAGAGTGCGCTCAATTCGTTTACCGCTAAAAACGAGGATGACCACACATACCAGGAACGCTCCACATCCAATCCAGTAGACCGAGGTCGCATCGTCTCTGGTTGCCAGCTTACCCGCGACCAGAAAAAAGATTGCGCCGGCGGCGTTTGCAGCCCAAGCCGGCCAGCCCGTCTGCAAGAGATAGAGACCTGCATAGAACCAGGCCCAGAAAGTTGAATGGGGCTTCGTGCGCATAAAGCCCGTGACGGCCGGTTCACCCGTGTACAGCGTGTAACGAATCAGCTCGGTGTTGAGTACTGTCTGGAGAAAAACCGCGACGCTGGTTAACCAGAGGAGGCCCAGACCGTATTTGATAAATGTTGCCGGACCTAGCAGCCACTCGCCGCTTCCGATTGAGGCGCCAAGTACAATTGCACCAGGACCGATGACGGCCAGGAGACTGAGACCCTTCGCGTGCGGTGGCTGAGGAAGATCAGCGACTTTCCATGGTTGCAACCCAGAGCGGGCCTCTACTGGATCGTTGTGCTTTGACATCAGGTGAAGTTCACACCTATCAAGGTCTATAGGGCACTGCTTCGACTGAAATAACTACAAGCGGAGTTAAGAGAAGGAGCCGCGGGTCTTGTCATAGAGTCTCCGCACTGAACCTGCTCCAAAATTTTCGGGCAACCTACCACAGCAGACTTGGAGGGAACAAGTTGGTAGTGGGTCAGTTTGATGTCCGACATGCTTTAGCTTGTCGATGCGTTCCAATAAACTTAAGTTTGTCGTGACCTAACGACAAGCTAAAGCATGTCGGACACCAAACTGACCCACTACTCAAAAGCGGTTGCGCGGTCGAGTAGCGCCATGTAAACGAAGCAACCGCGCTTCAGAGCTCGGCACATTGGTAGGAACGGGTCGCCCGAGAACCATTCCAGCGATTTGGTTTTGCGTAAATTGTCAGAATTACGTCAGAGGGCTCTTGGCCGTAGGCGCAAATCGTTTTAGCGACATTCATGAATATCCGGCGCTCAGGATAGCTAGGAACATTAAGCTCAACGAGCGACCACCTGGTGGGACTGATTTGAAGCTTGCTCGTAGTTCGGCTTGGTTGGACGTGAGACTGGATAGCAGGGGGCAGGCGCTGTTTAGCCGACTCACTCACATCAATCACTGCAGCCTCTATATTCCCCGAATACAGGGACGCGGAGAGATAGGAATCCCAAAGATTGACGAAACTTAATAGCGGCATGATGAGAAATAGAATCATTACGACGGCCTGAAAGCCGAGTTTTCTTGGCAGCAGCACATCCCGCATTGAAAAGTCGCTCGCCCGCCAGAATAGAATGAACGCAAAGGCAGCCATGGCTATGTTCCAGGGCCAAACCACGCTGTTGCGCTTTAGCGGAATCAATAGAGCCAGAATCAGTAGGTGAGTCATCAGGGCCAACACCACCGACAGGTTTCTGAACCTTCGTGTCAAAAGGCCGATCCCGATTCCGACCTCGATCAATGGGATCGCAAGAATCAATGGACGGGGGAGCAGGTGAACCTTTCCCAAAACAAAATTCAGGTAGGGATTGATCAACGATGGGAAAATTCGATCCGTAAAGCCAACCCCTATCTTCTGCAGCCCACTCCAGAAATAACTCGCCGCAATGATTAGACGGCATGTGTTAAGGAGCACGCGCTGGTTGTGCTCATCAGGGTTGTTTCGTAGATAGAAGGCGAAGGCTGCCAGCATAATGGCGTACTGATAGAACCAGGGTTGTAGACGAGACTGGTCGGAGAGGCAGAGAAATAGACCAACAACAAGAAACGCGACGATGGGTACAAGAGGCCGAGAGTTGATCGCGATGATGACTAATAGCAGCAGCAGAGCAACAAACGGAACATAATCAAATGGCGGAGGTATCGGGGGCAGCTTCTCATAAACCGGGGTTAGCGGGTAAGAACGTGATGACAGCCACAGTTTTCTGGACAACAGCAGGCCGCACAGACAGCCGATTGCAAGAGTGATTCTCAGCAGAGCGTGCCGCATCTATTGTACTAGTGTCCTGTTTCTACGGTTCGGTGACCAGTATCGGGATAGGTAGATTGCTCAGTTCAATTGATCGCACCCGGATCGCGTAGGGATGTAATGTTTATAGAGTGTTTGGCCGAAGATACGGTTCGCTGCTCCAGCGGGCGAAATATTCCTGTGGGTGCGTTGACGCTCCGCTGGAGCTCCAACAATCTCTTGAGTGCCGCGTCTATAAACATTTCGATCCCTACGGGATTGGCGTTGGGTATCAACTAATCTGAGCAGTTCCGTCATTCCCGTCTCAACGAATTGTTGTCAGCGAACTTCAGCGACAGGACACTAGCGGGCGACCATTTCAATGTCCTTTAGCACTTCCTCTGGTTTCCATTCATTATTGCGATAGACCTTATAGACTCTGCCGTCTGGGGCGATGATCGCGGTTCTGAGACCGTGCGTAATCTGGTCCTTTTCCGGGTAATACTGCAGTCCAAAAAATTGGGCCATTTCTTTGACTTGTTCCCGGGTGCCCGTGGCGAATGCCCAGTGAGAAAAGGTTTCATCTCCGAAGCGACCCGTATGGGAGGCGCCGTAGCTACGCAAGACCGCCGGTGTGTCGTAATCAGGATCGATGCTGATACTCAACAGCCGCGTCTTCTCGTAGAGCTCAGGCTGTTTCTGCAACGCCCGATCAATCTGAGAAAAGTTGGTGCTCATCAACGTGCAGTACTCTGGGAGAGGACAGCGCGTGTAGATAAATGTTAAGAGGAGTGTCTTGCCCTTGTACTGGCCGGTTCGAATCGGCTTATTGTTCTGATTGACCAGCGCGAAGTCGGGAAGATCATCTCCCGCGTTTGCGCCCGCCGAGCTTTTGACGCCGGGCTCGGCGTTCGATTTGACGATAACTACGTTCTCCAGCCACGATTCCGTCTCATCTACCACCAGCGTAGCGGTAATTTGATCTCCTGCGGACGCCTGATCAAAGACCCACTCGTCCCGTACCATGAAGGGCATGGTCATGCCTTCCATCAAGCCCTTGATATCCTCATGCGACACTGTCACGAGATGCTTATCCTTCTCGACTGACATGACCTTGCCCGTTAGTTCATAGCGCCTGGCGTTGGATGTATCACGCCGGCAGCCTGCCAAAGGGTTAAGTGCAAGAAGCAGAAGAAGGAAAAGCGTGATCGATCGGTTAATGGCGTTTCTCCAACTTTTCATCATATATTTGCTGATAAGTCCAAAAATTGGTCATCACTTTAAATACGTAATCTTTCGTCTGAGAAAAGCCAAGCTCCGGCACGTACCGGTCTGCTTCACTCGCACGCGACCGCCCGATCCAGCGAGCGACGTTTTCAGGGCCGCCGTTGTAGGACGCCACAACCGCCTGAGGCTGTGCCGGAAATTGTCTGAATAAACTTGCAAGATACTCCGAGCCGAAGAGAATCGCCCTATCAGGATCATAGAGATTGTCCTGAGTGAAATCGCTCAAGCCCAGTTGGCGCGCGACGTCCTCAGATGTTTCAGGAATGAACTGCATCAATCCCCGTGCTGCCGCAACTGATTTGGCGTCCGGTTGGAAACGCGATTCCTGTCTGGCAATTGAGAGCACCAATCGCGGGTCGATTCCTCTCGGTAAAGCATGCATGAGAAGCGATTCGCGATAGGGCAGAGGGTACGACAAATCGATCAGCTCGCGCGGTGCTAGTTCCAAAACGTAATCGGCGGGAATGTTTTTCCAGAGTTGTTCGCCAAAACGAACCGTACGATTCGCCAGGCCGCCTCGCAAAGAGTAACTCGCCAGCGTGTAATCAAGATCAGGTTGAGACGTTATTGTTGCGGTTTTCTCTGGTGGGATGTCGGCCTGACGTAGCTGTTTAGTCGTGGTGCGGTTCGCTTCTGAACGCGCCGCAGTGAACTCCGGCACACCCTCATCGTAGAGACCGAGAAAAAACAGTTCTTCGGCCAGCGTCTGATGAGACGGCTCAACTCCAGGTGGCTGGACTTTGGTAGTGCTTGTTTCTTGTCTGGCGAGCGTCAGCAAATTGAATGATGGAAGTTGAAAAGCTGGCAAAGCTTGATAGGCACGCTGCACAAGCGCCAGCGTCTCGTCCCGCAAGGCTGCATCCGCTGTCATTCGCAAACTATCCTGGGCCAAACGCCGACCCTGCTCTGTCTGACCGCCGTTGATCGCCTTTTCCGCCGTCGCCTTCGAGGCCTTTGCTCGCGTCTCCACGAGGAGACGAGTTCTCGCATCGGATCCAATTGCCAGCAGTCGTTCGGTGGCCCGCTTTCCGTAATATTCATTCCTTCCGTCAGGGATGGAGAGATATTCCGAAATCGCTTCGTCAGTTCGGCCCAGTTGCTCCAGCGCGTAGCCGCGAAGA
>JAMQPI010000107.1 GCA_023717565.1 Pyrinomonadaceae bacterium | reverse complement strand
GCGGAAGGCTTCAATCTTTTCAATCGAGCAAACTTCGGAGTTCCGAACAATACGTTCGGACCTGGAGTCACGCCGCTGGCGACATTCGGACAGCCGACTGCGGCGTTCGATCCGCGACAGTTTCAGTTCGGACTGAGGGCTAGCTTCTAAATGGGAACCGTTATGTCAATCAACAGCCACGATCAGCAACCGCTTCGGATGCTGGGGTTCCTAGTCATCGGCCTACTGGTCCTCTCAGGATGCAAGGGCAACTCTGATCAAGCGACCAACCAGAACCTCCCGCCCAGTACGAGCCAGCCCGTCCGCGTCTCCTCGCAGAACGCGGACGCGGCTGAGCCCGCAATCGCCACCTCGCCGGACGGCAGTGTCTACATTGTTTGGGTTAATCACAGTCAGGCGAAGCAGTCTGACGTGATGATTGCTCGTTTCACTGGCGATGGTCACATGCAGGGCGCGGCGGTGCGGGTGAATTCGCAGCCGGGAGTAGCGACCGCCTGGCGCGGCGATCCACCCACGGTGGCAGTTGCGCCTGATCACACCATCTTTGTCGGATGGACGGCGCGAGTAGAATCCGAATCTGGCCACGCCACGAATCTTTACTTGTCATCATCGCGAGATCAAGGTCAAACATTTAGCGCTCCAGTTAGAGTTAATGACGACTTGAAACCTGCGACTCACGGAATGCACTCGCTGGCGGTCGGAAATGATGGTCGTGTCTACGTTGCCTGGTTGGATGAACGCAATATAGTACCGATGAAAGACAAGAAGATGGGTGCTAAGACCGCGGGACATCACATGGAGAGTAATCGCGACGTTTTCTTCTCATCTTCAACTGACGGCGGTCGCACATTCACGCTTAATCAGCAAATCGCATCGGACGTCTGCCCGTGCTGCAAAACGGCACTGGCGAGTGGGCCGGAAGGAAGTGTGTATCTAAGCTGGAGACAAGTTTTACCTGGAGACTTTCGTCATATTGCCGTCGCGTCTTCGGCGGATGGGGGCAAGACTTTCAACAAGCCTGTGATCGTCAGCGACGACCAGTGGATGATCAAAGGATGTCCAGTCTCCGGTGCTACATTGGTGGCCGGAACGGACGGAAGGCTACGCGTTCTTTGGTACGCAGGTGGTGAGAATACTCAACAGGGCATTTACTGGTCAGAATCTCAAGATGGCGGTAGAACCTTTAGCCCGCGCGAGCTGGTGGCGTCTGGTTTCATTCAAGGTACGCCAGGATTGGTTGCAGATCGACTAAATATTCCGTTTGCAATTTGGGAGTCCAGCTCAGGGGGCACATCGGAAGTCCATGCATCCCATCTTTCGAAGGCAACCGAATTGCCTCGCCATCTGATTGTGGGAGGAGGCGAGTTGCCTGTCGCTGTTGCCCAGAACCAGCACGTGTTGATTGCTTATGTTGCCAAAGACGGAGACAAACAAGCCGTATGGATGAAAACAATCGGTAGATTTGCAAGAGAGGGCTAAAACACATGAGTTAGTCCCGCCCTCTCTCCTGGAGATCGATTTGTGCCGAAACCGAATATACAAAGTTTGAGTTCAACCTTGATGAGCGTTGCGAGAGTGGTTCTTGGGTCGACGGTCTTGCTGTCGATCATCTGCGCTAATATTCCCACTTCGGCCATCGCGAGCGGTTCGATGTGCCAACTGTCTTGTTGTGCGGGAAGGGCGCCGCATGCAGCTGGCTCATGTATGAACGGCTCATGCCATGCTTTCCTCACTGCCCCCACTAAAACGGCGCACATACGTCATCAGGCGCCCCACGAGCAGGCCGAGGAGTTGTGCGGCCTGCGACAACTAAAAACGAACATCGGACGATCATTGTTGATGGAGCCGATGGTGGCTGGCTTAGACGTGGGCGGCCATTCTCTCCACTCACACGGAGCCTCAAAGGGTGCTACACATGAGGCCACCGTTTCGACGAGGGCTGTAACCAGGCCTTGCCAGTCAGATTGTGGTAGTTGCGCATCTGGATGGACCCGTTCTAAGCGGCAACGTAATGCGGCCGCACTCTCTTATTCCAATCGTCCACGGCCACCTTCCGGATCCGAACTTGTCAACATTGAATATCTACCGATACGAAAACGGAGCGTGCTCGGGCGCCGCAGTGCTCCGCGTGGCCCGCCATACTCTTTCTCCTGATTCCCTAAGACAAAGCAATTTGATGGATGCCGAGAAGTCGGCCCTTCGTCGAATCGGACTATGTGGAGTGCGTAGACGGTTTCCGCTAAAGGGTCGGCGTGTCGTGCATTTTCCCCTCGCAACGGTGGACCTTAGCAATCCGTTGCGTGCACGTCTTTCCAAGGAGAAAGGAATTCAGAATGAAATCCCAAGAGAGTCGACGAACAGCAATCCTCAAAGTAGGAATCGTCTCCATTGTCCTTACGTTCTTCTTAACCGGCGGGCCTTCCGCTATGGCACAGCAGACTGTTACATCGGCCGCTCTTAGTGGCCGGGTCGAGGATCCGAATGGCGCGGTAGTCGCGGGTGCACAGGTCGTCGCCATCAACACGCTCACGAAAGAGGAAAGACGCGCCGTCACAGATGCGCAGGGACGTTACTTGCTGGACGGGTTACCGCCCGGCGTTTACATCGTTACTGTGTCGGCGAAAGGTTTCACCAGCGCCACGAGGGAGGCGCGTACGACTGAAGCGAACGGCGCAGCTAATTTCCAACTGTTGGTCGGAACAGTGGGGGAGACCGTAACCGTCGAGGATGAGACCGCCCGTGCAGAGATTGAGCGCACGCCGGGCGGTGTGGCCGTCATCTCCGGGCGCAGCCTCACCCAGACTCGGGCTTACAACGTGCACGACGTGTTCGAGTTTACCCCTGGTGTGCTGGCGCAATCGCGCTACGGCTCCGACGAAGCGCAGTTCTCCATTCGTGGCTCAGGCCTCCGGAACAACTATCACGGGCGCGGCGTCAACTTCCTGATTAACGGCATGCCGCATATGGATGCAGACGGCTTCAGCGAATATGAAGCTCTGGACTTTCTCGCCGCGCAGCGCGTCGAGGTCTGGAAGGGCGCCAATGCCCTGCGCTACGGCGGCAACACTTCGGGCGGCGCAATCAACCTCGTGACGCAGACGGGCAAGACCGCCGCACCCTTCGAGTTGCGCGTGCAGGGCGGCTCGTTCGGTTCGTTTACAGGGCACGTGGCGACGGGCGGCGAACGCGGTCGTGGCAACTACTTCCTGAGCTTCACGGAAGTCGAACTGGACGGCTACCGCGAGCATAGCCAGCAGGGGCGGCAACGCTTCTACGGTAACTTCAACTTCGCCCTCGACGACAGGACGGACTTGAACCTCGACATCGTGTACGCCAACGTCGGGGAGAGGTATCCCGGCTCACTGACGCGCGAGGAATTCTTCCGCGACCCGCGCGCCGCTGACCCCATCTACGTGCAGCAGGACTGGGGGCGCTTCATTAACTACACGCGAGTCGGATTCGGGATGCGCCGCCGCTTCGACGGCGGGCACGAGTTCTCTTTCAACGTCTTCGGGCAGTACCGCAACCTCGACCACCCGATCTTTAACGTGCTCGATCAGGACACGCGCACCTTCGGCGGCGAGTTCCGTTACAGTCACACGAGCGAGCGCAACCGTTTGGTCATCGGCTTCGCGCCGCAGGTGACTCCGAACGGCGGGCGCCGCTTTGAAAATATCAACGGATCGGCTGGGGCGCAGACCGCCCACTTCGACTCACTCGCCACGAACTACGGGATCTACGTCGAGAACCAGTTCGACATCCGCCCGTCGTTCACGCTCGTCACGGGCGCGCGCGCTGATTGGGCACTGCGACGCTTCACCGACTTCTTCCTGGCCGACGGCGACCAGTCAGACGAACGAACCTTCAAAGCCGTCTCGCCCAAGCTGGGATTTGTCTGGCGACCGCGCAACCAGATGCAGGTCTTCGCCAACGCGAGCCGCTCTTACGAGCCGCCGGTCCTGAACATTGAATTGATCAGCTTCGGCGCGCCCGGCTTTCTGCCGCTGGGTGCTCAGGACACCTGGCAGTACGAGGTCGGCACGCGCGGGCGCGCCCTCCAAAGACTCAACTACGAGTTGACGTTCTTCGATCTCGAAATCAACGACGAGATCATCAACAGCAGCGTGCGGCCCTTTCCTGGCGCACCCTTCACCATCCCCAGCTTCCGCAGCGCGCCCGAGACGCGCCACACCGGCCTTGAGCTTTCGCTCGACGCCGCGCTGTGGCAGGGGCTATTCACCGAGGGCGACGCCGTCACGGCGCGCACGGCCTACACCTTCTCGCGCTTCCGCTACGTGGATGACCCGACGTACTTCAACAACTACCTGCCAGGCGCCCCACGTCATCTCGTCCGCTCCGAACTTCGTTACGACCACCCGCGCGGTTTCTGGATAGCGCCGAATGTTGATTGGTCACCCGCGACCTATTTCATGGACAGCGCGAACACGGCGCGCAATGACAAGTACGCGGTCTTAAACCTGCGGGCCGGTTTCGACCGGCAGCAGTGGGGCATTTTCTTCGAAGCGAGCAACCTGACCGACAGGCTCTACTCGGCCTCCGTACAGGTGGACAACGATGCGGGTAGCTTCTTCGAGCCGGCCAATGGACGTTCCGCTTACATTGGCTTCACCTACAAATTCAAGAAATGAGGGAGGGGAGGCGCGCCTGAACCGAAGTTCAAGGACAAACTGAAGCCCGACGAGATTACTGAGAACCACAGGAGAATCAAATGGCAAAGTCATTATTTTGTTCTCTAACCTCTATCGTGTTGAGCATGCTGATCACCTCTGCAGCTTACGGTCAGGAAGTAAACAGATCGATCACCGGCACCGTGCGAGACCTGAATGGCGCGGTGGTAGTGGGAGCTGCGGTGGTCGCTTCGCGCGCTGGGCAAGAGCGATCGACTACCACAGATTCCCAGGGAACGTACTCGTTCCCGGATCTATCTCCCGGGAAGTATAGGGTGACGGTGACGGCGCAAAACTTCCAGACACTCTCGCGAGAAGTTGATCTGACTAATAGCGAGAGTGCGGCGGATTTTCAACTCGCGGCTGGAGGTGTTGCAGCGGAAGTGACGATCAGCGCGGCGACTCGATACGAACGAAGTACGGAGGACCTGCCACTGAGCGTCACGGTGATCCCACGCCGGGAGATTCTCAACTCTCCGGGTCAAACAATCGACGACGAACTGCGCTACGTCGCCGGCGTCAATCTTCAACGAGACAATGCTGACGTAATCTTCCCGGTCAATCCCTCAATTGCGGTGCGAGGTCTGGGGGTGGGCGACACGGCCACGCGGTCGCTGGTACTGCTTGATGGCCTGCCGATTAACGGAGGCTTCTGGGGCGCAGTTTTTTGGAATCGGGCACCCGAGTACACCATTGAGCGCCTTGAGGTAGTGCGTGGTTCGTCATCAAGTCTGTTTGGCTCATTCGCCATGGGTGGCACCGTAAACATCGTCACCCACGCCCCGGAACAGCGAGAGTTGAACGGCGAGTTGCAGTATGGAGAAAACCAACGCTTTCGCAGTAGTCTCCAATACGGCGACGTGGTCGCAAACGATCGGATTGCCTTCTCTCTCAACACGAATTACTACACTACCAACGGCTTCTTTCGCGTGCCCGAAAACGATCGGCGACCGGTGGACGAGAGTGAACACGCGATCTCGAAAAATTTCCAGGGCCGCAGCAACTTCAAGTTCTCCGACTCTGCCCGAGGTTTCATCCGCGCCGGCTACTACGATCAGAATCGGATAGGCGATCATCAGCTGGCCAGCACCCACGTCGATCTTTCTGACGTCGCTGGCGGCGTCGACTTCGATTTGAACGATAGCAGCGTCTTCAGCACCCGACTCTTTTATTCTCGCGAGAACGTCCTAATCGATAACGTCCGGGAGGTAGACGACACAACGACTTTTGTGTCGAACAGTCATGACAATGAGGCGGACATCTTTGGGTTCTCAGCTCAGTGGTCCAAGGCCTTTAGCCGGACGGTTTCGCACCTCAGCCTGGGGGTCGACTTCCGCCGAGTGGACGGAACTAACAATCAGGACGTTTTCAACTCGCCCAACACACTCAGTGCCGAGATTCTCGGTGGCGGAACTCAGACTGCAACTGGTGTATTCGCCGAAATAAGTCTGCGACCCAACAGCCGCTCCGAGATACTCGGCAGCCTGCGGTATGACAATTTTCGGGATGCGGACGGGCGCATCGTGACTGATGGTGTGACGCAAGCGTTTCCGACTCGAACAATCAACCTGGTCAGCCCGAGGCTGGCGGCTCGTTATCAATTCATCGATCAACTGGCACTCCGTGGAGCGTATTACGAGGGTTTTCGGGCGCCGACCTTAGCCGAACGTTATCGCAGTTTTGAGAGTCCGACGTTTCGCGGGTTGTCCAATCCCGAACTCGCAGCAGAGCGGCTCCGCGGCGGGGAAGTCGGAGTCGATATACGGCACGGCATATTCGACGGGCAAGTCAATTACCTCTACAACCGGCTGAATAACTTTGTCGGCAGTGCTGAAGTAGGTTTCATCGACGGTAAATTCACCGTCATGAACACCAACATTGCGAAGACTCGCAGTCAGGGAGTCGAGATTATTGGCAACCTGCGGTTCACCGATTACTTAAACTTCACCGGCAACTACACATTCACAGATGCAGAAGTGATCACTGGACCACTTACCGGCAACGAACTCGAGGGAGCACCGCGAAATGTTGCCAGTCTCCTGCTCAATTACTACGCGCCATTCGGATTGAATCTAAGTCCAAGGGCACGCTTTGTGGACGATGCCTTCCAGGACATTACCCACGAGGCGCCAATGGACCGGCACTTTATTTTTGACTTCTTCGCTTCGTATCGCGTACATCGAAATCTTGACCTCTTCGTCGTTGCCGAAAACCTCTTCAACAAAGAATACATCGCTGACGGCTTCGCCCAGACGTTGGGAGCGCCCAGGCAGGTATCAGTTGGGATTCGCTTTAACTTAGGTCGGAAATAGCAAAGCCTGGCAAAGAAGGAGCGCGGGAAGTGTCAGAATCAACCAACATCGAAACCTCTGCAGCTCTAGCTCGCGCACGTAAAATCCCCCGGACGCATTTTTACCGCGTCGTCTGGCGCTGGCATTTTTACGCGGGACTATTTGTCGTCCCTTTTATGGTGATGCTGGCGCTGACTGGTAGCATCTATCTGTTCAAGCCTCAGCTTGACCGTTTGATGTATCGCGAATTGATGTATGTCGCGCCGCAGTGGCGTGAGAATTCGGCAACGGAACAGGTGGAGGCGGTGCGGCAGGCTTATCCCGACGCGCAGGTCATTGCGTTCACGCCAAATCCCCAAATGGCACGTAGTTCGGAGGCCACGATCAAGACTGCCGACGGGCGAGATCTTACCGTCTACATCAACCCATTCAGCAAGCAAATTCTCGGCGAGATGGACACCGAGAACAACTTTCAAGCCCTCGTTGTTAGGCTTCACGGCGAGTTGATGATCGGGCGCGTCGGCGATTCGCTCGTCGAGTTGGCAGCAAGTTGGGGGTTGGTGCTGCTCGTCTCCGGACTTTACCTCTGGTTCCCACGCACCGGCTCACGCGTTTGGGGAGTCTTGTTGCCACGCCTGAATCGAAGGAACAAGCGGGTGTTTTGGCGCGATCTGCACGCGGTTTCAGGCCTATACGGCGTGCTAGTGGTCGGCTTCATGATTCTCACGGGACTGCCCTGGTCGGGATTTTGGGGAACGAACTTCGCGCGCGTCTGGGATCGGTATCCGGCGCAGAAGTCAGCGAGTGGGTTCAAATCGGCGGTATTAACCGGCTCGCTCAACAGCACGACAAACAAAACTGTACCCTGGGCTGTCGAGCAGATGCCAATGCCGCAATCGAGCGTCGGGGTCGGACATGAGCATCATTCACCACAGGCCGCACTTTCAGCTGGCGCCATGCCAAACGCTGCAGCCAACCTCGATTCCATCATCACACTCGCAAAGGAGCGGGGTATGCCGGAGGGATTTGTAGTCACCATGCCCCAAGGCGAGGAAGGCGTCTACACCATCTCGGCGCCGCTTGGTGACCCGCTTCGCCAAGCCACGCTGCATGTCGATCAATACAGCGGGAAGGTGTTGGCCGACGTGCGCTGGCGTGACTATGGCTTGGTGCCAAAAGCAACCGAGATGGGCATTGCTCTACACGAAGGCAAGTACTTCGGCTTAGCCAATCAACTGTTGATGTTATTTGCGGCGATGGTCGTAGTGGTATTAGCAGTGAGCGGCACGGTGATGTGGTGGCAACGGCGACCGGCCAAAACGCTCGGCGCGCCCCCCAAGCCGCCAAATTTTCCGTTGTGGAAGGGGGCGGTGGCAATCATTGTTGTGCTGGGCCTGGCCTTTCCTATGGTCGGCATTTCTCTGGTAAGTGTGTTGCTGTTGGACTACCTGGTGCTCTCGCGTATCCAGCATCTCAAAAGAGTTTTTGGTTAAAGACGCGCGCTATGCAAAGAAGGGGACAGGAAATAATCACAACCAATGCAGACGGTTTGCAATCTCAACCCGACTGGCAGTCTCCAACAACATCGCGCTGGCGGCCTATCTGCGCCCGCTTCCTGGAGACCGTCATCGGCGTGGTGCTGTTGCTGGCTGGGTTGCTCAAGGCGTACGAGCCGGTGAGTTTTGCGCAGCAGATCAGCGAGTACGAGATCCTTACGGCTCCGGCGCTGGTCAAAGCGCTGGCCTGGACGCTGATTGCAGTTGAGTGCGCTTTGGGCGCGGCGCTGATCACCGGGCTGCGGCGACGTTGGACAATTCCGGCAGCAGCCGTGTTGCTGCTCACCTTCATAGGAGCTGTTGGCTGGGCGTGGTGGTCGGGCGCGATAGAACACTGCGGTTGTTTCGGCTCGTGGGCGCAACGGACTCCGGCGCAAGCTCTTGCCGAGGACGTTTCGATGCTGACGGCCATCGTCGGCGCATGGTTTCTCTATCGAAGCGAGCCTCTAAACTATCGCCGCGTCAGACTGGGAGCAGTTGCCGTGGCACTGCTGGCCGGAATATCGATGACGGTGGTTGCCAGCAACAGCGCGCGGCAATCAAACAATCCACTGGTGCGATTGCAGGCGCAAACAAAACAGCCATCGCCTTTTGACAACCTCTCCGTCGCGGGACTGCCGCTCAAGCTTGCTGAAGGGAATCGTCTGGTCGCCTTGATTAATACTGGTTGCCAGCATTGCCAGGCCAGCGTACCCGCGCTCAATCAAGTCGTGTCGCAGAAAGACAAATTGCCGCCTCTGGTTGCTTTGTGCCCGGACTCAGCACAGGAAGTAGAGCTGTTTCGGCAAGAGTTCGGCGCGCAATTTCCCGTCGGTCGGGTCTCCTATGATGATTTTACCCGGCTGTTTGAACGCGGCAAACCCCCGCGCATTTTTTTGCTGCGAGATGGCGCAGTCGTCAAGATCTGGGACGGCGAGGTTCCGAATGAAACTGAGATCACAAAACTGGTGGCGGGCAGCTAGCGTTACTTGTTAGTTGGAAAGGGCTCTTCATTACTAGTGGATCCGTGCGGAAGAACAAGAAGTGGCAGCCCGCGAACAGAAGTGATTCCCGCGCGCTCTCCGTTTGTCATGCTGCTTTGGATGATCGCCCTGTGTATGGGCTTCTCAGGCTGTAAGCAATGGTTTTCTCACGAGCGGCGTTACGAGTTGGAGGGCCGGGTTATCTCCGTAGACAAGTACAAAAGCCAGGCAACGATCGCGCATAAGGAGATCAAGGGCTACATGCCGGCGATGGCGATGCCTTTCACAATCAAAGATGACTGGGCCGTAGGCATCCTGGCGCCGGGCGATCAGGTGAAAGCCGCGCTGGTGGTGGACGACTCTTCATCGTGGCTGGAAGAGTTGACGATCACACAGGAGGGGAACGGGCAAGCGAACACTACAGCCGGCGAAGGTTTCCATGAACCGCAAATCGGCCAGGTGGTGCCCGACTTCACTCTGCTCAATCAGGACAGCAAGAAAATCAATCTCCGCGAGTACCGTGGCAAGGCCCTGGTTCTGACGTTCATTTACACACGTTGCCCGCTACCTGACTACTGTCCGCTCATGAGCGCGAACTTTGCCGCCATTGATAAAGAGCTGCGGAGCGATGCCGAGCTCTATGCGAAGACGCACCTTTTGAGCGTCAGTTTCGATCCTGAGTATGACACGCCGCGGGTGCTGCGAAGCTATGG
The DNA here is from genome assembly GCA_023717565.1 of Pyrinomonadaceae bacterium. Taxonomy (GTDB): domain Bacteria; phylum Acidobacteriota; class Blastocatellia; order Pyrinomonadales; family Pyrinomonadaceae; genus PSRF01. The sequence continues at coordinate 6,158 of JAMQPI010000107.1, read as the reverse complement.
GGCAGCGTACACCGAGAGATACTCGGACGAGACCTTCGATCATTGGGAATTCGCTACGGGAACACCGGACGAGATTAAGCAGATTACGGGATTCTTCGGCCTCCGGTACTGGAAGGATCCCACCCAGATTGTCCACGGTCTCCGCACCGCTGTCATTGGGCGAGACGGCAAACTTCGGAAGTTTTATCACGGAAATGAATGGAAGCCCGCTGACATCATCAGCGATCTTAAAGACGCGGCACAACACTAGTGTCGCCTTGTCATGGAGGAATCATTCTTTGAAAGACATACTAAAGGTAAGAAATGGGAGCAGCCCCACCCCTACCTTCGTCTCCGTTGTGTTCCTATTTGTTTTGGTGTTCTCCATCTCTTGCCGGAAAGGCATGTCACCTTCCTCTCGGGGAGCAATGGAGCCTTCGCCACAACCCTCGCTGCCTCTCGGCGTGAGCATCAAGACTTACCACGGAGTCGGGACCATTCAGGAAGTAGATCGGAAGAAGAACGCGATTAAGATCGATCACGAGGAGATCACGGGTTACATGCCCGCCATGAGTATGGATTATCATCCGCACGATCCCGCGCTGCTGGATGCAGTCAAGGTCGGCGACCGAATCGAGTTCACCCTCGAAGACATGGCCGGCATCGCAACCATCACTGAAATCAAGAAGCGCTAGCGTGTGTTACTGATTCTTCAGCAATCTACTTGGCCTGTAGTCCTGTATCTCTAAGCAGGCACATCGCTCAACACAATACCCAACGCATCGGCCACACCCTTGCCGTAAGCTGGATCGGCCTTCAGGCAATTCCCGATGTGGCGAATCTGGATCTCCTTTGGCGCCGCACCGACGGAGCGAGCAGTGTTAGCGAACAATGCCTGTTGCTGGGCTGGACTCATCAGGTGAAACAGGGCGCGGGGCTGGGAATAGTAGTCATCGTCGTCCTCGCGAAAATTCCAGTGATCGGCTGCGCCGTCAATGAGTAGCGGCGGTTCAGAAAAGTCGGGCTGCTCCTGCCACTCGCCATAACTGTTCGGTTCATAGCCGAGAGTGCCGCCGTGGTTGCCGTCCACCCGCATCTCACCGTCGCGATGGTAACTGTGCACCGGGCAGCGCGGAGCGTTGACCGGGATCTGAGCATGGTTAACTCCCAGACGATAACGTTGGGCGTCACCGTAGGAGAACAACCTCCCCTGCAACATCTTGTCCGGCGAGAAGCCGATCCCCGGCACGACGTTGGCAGGGTTGAAAGCAGCCTGTTCTACTTCAGCATGGTAGTTCTCGGGGTTGCGGTTCAGTTCCAGGACGCCCACCTCGATGAGCGGACTATCCTTATGCAACCAGACCTTGGTCAGGTCGAAGGGATGATACGGAAGTTTGGCGGCATCCAGCTCGGGCATGATCTGAACGTACATGGTCCAGCGGGGGCAATCCTTATTCTCGATGGCATTGAACAGGTCGCGCTGACTACTTTCACGGTCGTTGGCAATGATTTGCGACGCTTCTTCGTCGGTCAGGTTCTTGATGCCTTGTTGGGTTTTGAAATGGAACTTGACCCAGTAGCGTTCGTTCTGCGCGTTAATGAAACTGAAAGTATGACTGCCAAAACAGTGCATGTGACGATATGAAGCGGGAATGCCGCGATCGCTCATCACGATGGTCACCTGATGCAGAGCTTCCGGCAGCAGCGTCCAGAAATCCCAGTTGTTTTTGGCACTGCGCAGGTTAGTGCGCGGATCCCGCTTTACGGCGTGGTTGAGGTCCGGAAATTTGAGTGGATCGCGCATGAAGAAAACCGGCGTATTGTTACCCACTAGATCCCAATTGCCTTCTTCTGTGTAGAACTTCATCGCGACGCCACGGATGTCACGCTCAGCATCGGCCGCGCCGCGCTCGCCGGCGACTGTGGAGAAACGGAGGAAAAGATCCGTCTTCTTGCCGACCTGAGCAAAGATTTTGGCTCGGGTGTAGCCGGTGATGTCGTGTGTCACAGTAAAGGTGCCATAGGCTCCGGAACCCTTGGCGTGCATGCGCCGTTCGGGGATGACTTCGCGGTCAAAGTGGGCGAGCTTTTCCAGGAACCAAACATCCTGCAACAGTTGCGGGCCACGTGGCCCCGCGGTCATGACGTTCTGGTTGTCGACAACCGGACACCCTGCATTGGTAGTAAGTTTCTTTTTGTCAGTCATGGTTTACTCCTTCTCGTTTAGCCGTCGACTCTTCCGCAAAAACAGATTGAAGTTAGCGGTTTCGGGCTGCTAACATCCGTTGCCAACAAGTCTGTTTTGCCTTCACTGCTTATCTATGCGCTCGTATGTTAAGACCAGAGCAAGAGCTAGTCCTGAATGTGAACAACTATTCTAAACCCGTGGCTCTGCGAATTGATAACTAATGCAGGCCACTCCGGAGAGGAACCGCCGACCACTTTAAGGTGCCAATGACGAACTGAGAAAGAAAGGCTCAAGTATGCCCAGCATAAAATTAACTGATCAGGTTGGTGTAGACGTCGAGGTTGAGCTCAAGGAGAACTCCGCCATCGCCAAGTACCTGAAAGATCTCTCCAAACTAAAACTATCTAAGCTTCAGTTCGAGGATCTAAAAAACATCCCGCTTGATCAGGTGCCCCTCAAAACCCTGGAGACCGGGATTACCTTTGAACAACCGATAGGGCTGGGTGTCGATGATACGGAGCTGACTATCGCGGCAGGCGTTTCCGGGGGACTCAAACTCCTTTCGGCAAAGGACAAGCAGCTCTTCGACACGGAAGTGTTCGGCGATCCCATTACAATCCGCGACGATCAAATCTATGTTGGCGCACAAGCGACCGCAAAAGTCTCCAGCGAATTGACGAATAAGAGCGGGGATCTGAGCTTTGGGTTCACCGCCGGTAGTCAGGTAAGTCTCGCGAGTTATCGTTTGTTCGAGCGAACTGGCAATGGTGCTTTTCCCAGTTGCCTGAATGCTGTGAAGGAAACGATAGGTGCTTTTGTGATTCCAGGTGATTTACAGGACCTTGTGTTGATGGACAGGGGGACAGTCGCGACCGTTGAGGGTAGCGGCACCATCAAGTTCTCGGGCGGCATGAACCTGTTGACCGTTGTGAATCCCCTGGTTGCAGCTGATTTGCCGGATCCGATCGGAACATTGAAACTTGCGTCGGGTGGGGCCATCAAAATTGGCGCCTCCTTTGAAATCGAGGGTGCGTACCAACTTCGGGTCCACAAGGTTAGTGAGGAAAAGGCTCACCTTGGTTACTACAAAAAGAAAGGCACTGAATTCGGCGTCAAGGCTTCCGCTTCTGTGGGCCTCTCGGGTGGTATCGGCGACTTTGACTCGATAGAAATGGTGCTAAAGGCAATTAGCTCTGATCCAAAGGTCGATGCCGAAGAGTTGAAAAAAGGTGGGCTGACGGACGCTCAAGTTGAATCTATCAAGAAAGTGGTCGAGGCGGGAATTTCGCGGAAGTTAGAGCTCGCGGCAGCGTTTGAGCTTAGTTCGCAGGGTACCTCGGAAGCAGCATTCTTGTTTGAAGTCGAGTTCGCGAAACTCAACGAGGTCGGACGCGCCGCTGTTCACCAGGCCCTCGATGGCGATCTTACCCGTTTGGCGGTTGCCAGTTCTGATCTTCCGCCGGGCATTAGCCTTGTTCGTAGCATCTTCACCGAAGTCCAAAAAGAGAAACACACAGTCAAACTCAACCTGCTGGGCATCTACAACTTCATCTCAGTGAGCACTCTCATCCTGAAAGGCACAGTCATGTTCGAGCCGCGGACGGGAGAGATAATTATCACTGATAAGGCCACGGCATCCCGAATCGCGGCCTCGATGTTTAACTTCGCTGCTGACGCTGAGAAGCTTAGGAAGGTCCTGGCGGAGAGCGTTCTGATCACCGCAGCTTACCGCTGCAGCAAACTGGTAACCCATCAACCCGAGCTCCAGATTGTTCACAGTTACATCGAAATGCACTCCAAAACGAACCAAACGGTCATGAAGGACAATCTGGATGTGTTTGAGTCGTTGGGATTGATGACCAAGTCTGAAAAGGAGCAGCTTGTGGGGTTAGCCTCGCAGTTTGGCAGAACTATGTTCTACGCCGAGACTTCTTATGACGATCGGCTCGTGAACGATCTCTTTCTCAAGAATGGGGCCCCGCGCAGAAGCGAAGAGTATGAGGAAGCGGGTAGGCAGGCACTGGCCCTGCTGGTGCAAAGCGGTGAGGCCGAACAGTTTCGGCGCTTGCCGGCCCGTGATGACAGTCTCTGGCAGGAAATGAAGCTGGTGGGACAACCAAGTTTTCGCTTTATCGAAAAACTCAAAGTCCTCAGCGCCACGCAGCTGGGAGCGGTCACTAGTGATTACAGTGTAATTGTATGGTGGGCCGAGGCGATGGAAGAAATGAGCAAGAACCTGGCCGCGATCAGACAATTTCTAGCGGCCAATCCCACAACTGATCCTGAGAACAACACCTTCAAATCCCTGCGAAAAAAACTGGCGTCGAAATTGAGAGAGGTCGCCAGTACCACGAAGAGTGAGTTTGGCGACCCCTGGGGCTTGCTGGCGATGGATCAGTGTTCTGGTGGAAAGGCTGCTGCGAAGGCACTAATCACCAGCCCGCAGCTCTCCATCTTCAGGCAGAGATAGTAACGAGTCACCATCGGGTGAAATGACATTTTCACGACTAAAACCTAAGAAAAGGACAGATCTTCCTCCTTTGACAAACATAGGTTAACAAGTCCTGCTTGTGTTTATCTCGCTAGTAGGTCACACTCGCTCGGTTCTCATCCAAACGAGATCACAGCAGCCGGGAGCTTTTTGCCCAGTTCAATCTGCTCGATTACCTCCCAATGGCGTCACGCCAACGGGGCTACATCCCGCACTAGGCCTTCAAGCGCTCCACTAATTAGTCATCATTCAGCGCATGGTGCTCTTCTTTGACAAGAGAGATTCTTGTTGAGTTCGAGTATTGCGGTCTCGCATATCAAGAAATAGGAACTTAATAACCACGCCATCAGAGGCGGAATGTCTCACAGACAATCGCCAAGTGATTTAGAAGGAGTTTCAGAAAATGTATCGAAGAACTATTAATGCACTCTTGCTCGCCGGAGCACTTTTGTCATCATCATCCCCAATCTGGGGCCAAGTCACCGGAGGCCGCGTCACCGGCACCATTACCGATGCCAGCGCAGCGGTAGTGCAGAGTGCTGCAGTGACAATAAAAGCTCATTCAACCGGTCAGGCGCTCTCAACTCAAACTAACGAGTCCGGCGCATACTCTTTCCCGAATGTCGCTGTCGGCGACTATACGCTGACAGTTGAAGCCACCGGCTTCCTAATCAGCACGCGGGAATTAAGAGTCTCCTTGAACCAACAGATTACGCTCAACCTCCCACTTTCCGTTGCCGCGATGCAGGAAAACGTGACCGTGTCTGCCAACATGCCGGAAATTCAAACGGACAGTTCGCAGCAACTGAACAGCTACAGCAATGACCAGATTCAACAACTGCCTATCTTTAACGATCTCAACTTGCTGGCCCGGCTCTCACCGAATGTCAGCAAGCAATCCGCGGGCGTACATGGTGCCGGCGGAACGGTGGGCGGAATGAGGCCTCATGCCAACAGCTTTAACCTTGATGGCGTGGACAACAACGACTTCGTCTCGACGGGTCCAGCGGTCAACGTGATACAGGACGCTGTCGAGCAGTTCACGCTGTTGCGCAACAACTACAATGCTGAGTTTGGCAGTGGAGCAGCGGGCCAGTTCAATACGATTACTAAATCTGGCACAAATGATTTTCATGGCAACAGCTTTCTTTACTTCCAGAGCCCGAAGCTGAATTCGACATCATCTAAGGACGCTCGCTATGGTTTTACCCTGGGCGGACCAATCGTCAAGAACAAGCTCTTCTTCTTTGGCGCCTTCCACCATGAATTCAAGGACCAGCCTTCGACACTCTTTGAGTACTTTGCACCAACTGCTGCAGGTCTCGATCAGCTAGCCGCTTTACCAGGCGTGAGTCCTTACGTGGTCAATTACCTCCGCACCAACCTCACGCTGGCGTCACAGCCCACGACGAGTGCGACAGCAGACTTTGGAACGGTTCTTGGCGTACCAGGCATTCCTTTCGGTACCGTCACCCTGGCGGCTCCGCTGTCGAGTTCCGA
>JAMQPI010000082.1 GCA_023717565.1 Pyrinomonadaceae bacterium | reverse complement strand
AAGGCGGAAGGCGGAAGGCGGAAGGATGAAAAACCGGCAACCAACGCTAATCAAAACCCTTCATCCTTCCTAATTCATCCTTCATCCTTAAGGCAGGCGCTAGTGCATCCCGTCATCTATCTCAACCGAACGATGGTCGAGGCCACCAAGGCCCGCGTAGCGCCGGTGTCTTCGGCGATGCTTTACGGGCGAGGTGTTTTCACAACTGTAGCAATCTACCAGGGTGTACCCTTCTTGTGGCCCAAACACTGGCGGCGGTTGCTGGATCACGCCGGGCGTCTGGCTATTGATTGCAGCGGATGCACTGAGCAGGGCGTAGGCGAGGCCCTGGAAAGACTCATCGCAGTTAATCGCGTTCACGATGGGCAGGCCCGGGTGATTCTGCTGGCGCGGAGCGGACGCGACTTTTGGAAGACCAAAGCTCCTGGCGCTAAGAAGACTGATCTGCTGATCATGACCGGGGAGGCCCATAAGGTTCCCCAGGCAGGAATGAGTCTGGCCGTCTCGCCTTATCGCTTCAACACTTTCTCACCTCTCGCCGGAATCAGAAGCTTGAACTATCTCGAGCAGGTGTTGGCTTGGGAGGAAGCTCAAGCCAGAGAATTTGATGAAGCGGTAATGCTAAACGAGCGCGGTGAAATAGTCGCTGCGACGATGGCCAATATCTTTTGGGTGAAAGATGGAACAGTTCATACTCCCACGCTCTCGACCGGGGCAGCGGGGGGAGTTACCAGAGCGGTGGTGATTGAACTGGCGAACAAGCTCTTCATTCCTCTGATCGAAGGCATACACGAACTGTCTGACCTCACCGAAGCGGATGAAATCTTCCTCACTTCAGCAGGTCTTGGAGTGGCCATCGTAACCACGTTTGACTTTCGGCGGTATTCAATTGTAGAAGGCAGCGTGGCGGTGAGGCTGCGTGACGCCTTTCGAGAAGTAGTTTCAGTGAGGAAAACGGCGGCTAGCTAACTATTGCGTTCGCCACTCCAAGGGAAAGAAACTCGCAGCCTTATCGGGTTCAATCTTGAATCCCAGGTTAGCCGCCGCTTGTGTCAACACTGGATCACGGCTGTTTCTTAGGTCTGCGGCAGTCATCAATACAACCTGGTCAGGCGTCACACCCTCTCGTTCAAGGCTCTTGCCATCCTGCATTATTATGTCGGCATCAGTAATGCTGACCCCGTAGTAGGAGACTATATCTACACCGGTTTCATGACGTTGATTTCTGCTCCGCATGACCGCGCCAGCCGTTTGATCCCCAATGACAGTTCCTCTCTTCTCTAGCTGCACTACCCGCGCTAATATTTCAGAAGCTGAGCCGGATCTACTGTCGACTAGCACAACGAGGTTACCAGAGAAGAATTTACCACCTCGCCGCTTGGCTATGATGGGCTCGCTTTCCTTGCGCTTCTTTAGTTCACCGACGCGAATGTCTCGGTCAAAAAGATTTCCCAATAATCGCAGCAACGTATCTACATAACCGCCACCGTTGCCTCTGAGATCTAAAATCAGGTTTTTCCGCTTACCTACTTTGTCAACAATTTGATCTACTTGAAGTCGATCGAAATCGAAGTTCGGCATCTTCCAAATGAAAAGGTCGTCTAGCTCGACGAATCGCTGGCGACTAAAGTGATCCTCATTCTCACGTTCTCTAATGATATTAAAAATGTCGAAACCGTCTGTTAGGTCCTTTTGCCTTTTGCGTTCCTTCTGTTTGGCCAGCAGATCGAGTGTGACTGTTCCTCCGGAGTGCTTCGCAATAGTCACCTTCATGCCTGGTTGCGGCCTCAGGGTGTAATACAAATACTGCAACACCCATAAATTCTCACGAGTAGGTTTCCTTCCATCTATCGAGAGAATCTCGTCGCCGGGCTGGAGACCCTTCTTGTCCGCATCGCTTTCAGCTTTGACAGCAATGACATAACAGCGGTCGCCGAACATTTGCATTTGCCAACCATAGTCCGTGCGAGTAACTCGACGGGGCGGCACAAAAAACGTATGCGAGTCCTTAAGCTCCGCTAACACCTGAGCTATGATGCCGAAGATTTGACTGTTTGATACGGCTTGCTCAATTTTTGCCTCAGCCTGCTTGAACCTCTCTTCGACATCCATTCCGTGGAACCCCGGATCGTAATAGTGCCTCTTCAAATCATCCTTGACGGTATTCAGCATGTCGCGTCCGCGATCACGATCGTAGCCGCTTGCGGTCTGGGACTGCCCGACGATGGGCATCGTCGCTGACAGGCCAAGCAGGAGTAACGTGAGCGTTATTGAGCAGAACTTCATATCTCTTTGATCATGTCAACTTGTGATGATGTTGAGCCTCGAGCCTTGAATCTTGGATCCAAAGCCTAAAGACACTACTTTCTGGCCAGCACCACCGGGGCTTGTTCGGCCGCGCGAATGCGTTCGAAGAAACTGCGAATGGCCTGGTACTGAGCGGCGGGAATGGTTGTGGCTCGCTGAGTCAGGGCGCGAGTAAAGACCAGTTGTCCGTTCTTCACTTCATAGCTGGTCTTATACGAGCCAAAGGGAGTGTCGAGCTTTACTGCATCAGGCATCTCATCTACCTCAAATCCGGCCGGCAGTTTGACCCGGACCACTTCAGTGAATGTGTGCGAGTCGAGCACGATTGGATGCTCGCGCTTGGCTTCTGTTAAAAAGAGCGCTTCCCGGCGCGAGACGATTGCCGGGTTAAAAACTAAGAGTCGATTCTGCATTAGCTGTCCGTACTGAGCGGCCGAAAAGTCGACATCGAGACCAAAGTGTCCCTCGACACTGTTGTCCACCGGCTCGATGCGAGAGATCAGCGCCGAGGTCGCGCCGCGCGTCACCCAGGCCTCCAGCATCTGCTTGTATCCGGAGCTAGATAGTCCCCGGAATGCGCGGCGCTGAGACACCGCCGTTTGTCCGGTCGATTGTTCTTTGAGCTTCGCGGTAATTGCTCCTAGCGGCGACAACTCTACTTCCGCCTGCCGTTCTAGCTGACTCGACTCTGGCGGCATAGTAGGCATTCGCACGAGGCTTCCAGAGTCGCCGGCGACAATCAGGGCAAAACTGCCTTGCTCTTCGTCGGGGAGATCGCCCACAGTGGTATGTTCGTCGGTAGCGTCAAAGATGAGCAGTCGACCCAGCACCGGATGGACAATAACAGTGGCCGCTTGAATTTCATCGCCCACTTTGATCCCAATGATGCAATGGTTGAACTGACTCGGAGAGGCCCATTCTTCACGCACATAGGTTGGGTCCCCACTGTATATGACAATCGGATAAGCCGTGATGTTGATGGCCCTGAGCATCGAGCGCATCAGGTTTGCTTTGTCCTTGCAATCGCCGTATGCCTTGGCCAGGACTTGCGCGGCAGCATGCGGCCGGTAACCATTCCCCTTTCCTATACCGATATCTATCGAAATGTACTGCAGACGTTGCACAAAGTGCGCGATGGCTCTGATTCGGTCCAGGTCGGTCTTCGAACTAACCGTCAACTCTCGGGCTTTTGCAGTGACACTCTCATCAGGTACAGCTTGCGGGTCATGGAGGTCTGAAGCCCAGCGTGAAACTTGTCTCCAGTCCTCAAAGGTCTTTGCGGTCGCTCCTGCCCCTGTGTCCCCACGAGCGTAGTTGACAGCTATTCTGGGAGCCAGGTTGCTGAGTTTCGGGCTGGACACTTCCGGTTTTATCGGCGGCAGGTTGAGCAATTCCCAAGCATAGGTTGAGCCGCTGATTGTGGGCTCCACCTTCTCGTGATTAAACGTCATGCTGGAAGCCCGCCAGCCGGAGGGCAAAGTCAAGCTATACCGGGATTGTAGCGTCGGCAATCGACCCTGGAATCGCCAGACATCCTGGTTGAACAGTGGCCGTTCTTCGCTCGCCGCCGTGTAGCCAAACACGACGCCCACATCAGCGTCGTCTGAGGCGTCAATAATCTTCACGCGATACTCATCATAAATGTCATTCGGCTCACTGATGCGATCCACGGTTTCGTTCTTGTCATACTTCTTCACGAACCCATTAGGTCGAATCAGCCAAGCCGTCATCTCGCGAATCTTTCCGGCTTTGGTCAAATACACCTCAACTGCTTCCGCGTATGCGCGACCATCGCGCGTGAGGATGCGCACCGCATACGTCGTCACATAGTTGACGCGGCCTTCCTCGCTAACTGTTACCGCCTGTTCGTTACGAAGCACTACTGCCGGCACTTCCTTGTCGTAGGTGGGAACTTTTATAGCAGCCGCCTGATGCAGCCACGCGGGCGCTTCATCAGCCGCGGCCACAGCCGCCGGCGCTGCGGTCAGCAGTAAAACGAAACAGATACTCAAAATTGACTTGCGCATTCAGTGCTCCCCGGTGAGTCGCGTGTAGAGAATCGATTCGCGTTAAGGCGCAGCGGCGACGGCCGCCTGCTTCAAGGTAATGGTGTGGTTGTCTTGAGTATGGAGCTGGTCAAAGTAGGCCTTAAGCTGGTTGTACGCTCCCACCGGAAAGAGAATGTTGCCCCCGCCGCCGAAATAGAAGGTTCGTTTGTATATCAAGGTTCGTCCGTCTTTGGTAACCGCAGCGGTTGGTTTGTATTCACTTATCGGCGCCGAGGAGAATCCCGCAGGAGATTCAGCACTGTCCAGCGAGAAACCTGCGGGCAGGTCAATAGTTACTTCATCCTCCTCCGACCACGGATAGTTAAAGTAGACCGCATGGTGCCGCGAGCTGGTTGCGAATAGTGGCCCTGACCCGCGCTGGAAGAAGGCAGGCTGTAGAAAAAGGCGTTTGCCAGTCCGCTGTGCGTAACCGGGAACGCGGATGTGGTAGACGTAAGTAAAGGGCTTCACGGGATCGGTTACATTCTCAACCCGAATATCCGTGAGCTCGGCAGTACTCAAGCGTTCCTTCACGATTTCCTTCAGAGTATCCTCACGTTGGGTCGGTGAGTCATCGTCGTCCCATTCTTTCCGCTCTACGGCCAGGTGCCCGTAATATTCAATCTTCACGTCTCCCTCGAGCGTTCCGTCCTCGCTCAGCCGCAGTTTTGCGACTCGCTTGTACTTGGACTTGTCGGGAGCCGAGAGCGGCGTCTTGACCCAGATCGCCTCTTTGGGATCTGAAACCAGAGCCTCCTGGCTCTCTTCCTGCCAGCGCAGCATTCCGAACGGGACATAGGTGCTGGCGGGATCGTAAAAGCGCCACTCATCCCCCACCCGGACGGCAATATCGTACGACTGAATGAAATAGTCGTCTGGGAATGATTTCTCGAAGAAGGTGTCGCTCCGGTCTGAGAGGTTAGCGACGCGGGCGTCAAAGCCGGCGGCGGTCACCAGCGCCGCAAACAGCATGTCTATGTCCGTGCCAGTACCCATGCCGCGTTTGAGAGTGTCGGCGGGTGTTTTGTTTTCCTTAAGCTTGGCCCGATCCTCGGAAGTAAGTCCTAAGGCGTCGTCATTTGTGTTCTTGATCTTCGAGCGACAAAACTCAAATAGCCTCTCGATTTTCTGTTCCGGCGTGGTGGCGTCTCCAATAGCGGTTGCCGCCGCCTGCTTAACTTCATCGCTAACTTTTGTTCGCGACTTGTATCGTTCAAAGTTCTCTTTGCCAAACTCCTTCCAAAACTTATCCGGGGTCAGTTTCCGATCTTCTGAGTAGTAGACAAGCATCCAGGGTCGAACTGAATCTTCGGGCGGCATTCTCGGCTCCTCCCGAAAGGCCGGCACATTGGTCATCGTAGTGCTATAAGAGCCATCCTTCTCCTTGACGAAAGGAGATGGCTGCGCCTGGAAGGTCATCGCGCGCATGCCAAAGTCGAAGCCCGCCGCCGAATAGGGCTTGAGGCTGTACTTGACCACCTGCACGGGAACATCGCGCTGGAAATGTAACCGGATATAGTTTGCGAAACGGTCTCTGCGTACCTCTTTCCAGCGATACTCAATAAGTGCGCCCGGTTCCACACCCGGCATGGCAAACGATTTCGCCTTTATCTTGGTCCGCCCTTCTTTAACAATCGTGCGCTCCAGAATGTCCTCTTTTTTGATTTCGAGGATGGTGCCGTCCGGTTTAATTGTGCGCGCCGCGATATCTTGAATACTCCAGTTGTCCAGGAAGGGAATGTCTATTTTGCTTTGGGTTTCCCGACCCCGCTCGGTAAAGATCTTGATCCTCACATAGTGCCGGAAAACCGTTCTGGGACTACCCCCCTCCACCTCGTCTTCAACGCGAACCTCCCAGAATAGAGCTTCGGCGTCGGTGTCCTTCTCGACTTTTGGTGTCTTCAAGGCCAAGTCGGCCGGATCGATAGGTTTCCAGTCACTTCCCGCAAGGACCGGACTGGGTTTCAGGGTTGCTGCGCACAGAAGTGACAGGTAGAGGATCAGAATGGAGAGGGTTTTAGTCATATTCTATTGACCTTTCAGCAAATCTCATCGAAGACTCTGGGAGTAGGCGGGTGTAACCAAATGAGAAGCGATGCGAGGGCAACGCTGACGAGTGCAACGCGGATTGTACCTCAGCGAAAAGTGGGCCGCAAGGTTCACCAGTTGTCTCCGGAACCCGGAAGTTGGGTGCCGGAGTACGGGACTGCGAAACACCTCTTTCAAAGGCGTTTGCTCCGGAACGCGAACCCCACTGGCTGCTGGAGGCGATGAGTCGCTGTGTTATAATTCCGAGCCTTGCTTTCCTTAAAACAATCCTAATGTCGTCTATTTAGCGGGAGGACTTAACATAATGGCTACTGAACTGAAGCGGGCAACGACGTCCCTGGGTCGGATCGAAGAAATGCTGGGCGAGAACGCGCGCACGCTGCTCGATCACACATCGAAGACTATAACCAAAGACCAACTTAATCTGCCCGGACCGGACTTTATCGATCGCGTCTGGACACACTCAGACCGTTCGGCTGCGGTCCTGCGCTCACTGCAATCCCTCTTCGACAATGGCCGGCTGGCGGGCACCGGATATCTTTCGATCTTGCCGGTCGACCAGGGCATCGAACATTCTGCCGGTGCCTCGTTCGCACCCAACCCACAGTACTTTGATCCAGACAACATTGTGAAGCTGGCGATCGAAGGGGGTTGCAATGCAGTGGCCTCCACGTTTGGTGTCCTTGGCGTCGTTGCTCGTCGTTATGCTCACAAGATTCCCTTCATCGTAAAAATCAATCATAACGAGCTGCTCACGCTGCCAAACAAGTTTGACCAGGTCTCGTTTGGCACGGTGAAGGAAGCACACAACCTGGGAGCCGTGGCGGTAGGTGCGACTATCTATTTTGGATCGGACGAATCGACGCGACAGATAACAGAAGTCAGCGAAGCCTTTGCGCATGCTCATGAACTGGGTATGGCCACTATTCTCTGGTGCTACCTGCGCAATCCAAAATTCAAAACCCCGGAAGGCGACATGCACGCGTCGGCCGATCTGACCGCCCAGGCCAACCATCTTGGCGTTACTATTCAGGCCGACATCATCAAGCAGAAGCTCCCTGAACGCAGCGGCGGTTACCCGGCCGTGGAAAAAGCATTCGGCAGCACCTACGGCAAGACCAGCAAGATCGTCTACGAGAAACTTACTGGCGAGAATCCAATAGATCTGGTGCGTTATCAGGTGGCCAACTGCTACATGGGTCGTTGCGGCTTAATCAATTCCGGTGGTGAATCGAAAGGGGCTAGCGATCTCACCGAAGCCGTGCGCACAGCCGTGATCAATAAGCGCGGCGGCGGCATGGGCCTAATCTCCGGACGTAAGGCTTTCCAGCGCCCGATGAGTGAAGGCGTGGACTTGCTCAACGCGATTCAGGATGTGTACCTGACGGACGAAATCACCGTGGCGTAAAGTGGCGAAAAGGTAGGTATAGATCTGAGATTTTGAGATTCGAGTTTAATCTGAGAATCTGAAATTTGAGATCGGAGATCTGAAAATCTCACAAGGCAATCTTACCAGGAGCCCAGCTTCGTATATTCACTGACTAACGCACGCGCCTTGCAACCCCAATCAGAACAAGCCACAGATGTTGAGCTTCTCCACGCGGTCGCCGGGGGCGATGAGGTGGCGTTGGGGGCGCTGTACGACCGCTACCGGGTAATCTTGTTTGGCCTGTTGGTGCGTATATTGAACAGCCGCGAAGAGGCGGAAGATGTTTTACAAGAGGTTTTGCTGCAGGTTTGGCGGCGAGCCGGGGATTTTGACGAGCAGCGAGGCCGACCTTTCACCTGGCTGGTGACGCTCGCCCGCAGCCGCGCCATCGATCGCCTGCGCCTGTTGGGAGCGCGCCAGCGTCTGGCCGATTCCGCTGCTCAGAACGCGCCTGACGAAGCATCTGATGCAGTGAAAGACACTCTGCATGCGGAGCAACGCGAGATCGTCCAGCGGGCTTTAGCAGAGCTTCCGGAAGAGCAAACGCGGATTTTGATGCTGGCCTACTTTGAGGGACTAACACAGTCGGAGATTGCGACGAAGCTCTCGACACCCCTCGGCACCGTTAAGACGCGCATGCGGTCGGGCATGATCAAGCTACGCGAACTGCTGGGAAAGGAAATCAAGAGTCTGCACTAGGCGAAGAGTGAACGCGGGAACATGGCCCACGAGGAATACAAAGAGTTGCTGGCGGCGCAGGCGCTGAACGCGCTTGACCCGGCCGAGGTGCGTGATCTGGACGCTCATCTCGGGAGTTGCGCGGAGTGCCGCTCGCAGCTCGCTGAGTGGGAAGACACGGCGGCGATGTTGGCGCTTGCCGGTGCGGAAGCAAGACCCCTTGAGCCCTCGCGGCAGTTGCGTGGACGTATTCTGGAAGCGGTTCGTGCCGATGCTGCCGGCCGAAATCCCCAAGCTGGCAGCCCGCTTAGAGTGAGTACGCGCGGGACAACCAATCAAGCTGAAGACGGACACCGGACGCAACCTTCGAATGTGGTGCCACTGAAGCGTCCCGGAACGTGGTCCTCCGCGCAGACATGGAGCGCGATAGCCGCAGGAGTGGTATTTGTCGGGTTAGTTGCTGCGCTGTTTGTGCTTTGGAACCAGAATCGCGAAGCCCGAAAGGAACTTGATCGTCTCTTCGCGCAGAATCGTGCCGCGGAACAACAACTGGA
>JAMQPI010000081.1 GCA_023717565.1 Pyrinomonadaceae bacterium | reverse complement strand
TCCGGCGAGCGCTCGATTAGCATGGCCTGGATGCCGATTGCCGCAGGTATCGTTACGGCAATGTGTCCATCGTTGTGATGATTGTTAGAGCACATCGCGAACACCTTCTTGCGGACGAAGAAAGTCGGTTCGCCGTGCGAGGTCTTTTCCCACGTCTCAGGCAGCGACAGACAAATGCGTCGCACTCGTGCCAGCTGTTTCTCGCCGTCGTCAGGTTTCTGTTTCTTGGTTAGGCGTTTCATCAATTAATTGCGAGCTAGTGGCTAAGACAGAGTTCGGTCGCTATGCATCGAAAACCTCGGCTCAGCCTCATCGGCCGAGCTTCACTCAGTCTTCTTTTCGGCATTGCTATCGACGGGAGGCACCTTGGTAGACTGCCAGTTCACGACCTGCCACTTGCCGTTGCGCTTGAGGAAGGTGCCGCTGTTCAGATAGTTCGTAACGTCACTGCTGCCATTTTTCTGAGTTGTTGCGACCAGCCGGAAGGCGATGATTGCGGTTTTTCCGTATTGCTGAACACGGATGTCCTCAGCGGTGTAGACAGTACCTGGATCTCCTGGCTTGGGTGCCGGCGCTGAACGCACGTCGCGCATCACCTCTGTTTTCCCACGGCGCCGTCCCGTAGAACCTGTGTAGATCAGATCATCAGCCCAGAAGCGATCATGAATCGCCGCATCGTTGCGCGACGCTCCGGACAGGAACTCTTTCAGTAGTGTGGTTAGCTCATTAGCAGCCGGGGCCGTCTGCGCGTTCATTTCAATCGGCACCGCCAGCAGTAAGAGCGCCAGAAATAGGGCCCGCCTCATATGTTCACCTCCTCATCCAAACAATTGAACACCTGCATTAGCGGCTCCGGCTCTGCCGTTGTTAAGTGCGTTGAGGAATTAGAATCCACTCTTTGGTGGTTTCCGAACTGGTCCTTATGAAAGTCTCCGAGCAGGTCCTTATGATAAATGCCCCGCCCTTGCTTTCCTGCACTGAAATGTCGTTCCTTTGCCTGAGGCTGGGATGTAATAGAACTGGTCTGGTCCAGACGCCGTCTGCCGATCTGGAAACTACATAAACTCCATTGTTTTTAGCCAGGACAATCATTAGTCGCCCCGACTCTGAATCTATGGCCGCGGAGAACTGTTCCACTGGGCCTGAAATAACGCGAACCCTGCGGCTAAATCCATTGGGACTCCATTCAGCGTGAAAAGCCCCCATGCCCGGTGCCCGCTTGTTCACGCTTACGTCGCACCAATCCCATACCACGTGTACTTTGTTAGCCCATGCCCCGCTCCACGGGTGAGACCAGCTGGTAAAGCCGCGCCGGTCGATTAGCCACGCCGCCTTCCATTTTCCCGACCTCGGATCACCGATCACCCAGTACAGATCAAGCCGGTTGTTTTGAGAGATATTTACATCTGCTACTACCAGATGAGCTAACGACTCACTGTCGATTGCCAGGTAATGGGGAGCAGTCGTGTGTGAGCCGACATCGCGGAAAAAAAGAGTGGGCGTTATTCGGCCAGCCTCTCGCTTCCCGATATAGACGTTCTCGGGTTGATACCCGTAACCGTAATGAGTGTCATAACGTTGCCGCGTATTTTCAAAGTTTGAGACGAAGCCATGGCCAGGAGTGATCTCGGCGACGTCATCACGGCCGCAATACGCTTCATACATCGATCCATCCGGCGCTCGCGCTTCTACAATCGGTCTGGTTTCGAAAGACACCCTGGGCGGTGGTCCAGACAAAGGTCGCCCAGTGAGTTTAAACTTGAAGGCCGGAGCATTGATGGGGAGTTCGTCAAAGCCGGTTAGCCCTTGCGGTGCGGGGAAATTCTTAACAGGTACACCCAAAAGTTTTTCAGTTTGGGTGGCTTCAAATTCTGAGTCACTTGCCTTGGTAGGTCGCCGCTGAATCGCGTTCGGGTTCCCCTTCGGGACCCAGCCGACGAGGAACGAAAACAAGATAAGCCCGGCGAAACACAGGCCGTACCTGTTCAGATAACCAGAAGGCGTCTTTCCCATTTGCGAACTCCACATCAGGAACCCGATACTATCATGCAGAAACGGCCCTAACTGACGGCTGCCAGGATTCGCTTGAAAAACTCATCGCTGCTTCTGTCCTGATGCCAGCGCCACACGACCACGAGATCATGCTCCGGATCGATCCAGATCGTATTACTCCCGTACCCCAGTGCGGCAAAGCTGGTCGACGGCAGGTTCGGATACTGCTTTCGTGCTGTGTTAAGCCACCAGAGATATCCGTAGTCACCAGCCACGCGTGTGGGTGTGGTTGCCGCGCGGATCCAGTTCTCTGAAATGATCTGCTTGTCTTTCCACTTACCTTTGCGCAGGAACAAATACCCAAACCTCGCCTCATCACGCGTGCTGATCCACAAGCCGCCGCCCCAACGTGTTCCGCCGCTGACCGATGCCATCGACTTGCCATTTATTACGGCGGTGGAATTATTGTACGCGTGATACTGCCAGGTGTTTGAGGCGCCAATACGATCCATGATCTCGTCTTTGAGTACGCGCGG
>JAMQPI010000073.1 GCA_023717565.1 Pyrinomonadaceae bacterium | reverse complement strand
CCTGTTCTGCAGGCGACCGCTCGCAATCACCCAAATGGTAATCACTAATAGGATCAAGAAAGTAAGGCTCGACTTGACCAGCATCGCCGCTGGGAAGTAAAACCAGACCGCTTGAGGATATGTTTTGCCGAACGCATAACTGTTGAAACTCTTGGCACTGAACAATACGTGAGCGAAGCCATAGATGTAAGACTCGGGCAACAAATGCAGTCGTGCAAACTCACCCAACACTCTCGCTTCTGTCGGACTTGGCACCTGGTTGAGTTGCGCCTCCATCGACGGATTCAACTTCAATTCGTTCCCGCGTGCCGAATAGCGGAATCCATACGTGCCCCACAGAATTCCTACTGAAATCAGACCGATGATTAGCAGAGCAGCACCGAGGCGAGCAGTGCGCTTGCCAATAGAATGTTGCGATCCCATGTCCGCCGACCTTCGTCGGAACACCTCGATCCCTGCGAGCATCACCAGCATCGGGAAGACCAACACAGCACTGTGCTTGGACGCCAACGCCAGTCCCACAGCAAGACCTGTGATTGCAAGGCGGCTTACCGAGGGCGCTTTGACATAACGATAGAATGCATAGATCGAAGCCAGCAGCAAACAGGCTTGTATTGCATCTGTGGTCACCAACGCTCCATGCGCGAGCAGTGTTGGGTCAAAGACGAGCAGGCCGAGCGCAACGAATCCCGCAGTTGTGCCAAACATCTCCCGAGCAGTGAGAAACACTATGACCAGCAAAAGTAGCGTGAAGATCGAAGCCGCCATCTGCGCCCTAAAAACAACCTTGTCGGCGTCGTTGTGAAAGATGAAATCTCTTCCACCGAGAACTGCCTGCAATCGGTAATGACGATCCTGCAATTCTGGCACATTCAACTGCATGCCAAGCAGTGGTAGCGTGGCAACGAACTTGACCAGTGGCGGGTGCTCGGGATTCAGCCCGAAGTCGCCCTTCCACGACATGTATCCGGAATAGATGTGATCGGGCTCGTCCCAGGTGACGGTGTTCGCATGTGACGTCAACGCCAAATGTATGGCGAAGAGCACTATGAATGCGCCCACGCCCGCAACAACCCGCGCACGTCGAGGGTTCTCTCTCAATTGAGTCACGGTTTGTATACCTCTAGAAGAACTCAAAGGGCATTTCAACGAGAAGGGAACTGTTCGGATCTGAACGCTACGATCACGAGTCCTTATAGTCTATACCGGCGGCGAACGAGTCGTCATCGCGCGGCGGTACTGAGTTGGCGAGACTCCCCGAGCCAGCTTGAAAGCGCGGCTAAACGAAAACTCCGAGCGATAACCGACGCGCGCCGCGATCTCGCTCAGTCGCAAGTCGGTTTCCTCAAGTAACTGCGCAGCGATACCCATACGCCAACGAGTCAGATAGTTGTGCGGTGGCTCACCCACCGAGGCGCTGAAGTTGCGCGCGAAAGCGGCACGCGACAAGCTGGCTTCCTGGGCCAGGGCCTCCACTGTCCAAGCCTGCTCGGGTGCCTCATGGATGCGCGTCAGAGCCCGCGCAGTGTGTGTCGAACGCACAGCCAAAAACCAGTCTTTCGTTGCCGGAGAAGCAGCATCGCCCCGCTCTTGTTGAGTTTTATTACTTCAGGAACGTGTACGTGCTATACGCGGCGCTGGTGAGTACCTTGACACGGTAGGGGTCTGGGGTTCAAATCCCCACGCGCCTACCAATTTCCTCAGTAACTTACAGGCACTTTGCGCATTTTCCGTGGCACCAAAAGGCACCATTTGACACCCCGCTAACGATCTTCGTTAGTCGCATCGCCGCCCAACACTTCAGGTGGATCTCTACGTTGCAGTCGGATCTCCGCCAATCCTTCGTCAGGAAGCATCACTTCAACAATCCGCTGTTGCGCTTCTCGTTTGGCCTTCGTTGTCGCTTGCGTGTAAACCTCAAGAGTAAAACGGCTGCTGGCATGGCTCATTAGTTCCTGGACCACCTTCACATTTTCGCCATTTGCAATCAGAGTTGATGAATAAGTATGACGGAATGTATGCCAACCGATCCTTTTGTGCATGCGAGCACGAAACGCAGCGAGGCGAATGATCTTCGATAGCACGACATCAGGTCTTACCGGTCGCTTACCTTTTCTGCGCGGGCTAGCAAATACCAATCATCCGGCGTCGGGTAATGAGTGGTCTCTTTCCATGACCAGAGATCAGCAGCAACGTTTAGCGAGAGGGGAACCGACTGGCGCGACGTTTCACTCTTACAGTGCAGTTCCACATCCACGACGTCAAAAATGCACTCACTCACAGCTCAAGCGAGCTGCGAAGCTTCGCGATGTCTCGCAAGGGCGGGGCGCCGAACAGCTTCTTGTAGTCACGGCTGAAGTAAGCCGGATCTTCATAACCCACCCGGTGCCCCGCACTCGCTGCGTCCAATTCTTCGCCGAGCATCAGGCGTCGCGCTTCCTGAAGCCGGATCTGCTTCTGGAACTGCAGAGGGCTCATCGAGGTGACCGACTTGAAATGATGGTGGAAGCCCGAGACGCTCATCCCCAGCTCGCGTGCGATTTCCTCGATCTTGAGCGGCTCGTTGTAGTGCTCGCGCACACGCCCAATCGCCCTGGAGATGCGGCGCGTGTCTCCGCGAGAAGAAGCCACGAGGTGGCCGAGACGCGCGCCCTGTCCGCCAGCCAACAGCCGGTAGACGATCTCCCGTTTGATGTGCGGCGCAAGTATCCTTTGCTCACCGGGCTTATCGACAAGCCGGACGAGCCGGACGACCGCGTCGAGCAGGTCTGCGTCTACGGGGTTAACTCCGATCGCCTTGACGGTGGCATCGCCTTTCCGAGTGTCGGCGCCCGCTTCCAACATGACTGAAGCGACGAGGGCTGGTTCGAGATCCAGCCTCAGGCCAAAATACGGCTTCTCTTTCGACGCCTCATCAACCCGAAAGATGACCGGGAGGTCTACCGTGAATAGGAGGTAATGTCCTGGGTCGTACCGGAGCACTTCTTCCCCTACTAACACCTGCTTCCCGCCCTGGGCGACGAAGCAGAAGGCTGGCTGGAACAGGGCGAGCGGTGCTTCAATTGGCTTAGCCACGCGGGCCAGGAAGAGGCCCTCTAGCGCCTCGATCCATCCGTCCTCCGGGAGGGCGCGCGCCATCCGCTCCAGCAACTCCTCCCTGTTGCTTTCTACGCGCTGCTCATGGCGCTTAGCTTCTGTACGATTCATGAATTCATCTTAGCCCATTCTTTCCCTTCTAGGCACACGAGACTAGGACTTTTTGCAGGAACGTACAATTATTCTCGACTATCGTCATACCGCCGTGTGTTTAAGCGCCTTTAGAATCACGCTAGTTCAGTAGGACACACAAAATCACTGCTGGCGAGACTGAATGGTGTTTGGAGAATGTGAAGGCGGAGCGCGGCCGTTGCGAATAAAGGGAGATGGGGAAATCGTGAAAACTGTTGGGTTGAATAACGGCGTGGAGATGCCGATCTTAGGCGGCGACGTTTACGGCGCGTGGCGTGCGAGGAGAATCTAAATGAAGCGAACAGCGATAACGGCCACCGCACTGGCCGCAATGATCTGGCCCCTGGCAGGCGAAGCCGGGGCGGACGACTACAGGAAAAATCCGTTCACTTTGGTCTATGAAGGTGCGATCACGAAGAACGAACCCGGCAAGGTCAACATTCACCCGGTCAGGTACAAGCTCAACGGCCTGGACATTGCCGCCAACGTATACACCCCGGCGAACTACGACCCGAAGAAGAAACATGCTGCAATCGTTGTGGCACACCCAAACGGCGGGGTGAAGGAACAGGTCTCGGGCTTGTACGCGCAACGCCTGGCGGAAGAAGGCTACATCGCGATCACCGCCGATGCCGCCTATCAGGGCGCCAGCGGCGGCCATCCTCGCAACGTGGACAAACCCGAACACCGGATCGAGGACATCCACGGAATGGCGGACTTCATAGCCCGTTATCCCGGCGTCGACAGCTCGCGCTTGGGCCTTCTCGGTCTCTGCGGCGGTGGCGGGTACTCATTGGCTGCGGCGCAGACCGACAAACGATTTAAGACGATAGTTACCGTGAGCATGTTCAACTCCGGGCGGGTGCGTCGCAACGGCTTTAAGGATTCGCAGCTCGACACCATCCAGCAGCGCCTGCAGCAGGCATCCGCCGCTCGTGCCCAGGAAGCGGCGGGTGGGGAGGTTCTCTATTCGGGGGATGCGAACCTGACCGACGAGCAGATCGCCAACCTGCCGTTCGACCTGTATCGGCAGGGTTACGAGTACTACTGGAAGACCCACGCGCACCCCAACTCGACGTTCAAGTACACAACGAGCAGTTTGCTCGACCTGATGAGCTTCGACGCGACCGACCAGATCGAACTGATCGACAAACCGCTGCTGATGATCGCAGGTAGCAAGGCCGACACCTTGTACATGACCGAGGAAGCGTTCGCCAAGGCCACCGGCACCAACGACAAGGAGCTGTTCAAGATCGACGGGGCCACGCATATCGAAACCTACTGGGTTCCGAAGTATGTGGACGCTGCAATGGAGAAGCTGACAGCGTTCTACACTAGGACGCTCTAGCTGGGTGCGTAACAGAGAACATGATCGAAAGGAGAGAAATGAAACTGCTCGCCGCGACGGCCATCACGCTTTCTCTGCTCGCCTCAACGTCCGCGCAGACGGATAAGGTGGGGGCCACCTCCGCGTGGGTCCAAGACTCGCAGGCAATCAGAATTGCTCGCAGAGGCACGCAACCCTCCCGGCAAGGCCCGGCCGAAAACTTCACGGGCTCCGTTCGTATTGATCCTCTGTTCCAGGCGAACGCACCGGCGCGCACGTCAGGCTCCCTCGTTACCTTCGAGCCTGGCGCACGCTCCGCGTGGCACACCCACCCGCTGGGCCAAGTGCTGATCGTGACGGCGGGTACGGGCCGGGCACAGCGCTGGGGCGACCCCGTGGATGAGATCCGGCAGGGGGACGTGGTCTGGATTCCGCCCGGCCAGAAGCACTGGCACGGGGCTGCGCCGGACAGTTCGATGGCGCACATCGCCATCTCTGAGGCGCTCGACGGAAAGGCCGTCGACTGGATGGAGAAGGTCAGCGAGGCGCAGTACAGTGCACCGCTCCGTGCTAAAGGAGCGAGCGCCGACACCGGGCCGCGGCCTCGGCCATCGCAAGCAGCGATCGGTGACTTTGCGCCCAAGTTAGCCGAGCTGACTGACGACGTGCTTTACGGCGACGTCTGGGAACGTCCGCAATTATCCAAGCGCGACCGCAGTCTCGTGACGGTGGCCGCGCTGATCGCGATGAACCGTCCCGACCAGCTCCGGTCTCACCTCTCCAGGGCGCGCGAAAACGGAGTGGCGCAAGACGAGTTGATCGAAACGATCACCCATCTGGCTTTTTACGCGGGCTGGCCTAGCGCGGTAAGCGCCATCGCTGTGGCGAAGGAAGTCTTTGAGAAAAAGTAAGGGCCTTCGAGACCGTTCAGACTCTGAAATCAGACTAGGAGGTGGTTGGCTGGAAACCGGCCCCCTGTCAGGCACATACACTGTCAGATCCAGTTCTGACTATTACGCAATCACAGGAGAATCATGAAACAGAAACCTGTAAGGAACAACTTTATAAGAATCATGAAAACAACTCTTATCGCATTGTGCCTGTTTTTCGCAGGCCTGCAGCTAGCGCATGCTCAAGCTAAATTACCTAATTCAGCAACCACAACTTTTACAAAAGAGGAACAGGAAATCCTTGATCTTTCAAAAACCAAATGGACATGGATGTCAGACAAAAATGTAGAGTCTTTAAATGGCCTTTTTAAAGAGAACTCTGTTTTTGTGCATATGGGAGGAAGTTGGGGGAAAAAACAAGAGTTAGATGTCATTAAAGGTGGCATGATCTGGTACAAGAAAGCTGAAATCTACTCT